>CAJOGK010000034.1:18722-82229 GCA_905234145.1 uncultured Prevotella sp. | reverse complement strand
AGTGTACCAATACGCTCCTTACTGCCACGATCAGCATTTGTCAGATCGTCACCACTCTTTACAACACCACTCATCACCTTAAAGTACTGAACCTCACCGATATGGGGCTCAACACCAGTCTTGAAGAAATAAAGTGATGTAGGTGCAGAAGCATCAGCAGGAATCTCCTTACCTGCAGCATTCTTTACTACTGGCATGTCGCTTACGAAAGGTACAACATTGCCCAAGAATTCCATCAAGCGACGAACGCCCATATCACGACCTGCGCAAACACAGAATACTGGGAAGATAGAGCGAGTTACCATACCCTTGCGGATACCCTCACGCATCTCGTCTTCTGTCAAATCCTCGCTCTCGAAGAATTTCTCCATCAGTGTATCGTCGCCAGCAGCTGCTGCCTCAACAAGAGCAGCCTTCCACTCCTTGGCTTTATCCAACTGATCGGCAGGAATATCCTCGATAATAGGAGCACCACCCTCGGGCTTCCAAGAGTACTTCTTCATGAGCAACACATCAATGACGCTATTGAAGCCAGCACCTGTAGCGATAGGATACTGAACTGGTACACAGTTAGGACCATAAACCTCCTTGAGCTGACCCAGAATCTGGTCGAAGTCGCAGTTATCACGATCCAACTGGTTAACCAGGAAGATAACGGGCTTTTTCAGCTTCTCAGTGTTACGGAAAGCATTCATTGTACCTACCTCAGGACCATACTGACCATTGATAAGGATGACAGCCTGGTCTGTTACATTCATAGCGGTGATAGAACCACCTACGAAGTCGTCAGAACCTGGACAATCGATGATGTTCAGCTTCTTGTTGTTCCACTCTACATGAAAAACAGTTGAGAACACCTTCCTGTTCAACAGGGAAATAATCGCTCATGGTGTTCTTACCCTCTACGGTACCGCGGCGCTTGATAATGCCAGCTTCGTAGACCATACTTTCGGCAAGAGTAGTCTTGCCGCTACCCGCACTGCCAATGAGTGCAATGTTCTTGATTTCGTTTGTCTGATATACTTTCATATCTCTTAAGTTTTAGGTGAATACGAATTAATCGGGCACTAAATTAGACATTTTCCAAGAAATCACCAAAAAAATGTTTCAAATATTAAACTTTCTTAGTAATTTTACAGCCCAAATGGCAGGAATATACATTCATATACCCTTTTGTAGGAGCAGATGCATCTATTGTGGCTTCTATTCTACAACTCATCTTGAGCTGCGTCAAAGATACGTTGACGCTGTGTGTATGGAGTTACGTTCGAGGCCAAGTTCTGACATCGTAAGCACCATCTATCTGGGTGGAGGGACACCATCGCAACTCACTATCGCACAACTGAAAAAACTCTTTGATACCTTATATATATATAATAAGGTGGAAGAGGATGCAGAAATCACCCTGGAGTGTAACCCAGATGATGTAACAGAAGCTTTCTGCCAAGCACTTCGCCAGTTACCTGTGAATCGTATCAGCATGGGGGCACAGACATTCAACGATGCGCAACTGAAGTATCTGCGCAGGCGACATAATGCGCAACAAGTATATAAGGCTATCGACAATCTTCGTAAGGCTGGTATCCAGAACATCAGTATCGACTTGATGTACGGTTTTCCCAATGAGACGATGCAGAATTGGAAGGACGATATCAACAAAGCACTGGCGCTGAACGTAGAGCATCTGTCAGCCTACTGTCTGATGATAGAAAAAAACACACCACTATATGAGGAGTTAAAAGCTAAAAGTGGAAAGTGGAAAATGGATGAGGAACTGGAGAGGGCCATGTATGAACTGCTTATTACTAAACTGACTGCTGCTGGTTATGAGCATTATGAGATATCGAATTTTGCCAAACCTGGTTTCCGCAGTCGCCATAACAGCAGCTACTGGGACGGTACACCCTATATTGGTATTGGTGCGGCGGCCCATTCGTATGATATAAACAGTAGAAGTTGGAATATCGCAGATATCCATCAATACATCAAGGGTATGGAGAATGGAAAGCGTATTTTCGAACAGGAACTGATTGACAAGCACACACGCTATAATGATGCGATAACTGTAGCCTTAAGAACCAAGGACGGATTGAACCTTAATACCTTATCAGAATCGCACAAACACTATTGTCTTGAGAATGCCCAGAAGTTTATCGATGATAAGCTACTGACTTACGAAGACCACAGACTCAGACTGACGAGAAAAGGGCTTTTTGTTAGTGATATGATTATGAGCGAACTGATATGGGTAGACTAACTTACAAGTGAGGCAAATTCGTAAGTCGTTTTAAGGCGAAATAATAATAAGCCAACAGCAAGGGGTAGCCAATATAGTAGAGTGTGGTAATACTGAATACCACATAGCATACAGCACAGATAGCCATCAAACCTCCCAGATAAAGTATCGAATCAGCCAAAGGCAGATGTTTGGTAATATCATCGACTGTGGCTATAGCGACAATCAGAATAGCCCATACTGACGAGACGAATAAGCCTAAATGAAGCGGCAATGCAAATGGATTCAGCGAGGGATGATAATAAAAATGGCGCCAAGATTCGGGGCCAAAGAGTTGGATAGAACTATAGAGCACAGCCGCAGAAGCCACCAAGAGGCACAAGGTAGTAGGATAAAACGACGGGATATCATTGAAATGCACAATCTTAGCGCCTTTACGTAGCAAAAGTCGTACACCATAAGCGGCAATAATCAGCACACAAAAAGCCATAAAGACCAACAGATGAACATCGGAGAAATAATCGATAAACTGACTGATAGGATCATCGGGCGACACTTTATCGAGCAATTCCTTTTCATGTATCCAACCAAACGTCAACTGGTCTCTGGCGACCTTAACCCATATAGAATCAATAGTATCAGAGGGTACGGTCTGGATATCAGCGACCACGATATGTTCATGGCGATGCAAGGTGATGGAGTCTTTCTGTTTCTCTTCGCCAATGGCTGTAATTTCTACTGAAACGACATCGGGCACAGACATATCCTCTGGCTGCTGAGCCACCACTACTAACGAATCACCTGTTACAACGAAGTTATAGTTCTGAGTATAATGGTGCGTGGTATAGAACGAGATGGAATCGAGCTGTTGTTCTGTGAGATTCCAGGCATCAGGCGTGATTGGACCACGATTGTAGCAACTTACCAGAATAAGAAGAAAGAGGAAAGAGAAAAGTTGAGAGAGAATACCTCGGAGGACACTACGATGCATAGACGTTCATCTGACAATTCTTACAATCAAACTCTAAACGGAATCGGCGACCATCGCCCAACACAAGAGAAAGTGGCTCATGCCACGTTGGTTTCTTACCGCCTCGACGTACACAATAGCCAAGACTAAAGCGGATACAATGGCGACACTGCATGATAGGGCCATCGCCACCTTTAAGTTCATAAGCAGTTAGATCTTTAGCACCATAGAAATTACGAGACTGACGATTAGAGATATTATAGAGGTACGGATAAGGATACTTGGGTGGATTCTGATGCGAACTTTTTCCTGTATCCGATACTTTTTCCACTTCAGAAAGGCGTTCACTAAGCGTTTTGTCTAATTGCTCTGTCAGCGCGCGCCTCATCTCTGCCAGCACACTATTGGGAATAAAGTAATTAAAATCATCAGCAAAAGAGACCTCCGTACAGTCATATTTCGTATCGCCAAACTTCGATAATTGACGAATGATATTCTCATGAGGTGATTTCAGCGCCTCCTGATGCTCTGTTGGGAAAGGTACACTGATAAACAGACCCAGTTCTGTAATTGTTGCCCCCACATGGAAGCCGAAATCTTGAACCAAGAGAACCACCTTGATGGGTATTTTCCTAGTAGCACTGGGCTTAGAGAGTATGCGCTCAAACTCCTGATCGTTATTACGATAGAGTGACATACCTGGACGCAAACCTACAGGCATCTTAAAAGGAAAGATTCGATTACCCACTGCGCGATTGGCACGGAAACCTTCAAACTGCTTATCAGCATTAAGAAAACACAAGCCGTCGCCATTCGCAAAGCTGGCTGTTCCTGCCACATTAAAGGAGTCATGACGAATCTCCTTCACCTTTCCTACATATTCGCCGATGGCCTTTGGCGTATCGAAAGAGGCAATATCAGGCTTACGACCCTCAGTAAAATAAGTGGTATAGCCACGATTGAAAGTCTTCTTAAGATCAGGAGTGAAAGTATAGGTGCAGTGCCCCAAGGAGGCACGACAATACATCGAGGGGAATCTTTGCACTATTGCATTGAGCTTTTCGCTATAGGCTGCCGTGACGTTCTTGACATAAGCCACATCCTTTAAGCGTCCTTCTATTTTAAAAGAGGTGGCTCCAGCCTCAGCCAAAGTCAATAGGTGCTCACTCTGATTCATATCTTTGAGGGAGAGCAGATAGCGCTCATGTTCTATCTCCTTATTATCAGCATCGACAAGTGAAAAACGTATGCGACAGAACTGGGCACAATCACCACGATTGGCACTCCGCTTAAAACAATGCTGCGAAGCATAACAGATACCAGAATAGCTTACACACAGCGCCCCATGAACAAACACTTCGAGATCGATGTCTGGCACAGACTGATGAATGGTCGCAATCTCATCTATCGACAATTCACGCGCTAAAACAGCCCTTGAAAAACCAAGAGAGTGCAACCATGACACCTTCTCTGCTGTGCGATTATCCGTTTGTGTAGAAGCATGAACGGCTATCGGAATCTGTTGCGCTATCTCAAGCACTGCCATATCCTGCACCAAAATCGCATCAACACCGATTGCTGCCAACTGCTGAAGCAACTGCCTCGTTGGTTCCAACTCATCATCGTAGATAATGGTGTTCACTGTAACATAGACCTTCACCCCAAACGGATGGGCATAGTCACATAGCTTCTGGATATCTTCGATGCTATTGCCTGCTGCCGACCTTGCCCCAAAGCGCGAAGCACCAATATACACAGCATCAGCACCATGATCGATGGCTGCGATACCGCACTCTAAATTCTTTGCAGGCGCTAATAGTTCAAGGGCTCTCAATGCGATTTCTGATTAGGTAATATCATCAATATTATATGGTGTCTCCTGATAAACATAATAGTTTATCCAGTTGGCATAGAGCAGATTAGCATGCGCACGCCAAGTAACAAGAGGCGCATTCTCAGGATTATCGTTCAGATAGTAGTTCTTTGGCATATCCACATCATCGCGAACACCCTTATCGCGCTTATACTCATTGTCGAGGGTATTAGGCGCATACTCCAAATGCCCAGTGATATAGAATTCACGACCATTCCTGGCCATCACGATACTGACACCACTCTCTGGCGACTCTGCAATCAGTTTCAAGTCTTTACATGCTAAGATATCTTCACGATGAATCTCCGTATGTCGACTATGAGGCATCATAAACACATCGTCAAAGCCTCTGAAAATAGGGAGCGGCTCTGAGATGGGCATCTGAGGGAAGATACCAAACATCTTTTTCTTCAGAGGATATTTGGGGATGCCGTAGTGACAATAAAGACCAGCCTGAGCAGCCCAACAAATATATAAGGTACTCGTGACATGCGTGCGCGCCCATGTAAAGATATCAGTGATTTCGTCCCAATAGGATACTTCTTCAAAATCCAGTGTCTCAACTGGCGCACCCGTGATAATCATGCCATCGAATTTTTCGTTGCGCATCGATTCGAAATCGCGATAGAACATCATCATGTGCTCAATGGGGGTATTCTTTGGGGTGTGACTCTTCAACTTCATAAAACTTATCTCCAACTGCAACGGTGTGTTCGAAAGCAAACGAACCAAATCTGTCTCAGTGGTAATTTTAAGAGGCATCAGATTCAGAATCACTATTTTCAGCGGACGGATATCTTGAGTCGTAGCCCTCGAATTGTCCATCACGAATATATTCTCATTCTTCAGAATGTCTATTGCAGGGAGTCTATCCGGTAATCTTAATGGCATGATTAATTAGAGTTTTATAATACAACAAGAAACATTGTCAAATCCACCAGCTTCGATAGCAGCTTCGCAAAGGCCATTGACATCGGCTCCAGAAGCTAACAAACTGGCAATTTGATTGTCGGAGATCATATCGGAGAGTCCATCACTACACAGGAGATAGACGTCATCCGTACGCACATCGTCCGTCATCTGAACAATGTCGATATAGGAGGTACTACAACCTCCACCAATACAGTTTGTGATGACACTTGAATGTTTCTCCGACCCAAGCAGATTGCTGAGGGAGTGATCGGTCGTCAGTTGTTCGAGCACACCATCACGATAACGGTACAAACGACTGTCGCCACAATTCATCGAATAGAAATGGCCTTCATAGAAAGCCAATCCCACGAGTGTGGTTCCCATGCCTTTATACTGTTCATCAGCACGCCCCTTAGAGGCTACATAGTTGTTGATAGCATCGAGCCATTCTATGATAGCCTCATTAAACTCACTGGCGCCAAGTCCTGTAGGCAGGTCATGAAAGTAAAAATGCAGATTACGCATCACATCGTTACTTGCCACATCTCCACGGTTATGACCACCCATACCGTCAGCAACAGCAATCAGATATCTCTCTTGATTTGTTAGTTCAACTTGCGTCTTGAAGAAATCATTTCTTAGGAAATGATGACCTACAAGAACCATATCTTCATTTTGATGTCTTACGCAGCCTACTCTACTGGCTGCCATTATATCCATTTTTATCATTGGTCTTATCTTATTATTACTTGCAGATTGAGATTTGCAATCGTAAGTACATCACCATTATTCAAAACCATTTCTACATCAGGCTGTAAAGCACGATTATTCACCTTTGTACCATTCGAAGAATGCTTATCCACTACATACCAGCCTGAGCCAGCTTTATATTTCAACTGTGCATGCACGCCCGACACATAGGCATGCTGCTCAAAGAACTGCACGTATGGCCCTTTGCGTCGACCAATTATCGCACCATTCATGGCAACAACACGAATATTGAGACTATCATTGGCCAATGTCAGTTCCGGCATACCGCCACGAGGCACGTCAGGCTTTGTTGCACTGATGCCCATCGATATATTCTGAGAGAAATCTGCGTCAGGAGTTTCTGTGCGCTGCAGCTTAGCATCACGTTCATCTGGGGAAATCATCAAACCGCCACAATGCGTACAGCGACGACCCAGTCCTACACGACCGCACTGGTTACAGAACAGCAACATCTGTCCGCACTGATCACAATAGCGCGAATCGTCTTCGATCTCTTCTCTACAAGCGGGACAAATAATCATTTTTTATATATCTTCTGGTAATATTAGCTGATATGTTTCCTTAGTCACCTGATCTGGTGGCATGTTGGCCACACGCTGAGACAACTTCTGGATGGTGGCATCGAGCAAATTACGCATCTCTCGGGCATTGCCCCATGACTCATCCTTTGCGAGCACCATCTTGTAGATGGTATCAAGTGCCTTAAACTCTGCTGCTGGCGTAAGCGTGTACTGTTCCTTCTGAGCCATCGACTTGAAGATAGCCAGCAACTCGTCTTCATTATAGTCTTCAATATGGAATTTATGGGTAAAGCGACTGGCGAGACCAGCGTTCATCATCATAAACTCTTCCATCTTGTCTTTATAGCCATTTACTATCACGACAAACTTGCCTCTGTCATCCTCCATGCGTTTCATCAGCGTGTCGACTGCTTCCTTTCCATATTGATCGCCACTTAATGTATAGGCTTCATCGATGAAGAGGATACCACCAATGGCTTTGTCGCAGATACTATTGACAATTTTTGGCGTCTCGCCCATATACTTACCAACAAGTGTTGCTCTGCTGGTTTCTATCACGCGCGACGTTGGAAGAATTTCCATAGCCTGCAGAATCTCACCCATCTTTCTGGCGATAGAGGTTTTACCTGTGCCAGGATTTCCGGTCAGGATAAAGTTCATGGTCATCTGCTGAACCTTTCCTGCACCCATAGCTGCGCGCTGTTTCATAAACATGCTCTGTACAGCCAAGCGACGGATAGAGTTCTTAACAGAACGCATACCGATAAACTCATCCAGTTCGTTGAGCACTTCATCCAACGGACGAGCTGACTCATTCTTAGCCATTGGTAGATCATCCTTCGTAAGACTGAACATATCTTGCTCCTGGAAACCTGGATCACTCATCAGCTTCACAAGACGCTGACTCTGGTGCTCTACAGCCTCATTGAAGATTTTGCGCGCCTCGCGGGCATTACCGAAATTCTTATCGCGACGCAGATACAACTGCTCAAACTGACGGTGGATGGCCGCATGGGTATCATCATCAATCCTGAACTTCTTCTCTTCAGCAAGATGCATGAAGATCTGCGTCAGTTCATCAGGTGTATAATCATCGAAATGGATAGTCTGTGTAAAACGACTCTTCAAGCCAGGGTTTGAATCAATGAAATCGTGCATCTGTTCTGTATAGCCAGCCACGATACAAATAAATTTGCCCCTGTCATCTTCCAAGCGTTTCAGCAAGGTGTCAATAGCCTCAGCGCCAAACGTATCACCATCGCTCGATTTCAGCGTATAGGCCTCATCGATAAACAAGACACCTCCCATAGCTTGGTCTACCAACTGATTGGTCTTGATAGCTGTCTGACCAGAATAGCCTGCCACCAATTTGGCTCGATCAGCTTCTACTAACTGACCTCTGGATACCACACCAAGGGTCTTGAAGATATCGGCCATGATTCTGGCAACAGTGGTCTTACCTGTACCAGGATTACCTGTGAAAACATAATGCTTACCTTGGAAAGTATTGGTCTCGCCACGACGAATCTGCAAATTAAGGAAAGCTGTCAGATTAGAAATCTCTTTCTTGACTGCACTCAAACCTACCAGACCATTCAGTTTATTGAGACAGTCTTCCACATTCACAGATTGTGGCTTATCGTAAGGTATATCCTCTTTTATAATGGTAATCAGTTCCTCATTGGTCATCTTCGAGATATCCCCGCTTTGAAGTCGCTGAGCCTGTTTCTTGCAAATCTGATCGAAAAGCGAGCGCATCGTACGACCATTGGCAAAGTCTTTATCACGCGCATCGAACAGGTCCTTGATCATCTTCCTTGTCAACTGCTCTGCGTCTGGCGAGAAGATATACTTCTTGTCCTTGGCAAAGACAAGCATGATTTCAAACAACTGTTCTGGTGAGTAATCTTTGATATCGAGGAAATAGTTGAAGCGACTACGGAAGCCTGGATTCACACGGAAGAGATTCTCCATTTCTGTGCGATAACCCGCAGCAATCACAATAAACTGGCCACGGTCATCCTCCATGCGCTTCATGAGTTTCTCCAACGCCTGGGCACCTTGATTATCGCGATCGCCTGAAGCACTGAGGGGTGCTAGCGTGTAAGCCTCATCGATAAACAGAATACCACCCTTGGCCTTGTCGCATAAACGGTCTACAACCTTAGGCGTTTCACCCTGATAAGGACTGATCATCTTCGCACGATCAACCTCAACCACATGACCACTATCCAGATAACCGATAGATGCCAATATCTCACCCAGTTTTCTGGCGATGGTGGTCTTACCTGTACCAGGGTTACCTGTCAGAATGATGTGCATCGACATCTTCTCTTGTTCACCCAAGCCACGTTCTACACGTTGCATGGCATTCTGAACAGAGTATGCCATCTCTTTCACAGCACTCTTCACTTCGTCCATACCAATAAAGGTATCGAGATCCTTCAGGATTTCCTCCAAAGAGCGATCCTCGGGCACATAGCCCTTGATATCTGACTTCTCTACTTGCTTGGCATTAGCACCACGACTGATAAACTGAGTAAAGATATCTTCGGCTGTCTTAACGGCCAAATGACCATTACCAAACGTTTCATCCTTAATCTTAACCTGATACTTAAAGTAGCGCAACAACTGATTCTCTGCTTCAGGAGAGAATTCGGTAATGCCATATTTCACTCTCAGGTTGAGTTTACAGATATCTGCCAACTCCTGATAACCTGGGGTCGACATACGGAAAGTATACTTGAAACGATTAGCAACAGCAGGATTACTTTCCAAGAAGTCTTCCAATCCCTTGGTCAAACCAGAAATAATCACGATGGGATTATCATCCCACTTATCCATCTCAACAAAGAGTTTGTCGAGCGGATTTACCTGATTGGAATATTTATCAGGCAGCAATTTCTGCACATTGTCGAAAAACAGGATACCGTTTCTGGCCTTCTTGATATTATCGTCCCATTTATCAACAAAACGTTGATAATCTACGGCATCAACGATTTGCAGTCTTGGCTTCTCAATAATCTTATGCTGATAAAAATAGTCACGAAGTATTTCAGCAAGCGCTGTTTTGCCAGTTCCAGTTTCACCGATCACAATGGCATTCATTGAAATCCTGACATTAGCAATATCCTTGCGCGACCGCAGATAAGTATAGGTATCAACGATAGACTTAAGCTGAACTTTTACATCATCCAGCCCCACCAGTTTGTCAAGCAAGTCCTGACTTACAAGTGGTTGTCCACACCACTTGCAGAACTTTGCTGTGCTCCTATTTTCTTTATGACAATTCTGACAAACCATTATTCTACGTCTCTTTCTATTTGCTTAATAATTTCAGAGGGCGTAAGTGTTGCAGCACCTGGGTTACTCACATTCAGCAAACTCGGACTGAAAATGATGAAATCAAGTACAAAGATCAATGCCAGCATACTCCACAGCACATAGTGGAGCACACTCTCGCCACTAATAGAGCGAACCTGATCCGTTACATCGTTTAGCAAGCCAAACTTAGAGCCCTTAAATCGATATGATTTGGTCTTAAATGTATAATACAATGGTTCGAGGAGCGATGACTTTATATCGTTTTCAAGCACCTCGGATATCAGTTTGCTGTCAGCTTTCTGGTCACCTCTGAAATCCGTCAGATGACATATCAGCATATAAACCAATGTGATAGCTACGATGGTGATATTGAACAAGCTCGGGTGCGACTGTCCCATGTATTTTAATATTATGATAGGTATAAACGATGAAACCCATCCCAAGAGGCCCCATAAGGATGAGAACACCACATCATAACCTCTAAAAAAGGCACGTGTGCCAACAATAACGGCTGTCATACCACCTAAAGGAAGTCCTACAGACATAAACGAATGTTGCAGGATATAGGCAGGATTCTCCACACCAAAGATCAGCACCAGCAACATCCAGAATCCGCACAAGCCATAGAATGTCGTACGCCACTTCTTCTCTTTTGTTTTGGCCCTATTCCAATTATCACGCACGGCCTTGATTCTGTTCGATGTTTCTTCACGGGCAGTTACAAAGCGCTTATAGTAATGCTGCGAGATATCAAGTTTACCAATGGCCATCAACCAGTCTTCCAACGTGTGTTCATAAACATACTCACCTGAGAAATCTGCAAATGGATTTTCGTGATAGAACACTGACATCCACTGAACAAACGAGCCGTTTTTGATTTCATTACGGAAGTGTGTAAGATGGTGCGCATCCACATTTCTGCCATCCTCCAGTTCTGTGCCATCTGGCAAGAGATAGGTTGGCGTTACACCCAAGATGCGGATATAGCGATACACGGCCGTTTTGGCATCGTATGCACCAAGGCGCTCCCTGTTTTCTTCACTCTTAAAATCAAAGCAACGGCTATGCTCATTCAGCACCTCTGTCCAACCATGCAACTGGGCATAATAGGAGAATCTGCCATTAAGCTCCAAAATATCCTTCATCTCATGGTCAAATTCCTTATCTGTAAGATGCTGGGCTTTTTTCATGCGCTCATTCAACAGCTCACCTACATGAAGTGGTGTAAACGCACTACACAAGTCGTATGCAGCTTCACGATCCAAGTTATAGAGAATCTTATAAGCCAGTCCTTCAGAATAAGGCTGACCCTGCGTCATGATACGCAAGCTCTCACAAGCCATACGGTCTTCATGACTATACATCCACGACAACAGACGTCCGTCCACCAAACTATGCCAATCATCCTCCGTCAGCGACTCTCTACCGAAAGTCTTAACGATTTCCTTCAACGTAGAAGAAGGATATTTAGGCAATAAAGGAATCTCCTGATCTATCTCAAAAGCAATTTTCATGATGGCGATACGCACATCCGTCTTTTCTTTTTGAGCAAAATAGGAACGCAGTCTATCCACATTACATTGAGTATGTGACTCCAGATAAAGATAGAGCGTGTCGTTAGGATTACACAGTAGGATACCATACTCTTCCTGATAACTCAGTAGCGACATGGCGATACTATGCACATCGTCACAGATGTTGCCCTTTACATCTTTATACGGATAGGTTGGCTCCATCATATAAATAGCCGACATCAAACCTGCTTTCTGATCCACAGGATAGCGATTGGCTGTGATATCTTTCAGGATAGTACTGAGTTTGCTGTTTCCACAAGACTCCAACCAGGTGGCCAAACGTCCGTTATACAAATAACCAATAGCCAGTTTTTCATTGTCGAGCAGCATTGGTATCAACTCATGAACATTATCGGCTACCTGATTCTTTTCCGGGTCTACGATAAAGCTCTTGTATTTCAGGAAAGGCGACGACAAATCTACCTTTGGACTTTCGCCAAGGAACCATTGTTCCACCTGTTCATAGCCCCAACGATTATTAGGATTAACGACCGTTAGTCCCTGTATAATCATTCTGGCACGCTCTGGCAATTCATTAATGTGCGGCAAACGTCCCTCATTCTTCTGGCGCATCATCGAACGCTCATTGGAACTCCAGGGAGACTCACCTAACCAAAGTGACATCAGACTGAGTCCGAAAGAATAAAAGTCTGCTGATGGGGTCACCTCTACCACACCATCGATTACATCTGTGTACATCTCTGGAGCTGCATAGATAGGCGTACGAGCCTGAGTAGTCTTATGTGCCTTACCATCACTTTCCAACATACTCGAGATACCAAAGTCACCTAATACGAGTTCAGTATGTTCCTTATCACGGAAGAAGAAATTACTGGGTTTGATATCCTTATGAAGCAGATTGAACTCATGACAATAGGCCAAGGCAGCAGCACCCTGAAGGGCTATACGACGGAACTTGTCCATATCGCCATTCAGTTTATAATCTGCCATCGTACCACCACGTAAATACTCCATCAACTCGTAATAGCGATGTTTGCCATCAACATAGGTCTTACCATAATCGAACACCTTGACGATCATTTCGAAATTGAAGTTCAAGACCGTCTGAAGTATTTTCTTATTGACGTCAAAATTCGGATAATATACCTTTAGCACATATTCTTTGCCATCGTTCTCTACGAGGAACACCTGCGCCTCACCAGAGTTGTCGCTCAGAACCTGTACATTGCGATATCTCTCGCCTTTCAGTACGAAGCTGTTGTCGTTTACCTCTACAGGTTGCTGCTGTTTGGGATTACCCACGGTTCTAACGGTCGCCTCCACGCTAGCTACACGCATGGTGCCCTCCATGTTGTTCATGGGTGGACGAATCGTTCCAACCATAAAATCATCAAGGTTAGCAGGACGCATCGTGCTATCTAAGTTCTCAGTACTCATTGTTTTAGATATCGTCTTTTATTTCCTTTTTCGAATTCCTTCCAAGCACTACCCACTTACCACCTAACTGAGGTTTTGCACAACCACAAGGACTAGAATGGAAAGCATGCTTATAATTACACTCCCACACCAATCTGACGCCCTGAGGTTTGCAGGCCATCGCATAGTTGCGCACCTGAGCGGGTTTGGGCTGAGGTGCCTGCGCCATTTTCTCTAAGATCTCTGCAAGTTTGTTCAGGCGATCCTGTTTCTTGGCATCGTATTCCGCCTTGCTCATCCTTCGTTTCTCAGGTTCTGGAATCACGGGGTCGAAAATACCTCTGTCTTGCGCCAGCAACCTCAAAACACGATCACGTAATTCCGAGTTTTTCTGGTCGCGAATCATATCTCGCTCAGAGCTATAGGGCTGTGCCATCTCCAACTGTTGGACATCATGTGCAATCTGCTGCATTTCCTTGTATTCAGGCGTCTCCTTCACTTTCATCAACAGCATACGTGCGTCATCAGTCAATGGCGTACCACATTGCTTGCAGAAAGAGAAATCATTCAGGGTATTGCATACAGGACAAACGATACCACCTTTTGGATTACCACAATCTGGACAGAAAGCCTCATAGCCAGACAGATGAGCGCCACAGAAAGAGCACACATCCGATTTGATATAATGATGGCACGACTCACAGAAATCAGCATCAGGATCAATCTCTGTACCACAATTCGGACAAGAGACCTTGCCAATGGGATTGCCACAAGATTCACAGAACATGGCATCTGGGTCGTTGATTGTACCACAATATGGGCACTTCTTACCAGTTGCTGCACGCATCTGAAGAGCTTCCTGCTTTATAGGCTCATAGAGCTTATCATGCGTTAATTCTGGGCGCTGCAAATCCTGGAATCCTCTAACGGTTCGTTCAGGGTTTTGTGTAATATCATTATTCATAAAAACACGTGCTTTAACTTTGTTAGGTGCAAAATTAGGCAAAATATTTTAATATACAAAAAAAACCGCCGTAAATTTCTGTTTACGACGGCATTTTTTCGTGATATTGGTCAAATTACCACAGTTCCAAACGTTCTGACTTAGGAATAAACATCTTATCGCCTTCCTTAATGCCAAATGCTTCATACCATGCATCGACATGTGGCAAGGCACCATTTACACGCCAACAACCCAGTGAGTGAGGATCGCTCTTGGTACGATTGCGGATTTCTTCATCAGTGATATTTGCAGCCCAAACACCTGCGTATGCATGGAAGAAACGCTGATCTGCAGTAAGTCCATTTTTCTCTGCCAGAGGCGCACGCTTGGTAGCATTCTTATAGGCAGCCCAAGCCACCTGCAGACCACCATGATCAGCCAGATTCTCACCCAGCGTCAGACGTCCATTGCCAAACAAACCTGGCAATACTTCAATCTTTGAGAAGAAGTCAGCATACTTATCTGTACGAGCTGTAAAGTTCTTTCCATCCTCTTCTTTCCACCAGTCGTGCATATTTCCATCCTTATCGAAACGACGACCCTGATCATCGAATCCGTGGGTCATTTCATGTCCGATAACCACACCTATCGCTCCATAGTTAAAGGCATCGTCAGCACTCATGTCAAAGAACGGATACTGCAGAATACCTGCGGGGAAACAGATTTCATTAGTAGTAGGATTATAGTAGGCATTAACCGTTTGTGGCGTCATGTGCCAATCATCACGATCCACTGGTTTTCCTACTGTATGATTCAAGCGCCAAGCGTGCCAGAACTTTCTGCAAGCCTGCATATTTTCATAATAAGATTTGGCAGGGTCGATCTCAAGTGCAGAGATATCAGTCCACTTGTCAGGATAACCCACTTTTACATAGAAGGTGTTCAATTTCAAAAGGGCATTCACCTTAGTAGAATCGTCCATCCAATCCTGAGCAGCAATGCGCTCGCCAAGTGCTATCTGAAGGTTCTTCACCAATGCAATCATGCGTTGCTTAGCTGCCTCAGGGAAATATTTCTCTGCATAAATCTTACCCAGAGCCTCACCCATCACACGCTCTACCTGACCTGTGCTACGCTTCCAAAGCGGATGATTCTCCTTACGACCAGAACGGATTTTGCCGTTAAAGTCGAAGCTCTCAGCCACAGTAGCATCGCTCAGATAGTTGGCTGCACCTGAGATAAAGCCCCACTCCATCACATCACGATACTCTGCAGGCTTGATGCCAGCAACCAGTTTATTGGCACCCTCCAGGAAGTCAGGCTGTCCTACAACCATCTCCTGCAAATATTTGGTATCAACACCCTGGGCATTCATCACCTTTACCAAAGGCAGGTTAGGATACTTCGACTCAAACTCTTGGAGCGTCATCTTATTATAGTTGGCCTCTGGGTCACGAAGCTCTGTGCGACTTCTCGATACCTTTGCCAAAGCAGTCTCTACTTTCATGATGTTCTGCATCTTCTTGGCAGCTGCAGATTTACTGAAGCCAAACAACTGGAACATCTTGACTACGTGCTTTTTAAAGGCCTCGCGAATCTTAGCAGTAGCCTCATCGTTATCGAGATAATACTCCTTCTGACCCAGCGACAAACCACCCTGATAAACGTTCAGGATATTCTGTGTAGCATTCTTGTCATCAGCACCAAAACCACAGAAGAAAAACTCCTGCTCGCCATAAGGTGCCAAGTCGAGCTGGATAGCCAACAATTGCTGATTATCCTTTGCTGCTTCAAGTTTCTTAATGAGTGGCATCAATGGAGCCACGCCCTCATTGTTACGACGTATTGAGTCCATCGCCAACTTATACAGGTCGCTCAACTTCTGCTCAATGGTACCCTTCTGATAGGTATTGCTCTGCAACTCTTTCAGAATACCATTGATACGCTTGTCGTTATCTTCCTGAAGACGATCGAAGCTACCATAACGTGAGTAAGCAGCAGGCAGGGGATTGGCTTTCCTCCATCCACCGCAAGCATACTCGTAGAAATCATCACCAGGACGAACATTCTTGTTGAAATCAGCTTCATGCAAGCCTGATCCCAAATCGCCTTGAGCCAATGTCATCAGTGAAATTGATGCCATTGCCATCGTTGTTACAATTCGTTTCATAGATTACCTATTTTAATTATTACATAAAGATTCCAATTCTTCACTCAACTTTTCCCAACGCTCCACTTCTTCATCAAGTGCTTGTTTGGTCTGCGTATATTCTGTCACCAGAACCATATCCGAAGCGTTTTCTGGCTTCATCAGCAATTCGTCGAGTTCTTTCAGTCGCTGTTCCATCTTCTCGATTTTCGCCTCCGACTCTTTCACAGCCTTCTCTGCTCGCTTAATGCGCTTCTGTTGCTCCTTATGTTCTGCATAACTAAGAGCCTTTCCTAAAGTCTGTTGAGAATCCGCTTTGGGGGCATCATTTTTTCCCAACGTGGGAATATTTTGTTCCCCGTGTGGGAATATTTTATTCCCAACGTGGGAATTATTATCCGTACGTCCGAGCTCATTCAGCTCGCTTATCTTCTTCGCCTGAAGGAAGTCGTAGATACCACCCAAATGCTCTCGAACCTTTCCACCACCGAACTCATAGACCTTGGTTACCAAACCATCGAGGAACTCACGATCGTGACTCACGATGATGGCTGTTCCATCGAAGGCCTTAATCGCCTCTTTCAGCACATCTTTCGATGGCATGTCGAGATGGTTCGTGGGCTCGTCGAGTATCAGAAGATTCACTGGCTCCAGCAACAAACGAATCATCGCCAGACGACTCCGCTCGCCTCCACTCAGAACCTTAACTTTCTTGTCGCTCTCCTCGCCACCAAACATAAAGGCACCAAGGATATCATTGATACGCAAGCGGATTTCACCTTTCGCCACGTAATCGATAGTTTGGAAAACGGTTAGACTCTCATCGAGCAACTGAGCCTGATTTTGGGCAAAGTAACCTATCTGGATGTTATGACCAATCTTCAGTTCGCCCGTATAAGGGATTTCGCCCATGATACATTTGACAAGTGTAGATTTTCCCTCTCCGTTCTTACCCACGAAGGCCACTTTCTCGCCTCGCTTGATGGTCAGCGTTACATGATCGAAAACGGTATGCGCCCCATAGTCTTTTCTCACGTCATCGCAGATAATGGGGTAATCGCCACTTCGCAGACAGGGTGGAAACTTCAGATGCATCGCAGAATTATCCACCTCGTCGATCTCGATAGGCACCACCTTTTCCAATTGCTTGATTTTCTGCTGAACCTGTACGGCTTTTGTCGCCTGATAACGGAAGCGATCGATGAAGGCTTTCATATCAGCCACCTCTTTCTGCTGGTTCTCGTAGGCTCGCAATTGCTGTTCGCGACGCTCCTTGCGAAGCACCACGTACTCGTTGTATTTCACCTTGTAATCGATCACTCGTCCACAAGAGATTTCCAACGTACGATTCGACACATTATTTATAAAGGCCCTATCGTGACTCACCAGAACCACAGCACTTGATGATTGTGCCAGGAATTGCTCCAACCACTGGATACTCTCGATATCCAGATGGTTCGTAGGCTCGTCGAGGAGCAACACGTCTGGTTTCTGCAACAGAATCTTGGCCAACTCGATACGCATACGCCAACCACCTGAGAATTCAGAAGTAGGGCGCTCAAAGTCTGTTCTCATGAAGCCCAAGCCAATGAGTGTGCGCTCGATTTCTGCCTCATAGTTCTCAGCGCCCATCATCATGTAGCGCTCATGTTCTGTAGTGTATTTCTCGATGAGTGCCAAATAGCTCTCGCTCTCATAATCCGTACGTTCAGCCAACTCTTGGTTCATCTTGTCCAGGCGATCTTTCATCTTGGTGATATCGGCAAAGGCTTTCTGAGCCTCTTCACGAACCGTAGTATCATCCTGAAGAACCATCACCTGAGGCAGATAGCCTATGCGACAATCGTTGGGCACACTGACCACACCTGAAGTAGGTTTTTGCTGACCACAGAGTATCTTCAGCATCGTAGACTTGCCTGCACCATTCTTACCCACAAGGGCAATGCGATCCCTGTCGTTGATCACAAAACTGGCATCAACGAAGAGTGGTTTCACACCAAATTCTACTTTTAATCCTTCTACTGATATCATCGTTTGTCTACGAATTTATAGTCTTTATACTGTTCCTCCGGAAACATGAGCATCTCGTCTGTAATTCCACCCGACTGGAAGTCAGATATCTTAATCGTGGTCCAGATAAAGGCGATCTTGATGCGCACTCTGATAGGCTCATAACTCTGGCGCTTTAACAAGGCTTGAGCCTCCTTGATGCCCTTTACACCCTTCTTGGCTTTCAGGGTTATCATCAATCCCTCTGGATCGCTGGCGACACTGTAGTTGAAATTCTCTGGTTCAAACTTGAACTTATTGGAATACTTATCCTGCTTATTGTTTTTCGCCGAATGGATTTCTACCTCTTTCTTCTTCTTTTTCTTTCGCACGGTGTAAACAGTTTCACCATCGTTCCAAGTGTTCACCTTGGCATCTACGAACTTTTTTTTCTTTCCTTTAAACCAAATGGTGCCATTGGTTTTGTAGATTCCCACGATATTCACGTCATAGTGCAACTTGGCACCTTGCTCACCAAAAACTTGTTGATAAGCTTGGTTGAAAATTCTTTTGGCTTGTCGCTCATTAGCGGTCATGTCCGAGTCTTGAGCCACTACTGGATTTAAGACCGACAAAAGCAACATGATTCCTCATTATTTTTTGCTAAATCGAGCTACAAAATTACACATTTCTCATGGATTATTCGTATTTTTGCATCAAAAATTAACTATTTTATGGAAAAGAATATATTTGCACAACTCATAGCCCAGCAACTTGGTATCAAGGAATCACAGGTTGCAGGCACCTTAATGCTTCTCGACGAGGGTTGCACCATCCCATTCATTGCCCGATATCGCAAGGAACGTACAGGTGCACTTGATGAGGTACAAATCACAGCCATCAGCGATCGCTATGAAAAGTTGCAGGAGATACAAAAGCGCAAGGATACGGTCATAAAGACCATCACAGATTTAGGCAAGTTAACGCCTGATTTGGAGCAACGTATCTCTGCCTGTTGGGATGCTACTGAACTCGAAGATATCTATTTGCCTTACAAACCCAAGCGTCGTACAAGAGCCCAAGTAGCTCGTGAACAAGGACTGGAGCCTTTGGCAAAACTCATTATGCTGCAACGTGAGCGCGATCCAGAACGTGCTGCCCTCTCTCAACTCTCAACGCTCCACTCTCAACTTAGCGTCGAAGAAGCTCTCAAGGGCGCTCAGGATATCATTGCCGAGACCATCAGCGAGGATGAACGTAGTCGCCAACAACTTCGTAATCTTTTCTCGCGCCAGGCCTTTATTATTTCTAAGGTGGTAAAAGCGAAAGCTGATAGCGACGAGGCCTCCAAGTATAGCGACTATTTCGATTGGGAAGAGCCTCTGAAGCGTTGTTCTTCCCATCGCTTATTGGCTATGCGTCGTGGCGAGAGCGAGGGTTTTCTCCGTATCAGCATCACCCCTGACGACGATGAAGCCATAGAGCGCTTGAAGCGCCATTATGTTTATGGCAACACACCTTGTGGTCGACTCGTATCCGAAGCTGTCGAAGATGGTTATAAGCGCTTACTCAAACCTGCCATCGAGACAGAATTTGCAGCCCTCAGCAAGGAGAAAGCTGATGAAGAAGCCATCCGGGTGTTTGCAGAAAATCTGCGTCAGTTGCTCTTGGGAGCGCCCTTAGGTCAAAAGCGTGTGATGGGCATCGATCCTGGTTTCCGAACAGGTTGTAAAGTAGTTTGCCTTGATGCCCAAGGCAATCTGCTTCACCACGAAGCCATCTTCCCCCATCCACCTATTAATAAGCGTATGGAATCGGCCATGAGCATCCAGAAACTGATTCAGAAATATCAGATAGAAGCCATCTCGATTGGTAATGGTACAGCTAGTCGCGAAACAGATACCTTCGTGAAGGATGTCCTCGCTGGACGATATGATATCAATGCATCGAAACAAGAGAGAATAACGCCTCAAGTCTTCGTGGTTAGCGAAGATGGTGCTTCCGTTTATTCTGCCTCAAAGATAGCACGCGATGAGTTTCCTGATGAAGATGTGACTGTTCGTGGTGCTGTCTCGATAGGTCGTCGTTTGATGGATCCTCTGGCAGAACTCGTGAAGATCGATCCCAAGAGCATCGGTGTGGGACAGTATCAGCACGATGTGGATCAGACAAAACTCAAGCACTCCCTCGACCAAACAGTAGAGAGTTGTGTGAATCTCGTTGGCGTTAACCTCAATACCGCCTCGCAGCATTTGCTCATGTACGTCAGCGGCTTAGGCCCTACCCTAGCCAAGAATATTATCGATTATCGTCGCGAGAATGGAGCTTTCACTTCACGTGCACAACTCAAGAAAGTACCTCGTCTGGGACCCTCTGCTTTCCAACAGTGCGCTGGTTTTCTGCGCATTCCTGATGCCAAGAATCCACTCGATAATTCTGCTGTTCATCCAGAGAGCTATGCCATCGTTGAACAGATGGCGAAGGATCAGGGGTGTGCTGTAGTTGACCTTATTAAAAATAAGGAGAAGCGCGAGGCGATTGATATCAAACAATATGTCACCTATGAGGTGGGCATCCCTACCCTCACTGATATCATGCATGAACTGGAGAAGCCTGGTCGCGATCCTCGTGAACAAATCGAAGCGTTTGAGTTTGATAAGAATGTGTCTACTGTCGACGATTTAGTAGAAGGTATGATCCTGCCTGGTATCGTGACGAATATCACCAACTTTGGTGCCTTTGTCGATATCGGTGTACATCAAGACGGACTTATTCATATCTCTCAGATGGCTAATCGTCGCATCGCCCATCCTACAGATGTGGTCAAGCTCCATCAACATCTGAAGGTACGCGTCATCGAGGTTGATCTTCGTCGCAATCGTATCTCGCTGTCGTTAAAGGGACTTTAGTCTGATTTCTTTGGGCTCCACGTGTATGGCCACGTGGGTATCGTCACCATAACGGGCTCGCAACAAGCGCTCCACTTCCGAAGCTTTGTCGTGGGCCTCTCTTAATGTGATGTCGCCATCCATCAGGATGTGCATTTCGATAGCATAGTGATTACCTATCCGTCGTGTCCTCAGGTCGTGAGGCTCTGCCACATCGGGCAATTCTGCCACCATGCGGAGAATCTCTTCTTCTATCGAATCAGGCAACGAGTGTTCCATCAGGTCGCCAATACCATTGCGTAGCAAATCCACAGCCACCTTTACGATAAACGCACCAACCACGATGGATGCCAAGGGATCGAGTACTGTCCATCGCTGACCCAAGAAGATGGCACCACCAATACCCACAGCCGTACCTACGGATGAAAGGGCATCGCTACGATGATGCCAGGCATTAGCAGCTACCACTTGCGAGTCTAATTGTCGGGCTTTCACCATCGAATATTGGTACACCGCCTCTTTCAGCACAATCGACACCAGTGCTGCCCAGAGAGCCAGCGTACCAGGCGCCTTTAATGGTTCGCCATTTATCCATACATAGATCTTTGTGGCACCACTATAGAGAATGCCGATAGCTACCACCAATAGGGCCACGCCTATCAGCGTCATCGCCAGCGTCTCATACTTGCCGTGTCCATAGTCGTGCGATTTATCCTTGGGTTTAGTACTGATATGTACGAACACGAGTACGATAACGTCCGTCACGAAGTCCGACAACGAGTGTACTGCATCTGCCACCATCGCTGCACTATGACCCACGATACCAGCCACAAATTTAAAGAGCAGTAATACCACGTTTACCACCCCTCCCAAAACGGTTACTTTATAGATCTCTTTACTTCTTTCCATTATATCGCAATGCAAAGGTAGGCATTTCCAACATAACAGCCAAATCTTTATAACACTTTTTATCGTTGAAAGTTTGGAAGTAAATAAGAAAACCTCTATATTTGCAGAAAAATAAGCAAAGATGATGAAACTTACATTCTTAACTATTCTATTAAACCAGTTGTTGATGCTGGTGGGCACTTATACCGACGGAGGCAGTACAGGCATCTATGCATACAGTTTCGACCAAACCACAGGCAAGGCCATTGTGCTCGACTCGTTGGCTCTGAAGAATCCCTCGTATCTGACGATTGCTGACAATGGTACTTTTGTATATGCCGTTAGTGAAACGAATGATGCACAAGCCTCGCTCAACACCATCCGACTGAATCCACGAACGGGGCACATGCAATTGTTGGAAACTACACCTACCGAGGGCGGCGATCCTTGCTATGTGGCTACCAATGGACAGTTGGTACTCACGGCCAATTATTCAGGCGGTTCCATGAGTGTATTTGGTATCAATCATTATAACCAAATTGCGGAATTAACCACAAAGTTTATGGGAGCTACAGGTGGACCTGATATGAGTCGCCAAGAAGCGCCCCATGTGCATTGCGCCACGTTTACCCCCGATGGGCGCTATGTATTGGCTACAGATTTCAGCGCAGACAGATTGCTATCGTATCGCATTGAGGGGCAGCAACTGATTGAGAATGGTGTAGCCTCTGATGTAAGTGCAGATTCTGGTCCTCGCCATCTCACCTATAGTAACGATGGGCGTTTTGCTTATCTAATGAGTGAACTGTCTGGAAAGGTAACGGTGTTTAGTTATCACGATGGACGACTCAAGCCATTGCAGGAAATCGCATCTGACAGTGTGGGGGCCCGTGGTGGTGCCGATATCCATCTGAGCCCTGATGGACAGTTCCTCTATGCCAGCAATCGCCTTAAAGCTGATGGTATCGCTATTTTTAGGGTCGATGTTCAAACAGGTTTACTCACTAAGGTGGGCTACCAACTTACGGGCGTGCATCCTCGCCAGTTTAACATTACGCCCAATGGCCGTTATCTGTTATGCAGTTGTCGCGACAGCAATGTCATACAAATCTTTGAGCGAGATGAAAAAACGGGATTGCTAACCGATACGCACCAAGACATTCGTTTAAGTAAACCTGTATGTGTACAGTTTGCCAGTCCTACCAAGGCAGAGCGTGTAAAGGCTGCTCTACATGATCCTGCCTCACCTTATGTGATAGTAGTTTCGCATCGTGGTGATTGGCGTAACTATCCCGAGAACTCTATTCCAGCCATTGAATCAGTCATCAGGATGGGTGTTGACGTAATGGAACTCGACCTTAAGAAAACCAAGGATGGTGTACTGGTGCTGAGTCATGACTGGACGCTCGATCGCTGTACCACAGGGCACGGCAACATCAGCGACTACACCTATCAGGAACTGTTGGCCTTCGACCTGAAACGAGGCCACGGCATTTCCATTCCAGGATTAAAGATACCCACACTGCGCCAAGCCCTTGAGGTGTGCAAAGACCGCATTGTAGTCAACGTAGATCAAGGCTACGACTATTATGATGAGGTATTAGCTATTACGGAAGAACTTGGCATGACAGACCAGGTTCTCATTAAAAGTGGCAAACCACAAAAAGAGGTGGCTCAGAAATTAGCAGAGCACTCCAAAAACATGATGTATATGCCTGTAATAGGCGTATCGCCATCGACAGACAGACAGCTCTTCAATGATTATGTATCAGCCCCCAAACCACCACTGGCTTTTGAACTCTGCTTTGGAGAACTTAACGAACTGGTAACGACAACAGCACAACAAGTGGTAAAAGCCGGTTCTAAGGTGTGGGTAAACACCATCTGGGGATCGCTATGTGGAGATTACGATGACGATCGTGCTTTCGACAGTACGGATGCAGATAAAATCTATGGTCCGATATTAGCCTTTGGCACATCTATCATCCAAACTGACAGACCAGAATTCTTGATAGACTATCTAAAATATAAAGGTAGAAGATAATAACAATCCCCACCAGTAATCTGGCGGGGATTATCATTCATAAAGACTTTTTTCTTCTTTACTTTACCTTCTCCACGATAGCCTTGAAAGCCTCGGGGCGAGGTCAGCGAGCACCTTACGGTTAATCTCGATACCTGCCTTAGCAAGCTTGCCCATGAGGACAGAATAGCTCATACCCTCCATGCGAGCGGCAGCGTTGATACGCTGAATCCACAGGGCGCGGAAGTTACGCTTCTTATTACGACGATCACGATAGGCATAGGTCAAACCCTTCTCCCATGTGTTCTTTGCTACTGTCCAAACATTCTTGCGGGCACCGAAGTAACCGCGGGTAAGCTTCAAAATGTTCTTACGCTTTGCTCTTGATGCAACGTGATTTACTGATCTTGGCATAATTTTCTTACTTTAAAATGTTCGACAATAGGATTAACGGAGACACAACAGGTCACGAACCTGCTTCATGTTAGAAGAATCAACGATAGTAGAACCTACCAAGTTACGCTTCTGCTTCTTGGTCTTCTTCGTGAGAATGTGGCTGTGGTAAGCGTGATGTCTCTTTACCTTACCTGTTCCGGTGAATGAGAATCTCTTCTTAGCACCAGAGTTTGTCTTTACTTTTGGCATTGTTTTTAAAAATTTAAATTGTTATTAATATCCAGCGGCAACGCATATACCGGGCGCGCCACTTTCTTTTTTACCTTTTTATTCCTCTTCCGTCAGCTTCTTTAGCGCATCAGCACTGATCTTGGCATTTGCAAGAAGTCCACCATTAGCTGGGGCCTCTGCAGCAACCTCTTTCTGCTGCTTGGCTGCCTCCTTAGCCTCTTGCTCTGCGGCCTCACGGTCGCGAGCCTGCTGACTCTTCTTGGCAGAACCGGCTTTCTTAGGAGCCAGATAGAGGAACATTTTCTTACCTTCGAGCGATGGCATCGACTCTACCTTACCAACTTCCTCCAAATCGTTGGCGAAACGCAGGAGCAGCACCTCGCCCTGTTCCTTAAACAGGATGGAGCGTCCACGGAAGAATACGTATGCGCGTACCTTATTACCTTCTTCAAGAAACTCCTTGGCGTGCTTGAGCTTGAACTGGTAGTCGTGCTCATCGGTCTGAGGTCCGAAACGGATTTCCTTCACCTCCACCTTTACCTGCTTGGCCTTCATTTCCTTCTGGCGCTTCTTCTGCTGGTAGAGGAACTTAGAGTAGTCAATCAAACGGCATACTGGCGGATTGGCATTGGGAGAAATCTCTACGAGATCTACGCCCTGCTCACGGGCCATATTGATAGCATCACGGGTAGGAACTACGGATGAACCTTCGTCACCTACGATGCGGACTTCACGTACTCGAATCTGTTCGTTGATACGGTACTGATTCTTCAATTTGTCATTCTTCATTAACTACTTTTTATGAAATCGGCTGCAAAATTACTAACTTTCAATGAATTAACCAAATTTTTCCCCCTTTTTTTTATTTTAAGAAAGAAATTGGAATAATTAGAATAATTAAATCCACAAATTGGAATTAATAATAATTATCATTTCTGGTCGAAATTATACCAATTATTCTAATTTCTTTCCTGAATTCAACTCTTAGAAGTCTTTTGTCATTTCTGCGACTTTAGCATTTACCTCGTCGATAAACTCCTGAATGGTCTTTACGCTCTGCTCACCACCACCCTGTGGACGAACGGCTACAGTACCATCCTGCTGCTCTTTCTCACCTACGATGACCATATAAGGAATGCGCTTCAGCTCGTTGTCGCGAATCTTACGACCCAGCTTCTCGTTACGCAAGTCGATGGTAGCACGTACACCACCCATATCAAACTTCTTGGCAACCTCCTGCGCATAATCATTATATTTCTCTGACAAAGGCAGGATAGCTACCTGATCAGGTGTCAACCACAATGGGAAGTGACCTGAGGTATGCTCAATCAGCACAGCGCAGAAACGCTCGAGAGATCCGAACGGTGCACGGTGGATCATCACAGGCGTCTTCTTCGTGTTGTCCTCGTCGGTATACTCCAACTGGAAGCGCTTAGGCAGGTTGTAGTCTACCTGGATGGTACCCAACTGCCAACGACGACCGATCGCGTCCTTAATCATGAAGTCGAGCTTAGGACCATAGAACGCAGCCTCACCGTATTCCACCTTGGCGGGCAGACCCTTCTCCTGACAAGCCTCAACGATGGCTTTCTCTGCAAGTGCCCAGTCTTCATCAGTACCTACATATTTCTCGTGGTCATTAGGATCGCGCAGACTGATCTGAGCCTCGAAGTTGAATCCGAAAGCTGTCAATACGATACCGATGATATCCATCACGTTGAGGAACTCCTGCTTCACCTGGTCTGGACGACAGAACAGGTGGGCATCGTCTTGTGTGAATGAACGTACACGAGTCAACCCGTGCAACTCACCACTCTGCTCATAACGATACACCGTACCGAACTCTGCAATACGCAGAGGCAGGTCACGATATGAACGAGGCTTCCAAGCGAAGATCTCGCAGTGGTGAGGACAGTTCATGGGCTTCAGCATGTACTCTTCATCCTCCTCTGGTGTATGGATAGGCTGGAATGAATCCTTGCCGTAGTGAGCATAGTGACCAGAGGTGACATAGAGGTTCTTTGAACCGATATGCGGCGTGATAACTTCCTGATACCCAAAGCGTTTCTGAACCTTACGCAAGTGGTCCTGCAAACGCAGACGGAGCTCAGTACCCTTTGGCAACCAGATAGGCAGACCTTTGCCTACCTTATCTGAGAACATGAAGAGTTCCATCTCCTTACCAATCTTACGGTGGTCACGCTTCTTGGCCTCCTCCAACATCTCAAGATACTCGTCGAGCATCTTCTTCTTGGGGAATGAGATACCATACAGACGCTGCATCTGCTCACGGTTGGCATCACCACGCCAGAAAGCACCAGCCACAGAAGTCAACTTCACAGCCTTGATCTCACCTGTATCCACGAGGTGCGGACCACGGCACAAATCGGTGAAGTTACCCTGTGTATAGGTTGTGATAGAACCGTCTTCAAGATCCTGATCAATGTGCTCGCACTTGTAGGTCTGTCCGTCGGCTGCAAACTGCTTCAGGGCATCAGCCTTAGCCACCTCCTTGCGAACCACCGGCTCTTTCTTGCCAGCCAGTTCCTTCATCTTTGCCTCAATCTTTGGGAAATCGCTCTCCTTGATGCTCTCACCGTCCTTCAACAGCACATCATAGAAGAAACCATTCTCGACAGCAGGTCCGAAACCGAACTGGATGCCAGGATACAACTCCTGCAGGGCCTCTGCCAACAAGTGGGCTGAGGTGTGCCAGAAGGTATGCTTACCCTGCTCGTCATCAAACTTGTAGAGCGCGATAGTAGCGTCCTCATTGATAGGACGGTTCAGCTCCACTGTCTCACCGTTTACACCACAAGCGATCACGCTGCGTGCGAGAGCCGGAGAGATGCT
This sequence comes from uncultured Prevotella sp., assembly GCA_905234145.1. Classification (GTDB taxonomy): domain Bacteria; phylum Bacteroidota; class Bacteroidia; order Bacteroidales; family Bacteroidaceae; genus Prevotella. The sequence goes on along the minus strand of CAJOGK010000034.1, from coordinate 54,311 downwards.
CTCTGCAATCTGAAAGCCAGTCACGCCCTGCTCATACGAGCGAACAGATCCGTCTGGGAAAGTAATATTAATCATATCTACAATATATGTTTGAGTTTAAACGGCTGCAAAGATAGTGTAAAATTTCGACTTAACGAACAAAATGAGCATATTTTTTGTTTTCTGCACCATTTATTCCTCAATCACCCCGGCAAAACCACCATTGCGAACCATCTTGATATGGAGCTTGGTAGTCTTATTGACAGAAGTTTTCTCCATCCGATAGTCCATCGCTATACGATTGGCATTCACACCATCCACAAACGAGGTCATCTGCAGGTTCTTGCCTTCTGGCAGGATACTGAGGCAAATGTCCAACTCGCGTTCCTTATCATTTGTGATACCACCGATAAACCACTTCTGTCCCTTGCGCTTAGCCATCACGATATACTGTCCGGCCTCTGCCGCCAACACACGTGTCTCGTCCCAGTTTACAGGTACACTGGTCAGAAAATCACGACAGTCGGGCCACTTATCATAGCGACAGGGATTATCCATCAACATCTGCAGATTACTCTCAAAGAGGACAAAGACCGCCATATTATAAACCTTGGTACCCATACCTGCACAGATAGGACGATTGCCATGATAATCCTCGGGCTGATAACAAAGCATCGAACCTGGCGTATAATCCATCGGACCAACGGCATTGCGCAAGAAGGGGAACCACACCGTGTTATTGGGCGTACAACCACCATTATACTCCATACCACGAACACCTTCGTAAGTGAGCACGTTAGGATAACGATACTCCAAACCGCTGGGATGGAAGGCACCGTGGAAATCGATCATGATATGATGCTTGGCAGCTTCCTTAGCCACACGGTCATAGAAATCAATCATCCACTGGTCCTGACGATCCATAAAGTCGATCTTCGTACCTACGATCCCCCACGCCTCGAATTTTTCGAAGAGGTCCATGTGATGCTCTACGGTCAGCCATGGCAACCACACGAAGATGCCTACATGCTTCTCTTTGGCATAACGGATCAGTTCTGGCAGATCCACCTCTGGATTGGTACGGAAGGGATCTCGGGTATCCAGCGCCCAACCCTCATCCATTATTATATAAGGTACGTCATTACGCGAGGCAAAATCTACAAAGTATTTATAGGTAGCCAGATTGATACCACTCTTGAAGGTTACATCTGGTCCGTAAGGAATACCGTTGAGCCAGTCCCAGCAAGTCTGTCCTGGCTTGATCCAACTGGTATCTTCCATCTGACACTTCTGAGCCAGTCGCATAGGCATCGTATTCTCTGCCAGACGACCGTCCTCCTGCGTAATCAACAGATAGCGCCAAGGGAAGTTGCGTGTACCACTGGTCTTGGCGATATAATCAGCCTCCTTCAAGATACGATGGCTGCGATCGCCATCATCTTCGTAGGCCAACGGCATCTTGGGTTGAATAGCCGAAAGACTATTGTCGCCATTGCCCTTCAGAAAAAGGCCAGGATAGCTGCAAAGATCGAACTCGCTGAGCAGTATCTTCTGGTTCTTGCCCATGATGAGCACAGGCAGTTCCGACATCCTGTCCTCTGCCTTCCACACATGGCTATTCACGATAGAGTAATTCTCCTCGCAACTGGTCTTAAAGCCACTGGGCTGCTGTAATACCAAGTCGCAGTCCTCAGCCAGTTGGAAAACAGTATTTTCCTCCATCACCTCTATCTCGCCAGGGAGCGAAGTCCGCATGCGGAAGGCGATACCATCATCGTAAAGACGGAAATCCACAGCGTAACCGCCCTTCATCTCCATCGAGAGCAACGTGTAACGATTTTCCACCTCACTGAATTTCAGTGGGAGCAACGGCTTTACCGTCTCATTGACAGCGTGAACGCTCTTTTTCTTCAACACAGGATTGGCACCCAACGTCTTATCACGCAAACGCATACCAATCACACTCCGCTTCAGCAGCGTCTCATTGTGGCTAACCACATCATAATAAATACGGTCTGCGAGCGTTACGGTCTGTCCGTCAGGACTCTTGGCTGTCACCACCTTCTGGGCATAACCCGAAACACAGGCAGCCACCATCAAAATAAGGGAATAGATTCTCATCGCTATCATTTTTTTAGTTATTTGCCGCGAAGATACAAATAAATTGGGAAATATCCAAATAAATGCCCTAATTTCGAATTTTCTTCGTATCTTTGCGCCCGAAATTTAAAGACATCGCATAAAAAAGTGAAAATTATTAAGGACAGGCCAAACCGTCTACTATTAATAAAACTGCTTTTGCGCCACTGGCAATGGTTTCTGTTGTCAGTGATTATTTGTTTATGTCTTGCCCAATTTTATTATAATTACGTTACACCGGTCTATCAGCTTTCTGCCAAGATGCTTATCAAGCAGCCAGATAACGTCCGTCACCGCTCATCAAACAGAATGCTGAAATATGTACAAAATGTAGGTTCTGTATCAAATACGGAAGGACTAGAAAACGAGGTGGAGAAGTTATGGACAAGCACCTTGATGCGCGATGTGGTGATGAACCTGAAACTTTATGCAGACTATAAAAAGAAAGGCAAATTAAAAGATTCTACCGTCTACGCCACACAGCCCATCAGTGTCGACTTAGACCCGCTACATTTAGACAGTCTCGACTTATTAGCCTACGATGAGTTCCGTTCTATCAACCTGCGAATGTACCGCAAGAGCGATTCCGACAGTGTCATCAGGGTCATTGGCATACTGGAAAGCGATGATGAAATAATAGGATCGTTTAAGCACAAGATAAAAGAACTACCAGCTTTCATAGATACGCCCTTCGGCACCCTCACCTTCACAAAAAATCATCAAGGCGAGCCCTTAAAGGCCGGAAAAGACATTTTTGTAACGATAGAGCCACCACTCTATAAGGCGCTGACTTATTTGAGCAGATTGTCCGTAAGCACAGACCAACAAAATTACGAAGACGAAGAGAGATGGATAAGGACTTATATCCTCAAGATGACCTCGATGGCCAAACTGACACTTAGTGAGACTAACGTACGTCGAGGTATGGACGTTCTCCGCCAAATGCCTATCAGTTACAATCACCTGGCAAATGCCGACAAAAACGAAATAGCCCTTCGTACAGAGGAGTTTATCAACAACCGCCTCGTCAGTCTTAGTAAGGAATTGAATTCAAGAGACCGCTCCATCACTAACATCAAACAACAAGGACAGTTGACATCACTTACAGATGCCTCACGTTCTGTAGAAATGGCAAATAAGTTATCGACGGAACTAACAGAGAAGCTATCGCAACAGATGATGATCGCTGATCTTAAGCAATATGTTGATGCCCCTGAGAACCGCTACGCCATCATCCCCTCGAATACAGGACAGAAAGACGGTGTATACGTAAAACTTATCGATCAATACAATCGCATTGTTCAGGAGCGCAACAGACTTCTGAAGTCTGCCTCAGAAGAATCCCCTCAGGTAAAGCAACTAACCTCGACAGCCGACGAGATGCATGCAGCCATCTCTACAGCTCTGCAACAGGCCCAGCAAACGACGGACATTGCCCAAAAAGGTATTGGTTCGGCATACTCACGTTTCCAAGGACAAGTTAAAGGTGCCTCAAAAACAGAGCGCGAGCTGGCTGACGAAGCCCGTCAGCAGGCAGTCATGAAACGCTTGTATAAGTTGCTTTTGCAAAAACGCGAGGAAAACAGTATCAAGCTCTCCTCATCATCGAATCATGGAAAGCTGATAGACGAGCCTTTACTTGAAGGAAAGATACGTCCGAAATTCTGGATCATACACGGTATTGCCTTAGGAGCTGGTATCGCCATTCCCTATGCCTTCTTCTTCATTTTGGTTTTTTTACGCTATAAGCTTGATGACCATCAAGAACTGGAAAGCCTGACCACGCTACCCATTATTGCAGACGTGCCGTTCGCCAGCGAAGACAGAAAGGAGAAAGCTGGTATCGTAGCAAGAAGCGGATCCAATGATAGGATGGCGGATGTATTCCGACAGATGAGATTGAACGTCTGCTTTATGCTGAAAGGCGAAGGAAACACCATCCTCTTTACATCGTCGACCTCAGGCGAAGGCAAGACTTTCTGTGCTGCCAATCTCGCCGTGAGTTTTGCACTCATGGAAAAGAAGGTTATCCTCTGTGGTATGGACATCAGAAAGCCAGCCCTTGGAGTCTTGTTCGAACTGAATGACCTCGATAAAGGCCTCACCCCGCTGCTTCAGATGAAGGATGTAACAATAGAAGATGTAAAGAGTCAGATACAGCCGTCGGGCGTTGAAGATCATCTCGACCTTCTCTTGGCTGGTCCTGTACCCCCCAATCCTGCAGAAGTGCTGACACGAGACAGTTTTAGTCAAGTCATGACTATATTAAAGAAAGAATACGACTATGTAATCCTCGACACAGCCCCCGTTGGACTGGTTACCGATACACTAAATATTGGGCGATATGCCAACACGACCATTTTTCTATGTCGTGCTGGCTATACGCCCAAATATGCGATAGGTCAACTAAACGACTTGGCAGATCAGGGAAAACTGCCAAGTCCTTGTTTCGTTATTAACGACGTAACTACGGCGTAATCATATCGATCACTTTTACTGCATCAGCGATAGTAACATTGCCGTCTTTATTCACATCAGCATTCGTCAGATTGAAGCCCAATGGGTTCTCGCCGACTACATAGCTTATAATGAGTACAGCGTCGCTGATTGTTATCTTACCATCACCATTCGCATCTCCAAGAATGTAAGAAGGACTCTGATAGGTGAAAAGGTCTATGTAAAATTCTTCATTGAAACGTGCAGAATTTGTCCTTTGATATGTGGTATAATAATAAGGATCAAAACTGTATTGGTTGCCATCCGTAAGTCCTTCGAACGTAAAGCTAAAGGTAGCCGACTCGCCTGGTTCAATGATCTTCTCAGACGAAGCCTGACTTTCCGTTACAGACCAATAGCCTCCTCCGGTAGGAACCCAAAGGTAGACAAATACGCCACGGTAATTAGTAACGTCACCCGTGTTCTTTACCGTCATCTCGTATGTGGCTTTCCCGTTTGGCATACAGACAATTTTCTTGTCTGTCAATTGCAACGTGACAGTACCGGTAGGAGCCTCTTCTATGTCCACAGAGCCTTCGCCAATCAGATTCTCATCAGTGGGCGACGAAGCCGTCGACAGCCAAAAATACCATTTACCAGCGGTATTAGGCGTAAAGTAAAACCTGACAACACTACTGCTACCACCCTCGATGCCTGAACCTGTAACATATACGGCAGAAGAGCCCTTGCTATCGGGATTGTCAGAAGCAAAGAGATAGAGCGGCTGAATGTAATCGCCTGCATGGTTCTCAATGGTGACATCCACAGGCAGTGAGGAGCCTGTGAATTTCGGAGTTACTGGAACATCAAAATTGGTGGCGGCCAAGTCTATTTTGATGTCTACGTTTATCTGTGCTATTACACCATGGCTATTCAGCAATCTCATCACATGGTTGCCTGCTGCCAGACTACCTGTTGATATGCGGAACTCCTTGGTGTTGCCAGTTTTAATCTTCAAGGACTTATAGCCTGCCCAACTACCATTATCGTTTTCCGTGCCATCATACAGATCCAGAGTCCCATTAAAATTGTCACCCTTGTTGGTAACCTGAACAATAAACGCCTGGGCACTTTCTGGGGTTCCGCCTGATACCATTTCAAAACGATCAATCTGCAAATCCTCTATTGGATGTTGCACCACCGTCTTCTGTCCGCCAGCCACTTTCACCTCAAACCAGAGATCGGCAGGATGGCAGCGTTTCCATTTTGTTTCGCCATTGAGCAAACTGATAGGCACCAACTTATGAGTACCCTCGGACAGGGAATAAGACGAGAAGTCAAAGGGAACATCTAAGAATCCCCATCCTTGTTTAAGTTCTGTGTTTTTGTAAGATTCCTTACTCTTATCAATAGGTGTGATGGTACCATCGCCATTCAGTTCGCCTATGCCAAATCCGAATCCACAGGTGGTCTCGTTCAGATTGCTTAATCGCATCGTCACTGCTGTGCCGTTTACGCTTATATTGCTGGCCGTAGCCACAATCCCCTCGATAAAAGGTTCTTCCCACTCATCATCACCATTGGGGTCATCAGGCACGCTGCCCGTATTGGGTTGCAAGCCGATGATAGCATCATGGTTTTTTATGTAGTTACCAGCAGCATACAACTTGTATGGACCATTGCCACTACCGCCCCATCCAAAGTTGAAGTGATAGAATCCGTTACCGTCATAGCCGTCGCAGATGAAGGCATGTCCACCACCATTCTCGCTGTTGCCACTATATATAATTGGGCGTGAGTGTGCCAGCTCGTTGTACAGCAGTTCGTCCCATTCAGCGATAGAATAACTGGAGGCATTGACGCTTTTCCACGTATTCGGGTCGTAGTCAAAGTATTCCACCATACCCTGAGCCAGCGTATATGTAGAGGCGCTAGAGCCGTCAACACCATAATTCATTTGGGCGGCATAGCCGCAATAAAGCATCAGATCAGCCACCGCATCAACGGCCTCCCTATTGGGGTCATTATAAGTATAGCTGGTCTGCATCTTATCCCACTGGAACTGGATGGAAGGCAGGTCGGTGCTAGTGTCGGCACCATGAGAATAATTCTGACCCTGATAGTCTATCAACTGGTAGCCGGGCACCACCCTGGTCGGTGCCTGTGGGTGTTTGTAATAGTACATCAGTTGAGCACCAACCGTAGCGACACAACCCGTACAGGTGTACTGGCCATTAATCATCGGGCATTTGATGTTATAGACACCGTCTGAATTAATATCGTTGTTGGAATTACCTTGATTCCATGTCGTAATAATCAGCGGTTCGATAGCCATGTGGTTCTGCACCGCACGTTGAACGGGCAACGGTGCTGCCGACAAGGCACGAGATTGCATAGGAGCATCAGCGACATTCTTAATCTGTGCAGATATCTGCTCCAGCCATTCGAGCATATTCTTCGGCAAGTCACTGCCATCGAAGTTGCCTTCGGTAGCATAACCAATAACAGGGTCGACAGTATCATCGCCAGCGATGATGACAAAGCCCCCATTATTATCTACATTAAACACATAGAAGGCATTATCAAAAAAGGCAGCACTCTTTTTCTCGCTACGTGTTGCAGCACGCGATTTAATTTTCTTTCCTTTCAGGAACTGCTCAGCCTTCTGCAAGGCTTGCTGTTCAGTTACTACACCGGCCTGGAGCGAACCGAAAAGCGAAAGTGAGAGTAATAAAAGGATTACTCGCTGTAACTTAATACACGACAACAAGCCTGCTGTCAAAAAATAATGAAGTAATCTATGCTTTTTCATATCTAATAGTTACTTTTTTATTGGCACTTAGTTTGATTAATAAGGGGCAGATACTATTCAGAATAATATCTGCCCCTATAAAGAGTGGCTGATTATCTACTAAGATAAGCAGCTATTAATCCGGGTCATATTCCTCTTCATCATCTTCGTCTACATAGCCACCATATTTCAATTCGTTCTTTTGAACGCCATCTATTTTGCCGTATACACCTTTGCTACCTGTGAGCAAATTCATTTTCATCAACTGGTGAACTTGCATTTGGGGTTTCATATATTTTTTCTTCATAACCTGTCCTCCAATTTATTTTTTAACAACCTTTTTACCATCTACAATATAAACACCCTTTGGCAGGCGATTCATATCCTCCATCTCACCCATGTAAGTACCTGAGATAGAATATACTTTTCCGGTCTCGGGAATAAATGATAAAGTGTTAATGCCTGTAGTGCCATCACCAATTGATTGTCCGTCTATAGAGAACATGGCGCGTGTACCCGCAGTTGAATCTACATCAGGAAGCAAATAGACATTGCCATTAGGATCTTTAAACATAAATGTCGCTCTAAAGCCCTTAATATTCTGACCTTCACGGCCATAATAGAACGTATTATTCTGTAGGAACATTTCATTTGCGCTCATAGCATGCAAATTTAAGGTACCAGTCATTGTTCCTTTAGCATACTTTAGTGAGAAGCCACTACCTGAATAAATATTCGTATTGCTAATTTCTATTGGGTTCTTTGAAACTGCACCTAGGGCTGGAAGATTTACATCACCAAAGGAAACATTATCAAAAGTAAATTCTTTTATTTCAGATGAAACATATATAAGGTAAGGAGTATTAGCTAATAAAAAATTTGTTTCAGTACTAAAATCAATATTAATGCTATAAGTAGGATCTTCACTTGACCAATCTGTGAATTTAGCTAACTTTGCTGTATTATCTTTCAAGGCTGTAGTTAAAAGAGTTAAATCAGAGAGTGAAAATGGAAGAAATAATGTACTCCATGTATTCGCTTTAAGAGTCCTTTTTACAAGCACGTTTATATTATCACCTGTAGTTGTTGGTGTAAATGGCGAATTTTCGTCTAAAACAACTCGATCTGTGACTTTAATATCAAAGTTAAAATCAGAAAGTGGTACGTCGTCTCCAACGACTCCTTTTTTTGATTCAAAAGCACTGAATATTTTTCCTCCTGTTAGAACATCACCATTAGCTGCATTAAAACTACTTGAACGTTTAATTTTGAAAGCTATCAAAGTTCCTTTTGTACCCTTAATAGGGTTGCTAGACCCCATAGCAACCTTGAGAATGCCGTCTACAATATTTAAAGTAGGTGAACTATCAAATGTTGTACCCATTTTATATTGAGGTTCCCCACTGTTATCTTTGACAAATTCAACACCGTCTGGTAACTGAATACTAAAATTAACACCACTTACCGATGATTTGGCATCTTGGTCTAAGAACACCACAAAGTCTGTATTATCAGCGGTAGTACTCAAATAGACATTCTCAACCTTAAGTTGGTCATCTGCAAATGCTGTGTTGCTAAACGCAAGCATTGCAAATAATGAAAGTAGAATTTTTTTCATATCTTAATCTTTTTATTTATTCAATTAATCTGGATCATAAGCGTCGTCATCATCACCTTCAATATAGAGGCTACGTGATAAAGCATCTATCTTGCCTACAAGGTATTTAAGTACCATAACGGCATCATCAATATCAACTTTATCATTGCCGTTCACATCAGCTGCAGCTTCATTAAAAATCTCATTTGGCTTATCAACGAGATGACGAAGTATACATACAGCATCATCAATATCTACTTTACCATTGCCGTTAACATCACCCTTTACAAAATCGGTAATAGTCAACTTTGCTGTGGTATCATCCTGAGCAGTATCGCTGGAAGAGCCACTTACTGACAAATGGATATCCGTTATGTCCACTTGATATTCTCCGGCAGTAACACCTTCCGCAGCTTGGAAGCTAACTTTCATTACTGCGCCGGGGCTAGTCTCTGTAGAGATTTCGAGACCACTCAACGAAATTAAAACAAATTTATAGGTATTATCACCTGTTTTGTTTCCAATCACTGTCCATCCAGAGGTTCTTTCAGTAGTTGACACCTTCACGCCATTGGTTGGTGTATAGGTCTGCGTGCCACCATCATCGTATGTGATGCCAGCGTCACTTCCTTGAACACTTACACCTTTGGGCAAGGTCAAAGTAAACTGGATGCCTCTGATAGCATTTGTGTTGGTAAGATTGATTGCCATATCTGCACTACCTGATTTTGAAATCGACAAATCACTGGCAGAAATGACATTGTCCGCATACGCAGTAGTAACCATCACTGCAAACATTGCGAATAGGATAAACAACTTTTTCTTCATATAGGATAAATTTTTGTGCAAAAATACGAATTTTATATCAATTAACCAAATTTTATATAGAAAATCTTCATAAAAATTAAATGATTACTTTTGTTCACGACTGCCAGCATGTCCCTGAGAAGCTTCAATAATCTTTACCAAGTCAGTTACCGTGATGGCATCGTCACCATTCATGTCGGAGACACCTAACAATATCTTATCCGGGGCATTAGTAAGCAGATAGTCAATCACATCCACTGCATCCTTCTGACTGATACGCCCATCGTGGTTAGCATCGCCCATGCCGGCAATACCGACAATTTCCTTGAAACTGCCACTCCACTGTGGATCGCTGTCGTAGAGAGTTTTAGACGCTGCCGGAACATAGAGAATGCAATCCGAACTGATACCCTCAAACTGAGAAGCAACGGCTGAACGTGTACCAGACTTGCTCATGCCGCGTGCCTCAACTGGAGACAGACTGATTGGCGTAGGATTCATGTTGATGATCTGCTTCAGCTGACTGCAACCCTTAAAGGCCTCGTTGCCAATGGTCTGTATCGAGGCTGGCAGCATCATTGTCTTCATATTGGTGGCATTCTCGAAGACATTAGCAGCAATAGCCATTATACCCTCTGGCAATACAACTTTTGCCACATCAGAACAATTAGCAAAAGCATATTTACCAAGAGCAACAACTGTATAGTCATTTACCTTTGCCGGAATCGTGACCGTGGGCGCAAAGGCTCCAGACCCCATTGCGCCCAAAAAGTAACAAATCGCACTTCAATTCGTTACGTTTTGAATGGTAAAACGTAACGAAATGATGGGCAAAAAGTAACGAATGAGAATATAAAATATATCTGAAATTTTAAAAACTAATGACATCCGACATAAAACTATAGTTATCTTGCTTATTATCAAAGCATTAATTATACTTCAATATGACATTCATTCGACATATATCTGACATACACCCGACATAAATCCGACATAGAAAGAGCCGATATAGGAGGTAGCGCGCTTGAAGAAACACTATCGAAGGCTTCCTCTTTAATGGTCGTTACTGAATTCTCTAGAGAATTGAAGAGCGCATTAGGACATCGAAAGAAGAGATCCTAAGGCTCGCTTCGCAATTCTCTAGAGAATTAAACAGCGACCTAAGGGCTGAAAGCGTAAGAAAAGAAGGGAATGATATCGCGAGCTAATGGATGAGCCATTAAGCGCATGTCAGATGTATGTCGGATATATGTCGGATGTATGTCGGATGATAAGACTTAATAATAACGATAAACTACTGGTAATAAATAGTTTAGCTATAACTGTATGTCGGATGTCATTAGTTTTTATGAAATTTAGATAAAAAGAGCGCAGAGGGTTCAGGAGTCTCTGCGCCCTGCTAGCTCTGTGAGAAATGAAATCGAGGGCTTCGCATTGCTTAGAAAATTTTATGATCCCAAAGCATTTTCAAGAAGTCAAGGATATATATGAGCTCTTCGTCTCCTGATTTGCGGGTAATCGGGTCAAGAGAAACAAGAATCAAACGACAATCAGGGTGTTCCTCCTTGAAGGCCTTAAGACCCTTTTTGTGTTTGGTCACAACATGCTCAGTGGATTTTATCTCAATGGCGACTTTGGCATCACCTATAACGACATCCACTTCCTTTTTGTCATAGGTGTGCCAATAGGAAATAATGTCCCGTTTGTCGTTGTATCCTTTGAATGCCATGATTTCTTGCACGACAAAGTGCTCGAAGGCATGCCCGTAATCATCGGTGCCCCGTTTCAGAGAGTGACGCCCCATTAGGTAGTTGGCAAGTCCTACATCAAAGTAATAGAACCTGGGAGCCTGAACAATCTTCCGTTTGATTTCTTTTCTGAATGCGGGGATTTCGTATCCGATAAGCGTATCATAGAGAATCTGAAAATACGACTTGACCGTCTTGGCAGATACTCCGCAGTCAGAGGCAATGTTGGAATAGTTCAGCATTTCTCCATCGGAAATGGCAGCAACTTCCATGAAGCGCTCAAAGGCATCTAGTTCTCGCACCTCTCCCTCTTCCCTGATTTCTTCGTCAAGGTACACCTTTACATAACCAGAAAGTCGCTTAGTGGCATCCTCTACCATATAGTGACGGGGAATCATTCCATTCTGGACGGCACGGTCAATCTGGAAGTCGGTTACCTCTGGCCATACAAGAGGGTAAAGTGTTTCCGGTATAGCACGACCACCAAGTGTGTTGGCCCCGGAACGTTTGAGCTTTCGGGCGCTGGAACCGCTAAGGATAAAGTACAATCCCCTGTCTACCATCAGGGAATGCACCACATCCAGCAGTTCGGGGACTTTTTGGATTTCATCCACTATCACAAGTGTCCCAGCTGACTTGTCCTGAAGAGCCTCCCATAGAGCATTTGGATTCAACTTAAAGGCTCTTCTAATACTCGGATTGAGTAAATCATAATAGATCGCTCCTTTGAACCGCTCTTTCAAAAGGGTCGATTTCCCTGTCTGGCGCGCTCCAAACAGGAACATTCCTTCGTCCAACTTACTTTCAATATCAAATATTCTCTTGTACATAAACCATTGAAATATGTTAGCGTACTCCTAATTTTTATGTGAAAATCGGGAGTACAGTCCCGAAATTCGTAACTTCTGGTTGCAAAGATAAGAAATAGATATAAAATAACCAAATAAATCATCAAAAAAGTGTCATGGAGGCATCTTTCCGTTAATTAAAGGGCGCAGAGGTTCCTGACCCCTCTGCGCCCTAAAATTTAGTTATTACCGCCTAATTGGCTTTCAAAATCGAGTCAATGACCATCACGATATCGGCTACAGTCACTTTGCCATCACCATTCACGTCAGCAGCCGTAGCATTAAAGTCCGACGGATTCTCACCAAGGATATAACTGATTATTGACACTACATCTGCCACGCTAACAATACCGTCGCCAGTCACATCGCCCTTCTTTTCTCCTGACATCTCAATAATATTCTCCTCTCCAAAAATCTTCCAACCATCAGCTGCAAGATAGAGGCTCTTGGTGCAAAGATAGAAATATATTCCGAAACAACCAAATGTTTCGGGATTTATTTCTTCAAGGGCACTAAGGGGTCAGGAGTCTTTGCGCCCTAGAATTTCTTGTTACCACCTAATTGGCTTTCAAAATCGAGTCAATGACCATCACGGCATCAACCAACGTTATCTGCTCGTCACCATTGATATCTGCTGCGGATACGATAAAGCCTTGAGGGTTCTCCCCACGAATATAGCTGATGATGGCAACCGCATCGGTTATGGTAACCTTCCCATCTCCATTTACATCACCAGGCATGGCCCCCTCAGTTATCAACGTATATTCTCGTACAGCCTCTTTCAGCTCTACATTGCCTGCCATATCTTTTGCAACAACATAGAATCCATGATTAATGCCCTCGTAAATCTTCACGTTGGCATTCGAGCCTGCTGGAATATTTTCGGCTGCTTTCATCCAAGCAGAGCCTGTTCCGTACTGTACATAGACATCGTAGCGCCATGGGCCAGACAGTTCATCGGTAATATTGACACTGACAGATGCTGTTGATTCATCCTGCTGCTCCACTGCCGTAATCCGACTTTCAGGAGCCACCTTGTCAATCACATTTGTCCATACAGGTGTCAGAATCTCTTCATTGTTGTCGAACACGATGCTAGCCTGATTTTTCACTTCGGATCCGTGGGCAAGGTCAGGCTTCAACGAAATGTTATACGACACCTCGCCAATACCCAAGCCGTCGTTGTTCACAGGCAATACGCCGATCATCGCATCTGTAGTCGGCTCCATCGTCATAGGATCAAGCGTTGAGATATGCCAACTGGCGTTGCCCGTCTGTTCATCGAATGTGCCTTCCACCTGTGCGATGGCATAGATTTCAGGGCGCATATCAAGCGTAGTCACAAAGTTCTTAGCTCCGTCCAGTTCTGCAGTCTTGTCACCTATCCTAACGCTCGTCGGGCAGAATGTAGATAGGTCGAACTTATCCACATCAAGGTTGTCAGTCAGATAAATGTCATGAGCTGGAGCCGTAGCAAAGGTCGGATCATTCTCAAACTGGATGGTATAATATACGTCAGTCTGCCCATCTTTCACGTCCTTGCTTCCTGACTCTGCTGTATAGCCATAGATTTCATTGGGATCCTTTGATACGACAGGTGTTGAAGAACCACCCCTATTTTCTGGATTTGGAGGACAATTCGGAACTTTTTGTGTTAGGGCCTGAAGACAATCTGCAGTTATGGAAATGTTGTTATAGATATGTTGATATATCCATTGAATATTAAATTTGTCGATGCCTGTATAAGTACATAAGCAACCAATAAGTCCATTTACCGCATCCCAAATAAGATCATCTGCAGCTTTTTTAGGTTTCTTCCCATTTAGTCCTTCCCCGCACCAAACATCGTATGCATATTGGAGAGTTGTATTCCCTAATGATGCTATACAGTCTGCTATTTTCAATTGAGGGCCACCAACTATTGACCAGAAATCTAACGCACCGACAGCTAAATTCATTATGCATTCTACTTTTTCACGAACACAACACATATCTTCTTTCATACCACGTGTTTTACGCACTTTAGAACTTTGCTCAGCAGAAAGACAAGTTAGCCATTTCGAAGGTGCAAGAACCTGTATCTCTGTCCGTTCATTTGATTTCACAGAAAAGGTCAATTCATAAGTAGAGTACGGGGCAATTTCAATAGAAAAATGACCATCTTTTATGTAACAATCAGAGATAGGATCATAAATAGTGATAAAGTGTAAAAAATCCCCTTTCTGTTTTATATACTGTTTTAAACCATCAATGCTATCTTGGGGAAAAATACTGTTATCAAGCCAGTCAACATCTAATGGTTGAATATTTCCTTTTATCTTAATGTCACTTATTGCATCTTTGCTATGAGTTTGGAACTGAATTTCTAAAGGTACACAATATGCAGTAGAATTGCCTTTGTTAGAAATCGATACAGTATAATTAACGTACGTTCCTCTCAAATAAGTATTTGGGCATTTTACTTCTAATGATAACACCACATCTTTCGCCTCTTCAACCGTTACTAGGTCGGTAAATATTTTATCTTCTTCCGTGAAATGGAAGAGGGCATTATAAGTACCTGTTGAAAAGTTGGAGAAATCGAAAGTTACCGACGTAGTAGCATCACTTTCATGACCAATATTAACATGATTAATGCTCTCACCTGCATCATTATATAACTCTACAGCATACAAATCCTGGAAACCATTGCCCTCGAATGTAATGGTACTACAGCCTCCATTTCCTACGACACTCACATCCTGACGCAAAATTGCATATTTGTCGATATGTGAATAGTCGATACTGATGGTAGAACCGCTGGTAGCCGTAACATCGTGCAAAGCCAGATAATAGGTTCCATCCTCTTTCGCATGAAGGCCGCCCCATTTCACCGACCCAGATCCTGAGACATGATAGACCTCATCGCCCGAAGGAGCAAACAACTGGATTGAAGCTGCATGGTCGAGTTTGAATTGCAAGCTGTCACCAGCCTCAGCCTGCAGACAATACCACTTGATGGCATTCTGGTCTGGCTTCTCAGTGGTAGCTCTTACGTCAGGTTCCAATGGTTCAATATCAGTAATAGCTTGGCTGACACTATAGTCGATGAACGATTTGGCCTGCTGTACGAAATAGCCACGGGCATCGTGGAAGCGGATATTGAAATCATTTTTGGCATAAAGCATCAGACTGCCATCAACTATCTCAAAGTGGAACGATTGCGAACGGATGATCTCTTTCGGCATCGGCACCAAACTTGTCAGCTGATAAGGATTAGAAGCATTGTCCACAGTGATTGTCTTGAGAGATGAGCTCATGCTGTTCATCCAATATTCATACTTTGTGATATGATTATCCCCTTGTACCTCTGGTGCAGGGAATGGTTTCAAGAACAGCTGGACTACGGGTGTGCTGAGATTACCAGTGATGTCAACCAGTTGATAATAAAGTGTATGGATACCAGCTTCCATGCCCGACACATCAATGACTTGCGTGCCCTGTGCCACATTCACGGTCTTCATTGTTGACTGATCGTCATCAAACCAGTATCTGAGTGATTGAGCTGTAGTCGAGGCAGGCAGTAACTTGTTATCAAGAAGCTTCAAAAAGAGACTCGACTTAATGAAAGACACACCGCCCTGGTTATCCACCACCTGACAATAAAGCGTATGAAGTCCCTCGTCAAGAGCCGATACATCTATAGAATACGTTCCAGACGTTCCCAATAAGGTCTGTATATTAGTAGTCTGGTCATCGAACCAGTATCGAAGTGATTGGGCCGTAGTTGCTACTGGTAGTCCAGAAAGATCGGGTCTTTCTGGTGTCTGCCCTCTTGTTGCCACGACATGCTGGCACAGGAGTAATAAAAGAATCAGATATTTACGCATAAGCAAGGAACATCATGATTATTCTGCAGCATTAACCTCGATTTCCACATTCAGTTTGCCATCAGCAGAAGCCTTCTTAGATACATCCATCTTTGTAATCTGAGGATAAGATGGTGTAGATGTATAGGGATAATTTCCCCCATAAATGCCAACTTCTTTGCCGTCTATGCCAAGATATGCAGCCTTCGCCTCATCAGTCAGTTCGAAGGTCAGGGCTGAAAATGTCTGACTATCAGGATATGTTGCTGGATAATCTTTGAAAAGTCCTGATATTGAAGAAGTGCTCATACAATCAACGAATGATCCCTGACTATTTGCTATGGGATCTTTTTTATAATTCACAAACAGACAATTAAAACCTGATGAAGAACTTGGTATTGAATAGACGCTTCCATTTTCATAACCGCCTTTTATCATAATACAATTGATAAATTGCGAGTTACCATACTTTTCTATCTCATTGGCATATTCCCTGCTATATAAAATACTATTCTCAATAATAGATTTCCCTGAATCTGATGATGTATTATTATAATAACCAATATAGCCATTCATAAACTGAATTGAACTCTTGCTACCACCTGGAAATTCCATAAATCTTTTTACTTTACAATTTATATAAGTGGCTTTTGAGATGTTCGATGAACTCTTAAAACTAAGATTCAAGAAATTGCATTTAATAAAATAAGGTTTCTCAAAAGTACCATCCATAGTAATAGTATTAGTAAAATTAATACCTTCCATAGTTAATCTGTTGGTATCTTCCCCAGGAATATTGATTGTAGAAGTAGTGAGAGATGTTGGGAGAGCACTGTCAACACCAGTTCCTCTAATAGTAAGAGCCTTGGTAATTGTGAAGCCATCAAATTTGCCACCAGAAAGATTGATGACATCACCACTCTCAGCGGCATTGTGTGCTGACTGCAAAGCCGTAGTGCCGTAATACATTGTTATGTCCGTCCCATGAGTAAGAGTAGCAACTAAAGTGCTCTGTGCAAAAATATTTGTAATGCTGATTATGACCACTACGAACATAAGGAATACTTTTCTCATAACAATTTATAAGTTTCTACTGCCTATAAACACCTCTGATTCGGCAATTATTCTTTTTAAGAAAGCTTACTTTATGATACGAAAAAACGCAGGTGCTGTTCTTTGTTCGAAAACGTCTTTCTTATCACTAAGTCCGCCCGCAGCCCATTACTGGGCTAACAAGCAATGCCGCAAAGTTAAAGATTTCTAAAACATAACCAAGAGATGAGCACTTAATAAATGTTAAGAAACACCATTTTCTTCATTTTGATGCCTGAGGCAACAGGAAACAACTTGTAATCTTACGTTCCTAATAAAGTTACTTTTCCCTGTATTTCTTGATAGAGGCCGAGCTCGCCGGCTTTAGAGAGGTCTGCAATGCCATCGGAGATATTTTTGGCATGGATTCGGGCAAGACCTCGATTATACCATGCCTCAGCGAGATGATTATCCAGTTCGATGGCACGGGTGTAATCGTCGATGGCACGCTGATAGTCGTTACGCATGGCATAGAGATTTCCTCTGTTATAATAAAGGAAGGCATTCTTGGGCGCTAGACGGATAGCATCAGACAAATCGCCCAGAACATTAGCAGATTTCAAATCGATATTCGTGCCCTGAGAGGCATTGAATTCGTTGATTTTTGCCTGACAAACGGCACGCTGCCAATAAGCCAGCGACGAGGTGGAATCAATCTGAATGGCAATGCTTAAATCGTCGATGGCATTATCGAAATTCTGAATATTGCTATAGGCCACTGCTCGCAATATCAGCATCGGCACAACCTTTACCGTGGTCTTGGAATTGTCGATAGCCGTACTCAAGGTATCGATAAAGGCAAAGGTTTCGCGCATGCGTTCCTCATCAAGTGTGCTCTGATCGCAAGAAACAAACATCTTTCGCGAAGCGGATATCTGATTGAAAACATCCACAGAATTCTCGTAAGGCAACTCCTGACGAACCTCGCTCTGAGGCTTTACAAACGTAAGTCCGTACATTGGCAACCAAGCCATCTCAGCCTTACGATTCTGCACGCGACCACGATAATCGCTCTTATACTCGTGTTCTACCTCTTGTTCATCGGCTACCACGAGTTGATTATATTTCTCCAAATCCTCATCGCTGCGCTTACGCATCTGTTTCTTTGAGAGACGTGGTTGATGACCATAGCGCTTATCCATCTGAGCCTTGAGAATACGGAACTCATCGAGTTCGGCTTGTTTGGTATTGCCTAAGCGACGATTACAGGCGGCTCGATGCTGCAAACCGAACCAAAAATTAGGATATTCTTCGATGACTTTCGAATAGTCACGAATGGCAGCACGGAGATTACCCGTCTGCTCCAGAAGCAGGGCACGATTAAAGAGGGCCATCAGATTATCGGGCTCTAACTTCAACACGAAATCAAAGTCTTCGATACCTCGGTTATCATCGCCCACCTGGGCACGCAACAAACCTCGGTTATAATGTCCAAGGAAATTATTCGGATCGAAATCGAGGGCCGTATCATAATCGGCCATCGCCCCACGCAGATTGTTCTGATTATAGCGGGCCATAGCTCGATTGATGTAATTGCCGGGATGCTTGGGCATGAGGTGAATACTCTTGGTAAGATACTCTTCGCCCTCTTTCCAGTTCTGGCGCGCCAGACTAATCACAGCACGCTCTGCCCAGATGCCACCATCGTAAGGATCGAGTTCCAGACTCTTATCGAGCGATTTCACAGCCTTGGTGGTATCCTTTTGTAGCAGATACACCTCGGCCTGCATGGCATAAGCACGGGCATATTTCGACCATCGTGAGGTCATCGTATCAATCTGGGCCAACGCACGATCGTATGCTTTCTCCTGAATCAGACAAAGGATACGATTGTGCCAAAGGCTCTGATTCTCAGGGTCGTACCGCAAGGCACGATCGTAATCGAGCACGGCATCGGCAAAGTGTTTCTGATTGATACGACAAAGGCCACGAAGCTCGTAGGCACTCGTAACGTATGGATTGCGCTCGATGGCTTCGGAGCAGTCGTTTTCTGCCCCACGGAAATCATCGAGATAAAATTTGGCCACCCCTCGGAAGAACCAAGGTTCGTAGAGCCAGGGCTTCTGACTGATGGCCTGATTAAAGTACTGGATAGAGAGGACATAATCCTCGTAATAGAGCGCAGAGCGCCCTATCATCACCAGGCGATCGGTATTAAACTGCGCCTGAACAAGCAATGGCAAAACAGCCAGAAATATAAAAATGCGCCGCATTTTTACTTTCTGACAGGTTTTGTCTTGTAGCCACAACGGTAGCGCCCCTGAATGAGGGCACGTAGTTTGCTCTTGATGAGTTGCTTACGGAGAGGCGAGATGCGATCGATAAACATCTTGCCATCGAGATGGTCGAACTCATGCTGCATCACACGGGCTAGATAACCCTCAATCCACTCATCATGATGCTGGAATGCCTCATCATCCCACTCTACATGAATACGCGTGGGACGAACCACCTTTTCATGAATAGCCGGAAGCGACAGGCAACCTTCCTCAGAGGTGTCTGTGTTCGACTCATCATATTCAATAATATGCGGATTGATATATACCTTGCGGAAGTCCTTATACTCTGGCAGATCGTCGGACAACACATCAAGGTCGATCACCGACAAGCGAATAGCCTTGCCGATCTGAGGTGCTGCCAAACCGATACCTTCAGAATCAGCCAGCGTTTCCCACATATCACTGATCAGATCCTTCAGTTGCGGGTAGTCGGGGGTAATATCTTCGGCCTCCTTGCGAAGCACAGGTTGGCCATATATATAAATAGGTAAGATCATTTACGATTTACTGATTTACGATTTACAATTTCTTGGAACGGAGGTAATCTTCGAGGATGATTGTGGCGGAAATTTCATCAACCAGCGCCTTGTTCTGGCGAGCCTTCTTCTTCAGGCCGCCATCGCGCATCGCCTGATGGGCCAGCACAGAGGTAAAACGCTCATCATAGAACTGGATAGGCACCTGCGGAACAGCCTTGCGCCAACGGTTTACAAACTGCTGCACACGGGCCAGATTCTCACTTGGTTCACCATTAGGCTGACGAGGTTCGCCAATCACAATCATCTCAACTTGCTCACGGGCGATATAAGCCTGCAAGTAGTCGAAAAGCTCAGATGTAGAAACAGTCGCCAGCCCTCCTGCGATAATCTGTAGAGGGTCGGTGACTGCAATACCAGTACGCTTCTTACCGTAATCGATAGATAGTATCCTGGCCAATGCTCTTATTGATTAATATTGATTAAAGAGCAACCAAGCATCAGGATAGATAGCACGAAGCTGATCACGGCTGTTAACAGCAGAATACTTATCGTTGAAGGTTGAAGCAACCACACGGTACATATTCTTCTCGTTGTTCCTCACAATCTGTGCGTCGTAACCAGCATCCCTCAGGCGCTGCTGCAAACCTTCGGCATTTGCACGTACACCAAATGAGCCAACAACTACGCTGTATGCCTTCAGACCACTACCGCTGACGAGTGATACGCTCTCCTGACGAACAGACACGTTGTCAAGATTGTCAACTACACGCGCATCATTAGCAGGTCTTGTTACAACAACTGGCGAAACCACTGGAGTTTCCTCTGTTGTCTGAGGCTGAGCGGTATCATACTGCTTTGCTTTCTCATAAGCCTTCTTATAGGCACTTTCACTTGACTTACAGCTTGTAAAAGCCATAACTGCGCATATTCCAATGCACAAAAGAGTGTACTTTTTCATTGTTGTCATTTTATTATTAAAATTGTTATTAATTCAAATATTTGGTGCGAAGATACAAAATCTGCGGCAAACAAGAGCGAAAAAGCCATCTAAAGTTTGTTAAATGAGGAAAATATATACCTTTTTCTTAAAAAAAACGCCCATTTTTTGAGTTTCAATCAAAAAATTTTGTATATTTGCACAACAATTCATTTTTCAAACATTATTAAATAAATTAAGCGTATGAAAAGTTTAGGTTACATTGGTGCATTTCTTGGCGGTGCAATCGCAGGCGCTGCTTTAGGTATTCTGATTGCTCCTGAAAAGGGACAAGACACTCGCGTGAAAATCACTGATACGATTGAGGATTTCCTGAAGAAGCACAACATCAAACTTAGCCGTAAGGAAGTGGGTGATCTCGTTGACGACATCGAGGACGCTGCAGAAGAAGAGTAAATCGTAAATCAGTAAATCGTATTTTTCGATGCTCTCAAGCGACAAGAACGTTGAAACCTTTGCCCAACTGATAGAAACGCTCAAACACTATCTGGGGTTACAGGCAGAATACGTGAAACTTGATGTGATTGACAAGGTGGTGCGCCTGATTACGGCCGCTGCCTTGACAATTGTGTTTTGTTTTCTCTTGATTACCGTCGTGCTGTTCGCATCCTTTGCCTTCGCCTTCTGGCTTGAGGATTTTATCGGAATGGGATGGAGTTTTATCCTCGTGACTGCCATCCATCTGCTGGCTTTCTTCATGGTAATCCATTACCGCAAGAGCTGGATAGAGAAGCCTATTGTGCGTTTCCTAGCTGATTTGCTGCTTAGTAAATAGTTCAAATTCCATTCCCTATGACTTCCGTAAAGAGACTCTTAAGAGAATATCGCACGCTTGACGAAATTCGTGAGCGCAAGGATGAGTTGCTCGATGAACTCAGGCAAGACAGTACCAAGATGTCCACCATGTGGAATCAGGTTTTCCTAAAACGCGAAGAAAATTCCAAGGGCGACTACATTGCCTCGCTGGTAAGCAATGGCGTGATGGCTTTTGATGCATTTTTGCTCATCAGAAAACTGATGAAAGGCTACGGATATCTATTCGGCAAAAGCAAGAAAAAGAAGCGGTGAAACATAAAAAAAGGGTCACCGCTGTGACCCAAACCTTTGTTAACCTTAAATCTAATACTATGAAAAACACATGGCAAAGATACGCATATTTTTCATATCCGCAAGCGTTTTACATAAAAAACCACCGTTATTTAAACCATTTTAACACAAAATGGTCGTTTTTGAAGCTATTTTAAGGATTTAGAGTGTTATTTCCTGACCATCATAGGCTAACGCGATACCCTCAGGCAACATGGCATTTACTTGCTCATGGCGCCCGATATCGTGGCATACATGAATCAGGAGGGTTTGCTGAGCCCCTACCCTGCGCGAAAAAGCAATCGCATCATCCACCAACTGGTGAGAATGATGGGGTTTGTCAAAGCGCAAGGCATTCACCACCAGCAAATCAGTACCCTCCAGATAGGGTAGTTCCGAATCATCGATGGTCTTCATATCCGTAATATAGGTCAACTTGCCGATACGATAACCCAATATAGGCAGTTTGCCATGCATCACCTGAATCGGTATAATCTCAAAATCGCCAATATGCAAAGGCTCATGGGGAAGAATCTCATGCAGGCCGATGGCGGGCACACCAGGATAACGATGCTCTGCAAAGCAATATGGCAACATCTGCAGCATAGACTGCTTGGCTATCGGATCGGCATACACGTTCATCTCGCCAAACTGGCAATAAGGTCGGATATCATCCATACCCCCCATGTGGTCGTAATGCGAATGGGTAATCAGAATACCATCTATCTTTCGGAAAGGTTGTGGCATGATCTGCGCTCTGAAATCGGGGCCGCAATCAATCAAGAGGCGTGTGGTATCCGATTCTACGAGTACAGAACAACGGGTACGCTTATCTTTGGGATCAGTACTTTGACACACGTCGCACTGACAACCAATGACTGGCACGCCACATGAGGTCCCTGTTCCCAAAAACGTCAGCTTCATCTTTTGATTTACGATTTACAGATTTACGATTTACACAATATTTACCTCGGGGTTAATATCGATGTCGAATTTAGCTTTTACATCCTTGCGGATGGTGTTACAGAGCGCTACGATCTCTGCCCCCGTCGCACCACCACGATTCACCAGTACCAAAGCCTGCTTGTCGTGAACACCGGCGCGCCCCAGCGACTTGCCTTTCCAGCCACACTGGTCTATCATCCAACCAGCTGGTATCTTAACGTGATCATCGTCTACCACATAGTGCGGCATATTAGCATATTGGGATGCCAACTTCTCATACTTGTCACGACTCACGATAGGATTCATAAAGAAGCTGCCGGCATTACCCTCAACCTTGGGGTCTGGCAATTTCGCCTGTCGGATGTTGATGATGGTTTGGCGCAACTGTTCTGCCGATGGCTCAGTGATACCCTGACGCGCCAGTTCAGAGCGGATATTACCATAGTCCAAATGGGGCTCGAAAACCTCCGAGAACTGGTATTCCACACTCAGAATAAGAAACTGATTCTTCCAGTCTGCCTTGAATCGGCTCTGACGATAGCCATATTCGCACTCGGCATTCTCAATGATACACACATGACCCGTCGCGATCTCTACGGCTCGGATACTGCGAATCAGGTCCTTCACCTCTACGCCATAGGCCCCGATATTCTGTACGGCACTTGCCCCTACATCACCAGGAATCAGCGAGAGATTCTCTGCCCCATAGAGCCCCTGGCGCAAACTCTCTGCCACCACATCATCCCACATCTCGCCACTACCACAAGTCAAATTATGGCCCTCGCGATGCATACCCTTACAGGTAGAGTGAACCACGATGCCCTCGTAATCCTGCGTAAGCAACAGATTGCTGCCGCCACCTATTATAATATAATAAGGTGTAGTTCGCAACAGCGCTGCCACCTCGATGGCCTCCGCCTCAGATGAATATTCCACGAATCGTGCACACTTGGCCTCAATGCCAAATGTGTTATGCGCCTTCAGACTATAGTTCTTTATATCCTTCACGTCGTCATTTTCGTTAATAGCCACTTCCTGCCTGTCTTCTTAAACCGCAGCTCCATTTCCAAACCATTCGACACACCTCGCAACAGGAAAATCTTCTTGTTGCTCTCTGCCTCTGGTTTGCCATAAATGATGTTATAGATGTTCTTCGAGGGCAGAGCGGGCGCAAAGGCCTCCCATGTATCTGGCGTAATCACACCCTCCATAACATTGTTTTCGTCGTCTGGATCAGGCCCAACAAACTCTACCGTTTCATTGATGCTCTCTACCTGGAAGATGCTATCCGCTACAAACTGGCGATAAAAACTGAGGAACGACGCATTGGCATTCTCACTCATGGGCACTACTTTCATCTCGCGCAGCATCCAAGCACCCTTTACACGCTGAAAGAAGAAATCAGTCACCACCTCTTTGCGCAACTGAATCTTCTCCACCACAGCCTCGCTTACGGCCGTATCCTTCATCAGCGCCATCTGATCATCGTCGTTGAAAATCAGTGTATAGTAGCCCTGTCGCATAAAAAGGTGCTCATGCTTCCACTGGTCTTTCTCTACCAGCTCCTGCTTACCACGATTATCCTTATGCAAGGGGAATACCACACGTTCCTTCTGTAACTTCTTGTTAGCCAGAAAGTTAAACAGGAAGTCATCAAACATTGCATCAGCGGCTCTAGGCATCGGCGTCTCTGCAATCAACAGTTCCATGGTGTCTACATCTGCCAATTCCACAGAATCAGCAACGGAGTCAGTTGGAACTTCTCCACTTTGACTGGTCTTGTTGCCTGTACAAGAAAAAAGCAACAAGAAACCAGCAATCATCGCAAAAAGAGACTTTTTCATCTACTTCAGTAGTACCTAATCTATTTCTTGGTTCTCTTAAAATCTGTGCAAATTTACAATATTTTTTAGACATAAGTACATCAGAACTCATTTTTTTTTGTTTCTTTTGTTCTTTTGTCTAAAAAAATAAGTACCTTTGCACGCAAATTTGCAAATTTAACACAGATATGATACTTGATAAGATAGACGAGCTTCTGAAAGAAGTACAAGAATTAAGCGCCAAAAACGCTGAAGAAGTAGAGCAGTTGCGCCTGAAATATCTCAGTAAGAAAGGTGAGATTACAGCCTTGATGAACGATTTCCGCAATGTGGCTGCCGACCAGAAAAAGACGGTTGGTATGAAAATTAACGAGTTGAAGACACTCGCCACAGAACGTATCAATCAGCTTCGTGAAGAGGTAGAGACACAAGATTCTGGCGATTTGATGATCGACCTGACGCGTACACCCTACCCTGTGAAGTTGGGTACCCGCCATCCTCTTACCATCGTAACCAACGAGATTATCGACATTTTCTCGCGCATGGGTTTCGTACTGGCCGATGGTCCAGAGGTAGAGGATGATCTCCACGTATTTACCAAGATGAACTTCGCCGCTGACCATCCTGCTCGCGATATGCAGGATACCTTCTTCGTAAGTCAGCATCCCGACGATGTAACCAAGAACATTCTGCTCCGTTCTCACACCTCTTCAGTACAGGCTCGCGTCATGGAGCACATGCATACCGAAGATGGCAAGTTGACAGCCCCTATCCGTGTGATCTGTCCAGGTCGCGTGTATCGTAATGAGGCTATCACCGCCCGTGCCCACTGCTTCTTCCACCAGGTAGAGGGTCTCTATATCGACAAGAACGTATCGTTTACCGATCTGAAGCAGGTATTGCTTTCGTTCGCTCGCGAGATGTTTGGTGCCGACACCAAGATTCGTCTGCGCCCCAGCTACTTCCCATTCACTGAGCCTAGCGCCGAGATGGATATCTCTTGCTTTATCTGTGGCGGTGAGGGTTGCGGCTTCTGCAAGCACACCGGTTGGGTAGAGATTCTGGGTTGCGGTATGGTCGATCCAAACGTGCTCGAACAGTGTGGCATCGACTCAAAGGAATACAGCGGCTACGCTTTCGGAATGGGCGTTGAGCGTATCACCAACCTGAAGTATCGTGTCAGCGACCTCCGCATGTTCTCCGAGAACGACACCCGCTTCCTCGAAGAATTCGAATCAGCAAATTAATAAAGAAATCCCGCCAGTTGACGGGATTTCTTATTTTATTCCTTTGCTGATACGACCGTTACGATATATGCACTGAGCAGGACGAGGACAGCGGCAACGGGCTTATCCCAAGTGAGGAAATCCTGACCAAGAAGGATGGCTACAAACGAGGCAATGACTGGTTGTAGATTGGTATAGATAGAGACCGTGGTAGCCTGCAGATACTTCATCGCAAAGGGGATGAGGAAAAAGCCAAGGGCTGTGGCACAGACGACGATAAACGCCATTTCGAGTACACCATCCCAACCCCATAGAGCGCATTGACTGGCAGTTCGGGTATCGCAATGGGAACTGTGACGATGGCGGAAATCAGAAACACATACTTCATCTGCGTAACGGGCGAATACTTCTCGGCTACATTACGCGTAATAATCAGGTAGACTGCCCAGGTAAGCACACTGAGAATGGCCAGGATAATGCCAATGAGATCGTTTTTGCCAGAGCCTAGCGACTGGCTCATCAGCACCATCAAAACAGCACCAGCGATACCAAGTAGTACACCCAGCGACTTGATTGGGGTAATCTTCTCGCCAATAGTCAGGGCGGCACAAAGCATAACAGCTACAGGGGTAAGGGTCGCGATAAGCGAAAAATACACAGGACTGGTATAATCGAGCGCCCAGGCGGTAATCACGAAGCCGAGCAGACCGCCCAAAAGGATGGTGATGAGGTCTTTACGCTCTACCTTCTCCTTAGGCATGAAAGCTGCAATGATCCAAAAGAGGATACAGGCACCCAACGAACGAGAGGCCATATATCCCATGGGGGTAACCCAATGATCTAATAAAAGTTTTGTGACTGGTACACCAAGACCAAAAATGGTGTTGGCGAAAAAGATAGCGCTATGCGCCTGAAATTTCTTATTCATTTTCTATATTTTAATCGTTCATTGATAGACATCTTGGCAAATTTGCGCCACTCTGTAGCCTCACCCTTGGAGAGATAATCGAGATTGTTCATGTGGCGATAGGCCTCCATCTCAAAAGGATTGAGCAGATAGGCGCCATGCTTGAGTTTGCGGTTGGCAGGGAGTGCCTTGAGCCAGTACCATATATATAATAGGTAGAAGCGCAACCATGAGTCGCCACACGACTGGGCCTGACGAAGGTGGATCATCTCGTGATTCTTCATGGCAGAAAAATCGCTGTTGAAACGATCGGCCTCGGTCTGTGAGGGCGTGAGGATGGTGCCAAAGAAGGTCAGTCCCTCAAAGCCTTTACGAAGCCAGAAGGAGTTGACCACAGCAGGCATATCCACTACCCTACTCGGACGCACAGCCCGCCACTTGCAGCATCTTCCACATAAGCAGCCGCAAAGGTACTTATTATTTTAGACAAAAGAACAAAAGAAACAAAAAAAATATGTTCTTGTGTACTTATGTCTAAAAATATATATAACTTTGCACACAAATACGACAAGAATCATGGACGAGATACAAAGAATAGAGCAACTTCGCAAGGAATTGCACGAGCACAACTACAGATATTACGTGCTGAACCAACCTACCATCGGTGATCAGGAGTTTGACTTCATGATGCACGAATTGCAGGACTTGGAGGCCAAGCATCCCGAAATGGACGACCCTAACTCGCCTACACAGCGCGTGGGCAGTGACCTGAATGCCGAGTTTAAGCAAGTGGCGCACAAATACCCCATGCTCTCGCTGGCCAATACCTATAATGAACAGGACGTGGCCGACTGGTACGAGAGTGTAAAGAAGGGGCTTGCTGGCGAGGATTTTGAGGTATGCTGTGAAATGAAATACGACGGACTGTCGATATCGCTAACCTACGTAGACGGACGACTGACACAGGCTGTAACACGCGGTGATGGTGTGCATGGTGATGACGTAACGGCAAATGTTCGCACCATCCGGGCAATCCCGCTCGTACTGACGTCTCCTGCCAGCAACGATCTGTTTGCCACACCTGCTTACCCTCGTGAATTCGAAATCCGTGGCGAGATACTCATGCCCTGGGCAGTGTTTGAGAAGCTGAACAAAGAGCGTGAGGCGGCAGAAGAACCGCTTTTTGCCAATCCGCGCAATGCGGCCAGTGGCACGTTGAAGAGTCAGAAATCGAGCCTGGTGGCTTCGCGACAGCTCGACGCGTACCTCTATTATTTATTAGGAGAGGAACTGCCTGCCGAGGGTCACTACGAGAATCTGGAAGTGGCTCGCCAATGGGGCTTTAAGATTTCGGAGGGCATGAAGAAGGTAAAGACGCTGCAGGAAATCTACGACTTCATCAACTACTGGGACAAGGCACGCAAGAACCTGCCTGTAGCCACGGACGGTATCGTACTGAAAGTAAACTCACTGCGCCAACAGCGCGCACTGGGCTTTACGGCCAAGAGTCCGCGTTGGGCCATCGCCTATAAATTTAAGGCAGAGCGCGTGTGTACCCGTCTGAATGAGGTAACTTACCAAGTGGGGCGCACGGGGGCAGTAACCCCTGTGGCCAATATGGACCCCGTACAACTGGCTGGTACCACGGTAAAGCGCGCCACACTGAACAATGAGGATTTTATCCGCAGTTTCGACCTGCATATCGGTGATTATGTGTACGTAGAGAAAGGTGGCGAAATTATCCCGAAGATTGTGGGGGTAGATATCGAGCAGCGTCCGATTATCGCCATGCCAGTGACGTTTATCAAGCGCTGTCCGGAATGTGGTACGCCACTGGTGCGCTATGAGGGCGAAGCGGCTTGGTATTGTCCGAACGATACGGGCTGTCCACCACAGATTAAAGGCCGTATAGAGCACTTTATTGCCCGTAAGGCGATGAACATCGACTCACTCGGACCAGAAACCATCGACGACTATTATCGCCAGGGCTTGATAAAGAACATCGCCGACCTCTATGATATCGATGTACAGCAGATTAATGGTGACGGCAGTCGCACGAAATCTGCTCAAAGGATCGTAAATGGCATCGCAGCCTCGAAGGAGGTACCTTTTGAGCGCGTGGTCTTCGCCCTGGGTATTCGTTTTGTGGGCGAGACATCGGCAAAACTGCTGGCGCGCCACTTTAAGAACATCGATGCATTGATGAATGCCAGTTTGGAGGAGCTACAGGAAATAGAGGGTATCGGTGAGGTGATGGCGAAGAGCATCATCACTTACTTCCACGACGAAAAGAATCTTGAGATTATCCGCAGATTGCGCGAATACGGCCTGCAAATGGAAATTTCAACGCAAGACGCTCAACTCTCAACCAAACTTGAGGGACAGAGCATCGTAATCAGCGGTGTATTTGCACACCATAGTCGCGACGAGTACAAGGCTATCATCGAACAAAACGGCGGAAAGAATGTGGGGAGCATCAGCAGCAAGACCTCATTTATTCTGGCAGGTGAGAACATGGGACCCTCGAAACTGCAAAAAGCCGAAAAGCTAGGGATTAAAATTGTATCTGAAGACGAATTTCTAGAAATGCTGGACTAGTCTTCATCCCAGTAACTGATAACGCGCGTTTGCTTAACGGACAGGATTTGCGTACGCTGACCCTTCTCCCAATAAGTAAGCTGCGCGTCGTTCACCGTCCAGTTGCCCGTATCGTCACGCTCTGAATAATCGTTCTTTATCGTGTAGGAAATCACGCACTCATTATCCTTATTAAAGGCTTTATAACTCTGTTGGGTAATCTCGAAATCGGTATTATAACGATAATCCGTCACATTCCGGATACCCGTTTCAGGGTTTACAAGGGTGCGTCGTTTCAAGCAGTTATCATCGTCGTATTCGTAGGTGAGCAGACTCTTGCCGCCGTTTTTCTCCAGCATGGCCGCTTTTACAAGATAGCCATAGCCATTATACTCACGCTCAACGAGTTCTTCATCGGTCAGCATCCCCGCTTCATTAAAATGCAGGATATCACTCTCCATCACGGCATTCTCAGTAATCACCTCCTGCACGAAACCCTTCATACCCATATTCGCAGCATCTTTATAATAAGGTGCCATGTTCAAATAGAAATAACGGATGGAATGGCGGCCTTGGTCGTCGAACGAGGTAGACTGGCGGATATAGCCATAATCGGTCATCGTGTGGAGCGAACCATCGCCTTTGGCCTGAAAATCGCCCCACTCGCGCTGTAATTTCAACAAGAGGTATTTCTGATTGCGCTCAAAGAGTTCACGGGTGCGATAAGGGCCACAAACCACCGTAGCATCGGATAGCAACTTCGTCTTTTCATCGACTGTCACCATCAGAGTCGACTTGAGACCATAAAAATCACCGGTAAAGTAATAAGCACCAGGTTCATCGTCTTCACTTACAACCTGCTCGAAACCTGCCGATTTCAGGGCAGGGATAAACATTGAGTCAGGGCCCTCTAAAGGCACATTCATCAACGTCATACATTTTGTATCGTTGATCGTCTGGCTCCAGCCATTGAAGCCCATCGTCAGCATAACAAGCACGAATGCCATCTTTCTTATCATGCTGCAAAAATAAGGAGAATAGCCGAAACAGCCAAAAAATAAACAATAATTTACCATATATTTGGATTTTCGCATAAATTGACGTACCTTTGCACCAAAGAATTAACAAAAGATGAGAATAGACATTATTACCGTTCTGCCAGAAATGCTGGAGGGTTTCGTCCACGAATCGATCCTGGCACGTGCCGAGAAGAAAGGACTGGCAGAAATCAGACTACACAACTTAAGAGACTACACGCTCGACAAATGGCGCAGGGTGGATGATTATCCATACGGAGGTTCTGCTGGTATGGTGATGCAGTGTGAACCTATCGACCGCTGTATCACAGCCCTGAAGGCTGAGCGCGATTACGACGAGGTGATTTTTACCTCGCCCGACGGGGAGCGTTTTGATCAGCACATGGCCAACGAACTGTCGCTGAAAGGCAACCTGATTATCTTAGCAGGTCACTATAAAGGTATCGATCAGCGCATACGCGAACATTTAATCACAAAAGAGATTTCAATCGGTGATTTCGTATTGACGGGTGGTGAACTGGTGGCTGCGATGATTGCCGATGCCATCGTTCGCGTGGTGCCTGGCGTGATTGGCGACGAACAATCAGCCCTGAGCGATTGTTTCCAAGATGACATCCTGGCCGCGCCTATCTATACGCGTCCCGCCGACTACAAAGGCTGGAAAGTACCAGATATCCTGCTCAGTGGCAATGAGGCCAAAATCCGCGAGTGGGAATTCGAGCAGGCGATGGAGCGCACACGCCGCCTCCGCCCCGATCTTCTAGGGAAATAAAAATTCTAAGGAATATAGGAATCAAGGATTTCTCGCAAACGCAATAATTATTCCTAAACTCCTAGACTCCTTAGAATAAAAAAACAGTCCTTAGAACTTATTTAGCAAAACGCTCGGCCTGTTGGCGAATCAGCTCGGCATCGTTGAAGTAATCGATGCGCATGGCCTTGCGAACCTCATCCATCGTCTGGGCACCTACCTCACGCGCCTGTTCCGTACCCTTCTTCAGGATATTATAGATTTCAGGGATGTCCTTCTCAAACTCAGCACGACGCTGGCGCATAGGCTCCAAGAACTTATTCAGCACCTGATTCAAGAACTTCTTGCACTTCATATCGCCCAAACCACCACGCTCATAATGCGCCTTCAACTCATCGAGGTTCTGATACTCTGGCCAGAACTCCTTAAAGTCGTCATCGCAAGAGAAGGCATCAAGATAAGTAAACACGGCATTACCCTCTACATGACCAGGGTCGTTCAGGTTCACGTGCTCAGGGTCGGTATACATCGAGCGCACCTTCTGCCATACGTCATCAGCCGTATCTGAGAGATAAATACAGTTACCCAGCGACTTCGACATCTTCTCCTTACCATCGGTACCCGGCAGACGACGGGCAGTCAAGTTCTCAGGCAACATGATATTGGGCTCTACAAATACAGGTGCATAAACCTGATTAAAGCGGCGCACCAGTTCGCGACACACTTCAAGCATCGGCTCCTGATCTTCACCAGCAGGAACGGTCGTAGCCTTGAACAGCGTGATATCAGCAGCTTGCGACACAGGATAGCAGAAGAAACCCAGAGGGATGCTCTCACCCTCAAAACCACGCATCTTCACCTCAGTCTTCACCGTAGGGTTACGCTGCACGCGACTGACTGATACCAAGTTCATCAGATAAGTAGTCAACTCAGCAAGTTCAGGAATCTGACTCTGGATGAAGAGTGTACACTTCTCAGGATCGAGACCAGCTGCGAGGTAATCGAGCGCCACCTCTATAATATTCTGACGAATCTTCTCTGGATTATCAGCATTATCTGTGAGGGCCTGAACATCGGCCATAAACACGAACATGCGATCATAGTCGCCCGCATTCTGCAACTGGACACGACGACGCAGAGAACCTACGTAGTGTCCGAGATGGAGTTTTCCGGTGGGACGATCACCAGTTAAAATTACTTTTCCCATTGTATTTTTAGTCTTATATTTCAAATTTGGGTGCAAAGATACACAAAAAATGTGTGCTTTTGTAATTATGTCTAAAAAAAAGTGTATCTTTGCATCAAAATTGAATAATTAAAAGATATATGTTTAGTAAGGAAACCTATATAAGACGTCGTCAGGAGCTGAAAAAGCTCGTGGGAAAGGGCGTAATCATTCTTTTCGGCAACAACGATGCACCGGCCAATTATCCGGCTAATGCGTATGCGCCTTTGCGCCAGGATTCATCGTTTCTGTATTATTTCGGGCAGCACCGTGAGGGTCTCGTGGGTATCATTGATATCGACAACGATACAGAAATGCTCTTGGGCGATGATATCGATGTAGAGGATATCGTTTGGATGGGCTATACGCCCTCGGTGGCCGATCTCGCCGCAGAGGTAGGCATCACAAAAACCGCCCCCATGGCAGAGTTGAATTCTTACATCAAACATCAGACATCAAACATCCATTTCCTGCCCCCCTATCGTTTCGATACCAAGATTCAGATTATGGATCTGCTGGGTATTCACCCCTCGAAGCAGAAGGAGGCAGCCTCTTTGGAACTGATAAAGGCCGTTGTTAAGATGCGTTCTAAGAAGGAGCCGCAGGAGATTGAGGCTATCGACAGGGCTTGCGATGTGGGTTATGCGATGCATACCACCGCCCAGCTGCTGATAAAGCCTGGTGTAACAGAGCGTTTTATCGCAGGACAGATGGATGGTATCGCCCGGAGTCTGGCACAGGGTGTAAGCTTTGCAACCATCTTCTCACAGCATGGCGAGATCATGCACGGCAATCCTTCTGATGCCAAATTAGAGGCTGGTCGTCTGGTACTCTCTGACGCTGGTTGCGAACTGGATGACTACTGCTCTGACAATACGCGCACAATGCCTGTAAACGGTAAGTTTACCCAGCGCCAACTGGAGATATATTCGATTGTAGAAGCTTGTCACGACTACGTGCTCGACATCGCCAAACCAGGCGTGAAATACGCTGATGTTCACTTTGCCGTTTGTCGCTTGATGACAGAACGTCTGAAAGAACTCGGACTAATGAAGGGCGATACCGACGAGGCCGTAGCAGCTGGTGCACACGCGATGTTCCTGCCTCACGGACTGGGCCACATGATGGGTATGGACGTACACGATATGGAGGGTCTTGGCCAGATTTATGTGGGCTTCGACGAAGAGACGCGCCCCAACTTGGAACAGTTTGGTACAAACTGTCTGCGTATGGGTCGCAAACTGGAGGAGGGTTTCGTCGTAACCGACGAACCTGGTATCTATTTTATCCCTGCCCTCATCGACGATTGGAAGGCCAGCGGCCATTGCAAAGATTTCTTGAACTTCGACAAGATTGAGACCTATAAGGATTTTGGTGGCATTCGTATCGAAGATGATATTCTGATTACAAAGGACGGCTGTCGCTTTATGGGTTCGAAACGCATCCCATACCATCCGAAAGAACTCGAAACATTCATGGAAAATAATACAAATTTCTAATTAATTTTAAAATGAAGAAGATTTTAACTATCGCGCTTATGGCGATGATCGCCCTCAGCGCATCGGCTGCCAAGAAGAAGGAAGCCAACAAGAACGCTAACAAACCTGTATTCACCATCATCAAGGAGAATCCTATTACCAGTGTAAAAGACCAGAACCGTTCGGGTACCTGCTGGGACTATTCTACCATTTCGTTCTTTGAGTCAGAGATTCTCAAAGCTACAGGTAAGACTTATGATCTCTGCGAGAGTTTTGTAGCCAATAAGACCTATATGGAGCGTGCTTTCCAGGTAGTTCGCTACCACGGTGACTGCCAGTTTGCACAGGGTGGTTCTGCTGAAGACGTACTCGCTACGATGAAGAAGCACGGTATCGTACCAGAGGGCACCATGCCTTTCCCCGGCTCTCTCTATGGCGATTCACTCAACAACTTCAATGAGTTCTTCGGCGTGCTGGAGCCCTACGTTGCAGCTATCTCTAAGAGCTCTGCCAAGAAAATCAGTAACGCTTGGAAGACTGGCTTGCAGGGTATTCTCGATGCTTACCTCGGCAAGTGCCCTGAGAAGTTCGTATATGAGGGCAAGGAGTACACACCAAAGACCTTCATGGCTTCACTCGGCATCAACCTCGATGACTATGTAAGCATTACCAGCTACACCCATCATCCTTTCTACTCAGCCTTCGCTGTAGAGGTACAGGACAACTGGCGCTTCCCTCTGTCTTATAATGTGCCCATGGACGAGATGATGCAGATTATCGACAATGCTGTAGAGCAGGGTTACACCATAGCTTGGGGTGGCGATGTTTCTGAGGATGGCTTTACCCGTCAGGGTCTGGCATACGCTGTAGACAGCAAGAAGACACAGCAGAGCTTGCAG
Organism: uncultured Prevotella sp.; assembly: GCA_905234145.1. Taxonomy (GTDB): domain Bacteria; phylum Bacteroidota; class Bacteroidia; order Bacteroidales; family Bacteroidaceae; genus Prevotella. The sequence continues at coordinate 19,317 of CAJOGK010000034.1, read as the reverse complement.
GGCAGCGATATGGCCAAGTGGCTGAAGATGACGGCTACCAAAAAGCGCAGCATCATTGACTCTCTGGGTTGCACCGTACCTGAAATCATTGCAACACAGGAGATGCGCCAGGAGCGCTTCGACAACTGGGAACTGACCGACGACCACGGCATGCTGATTTACGGCACCGCTAAAGATCAGAATGGCAAAGAATATTATATGGTTAAGAACTCTTGGGGCGAGACAGGTGAATATAAAGGCACCTGGTATATGACCAAGACTTTCATCGCTGCTAACACGATGGACTTCCTCATCAACAAGAATGCCATCCCAGCAGAAATTCGCAAAAAACTAGGTATCTAAATACAAATAAATCCTAATATCTAGGTAAAAACGGCATAATCTGTTATTTTTTCTTCAGATTATGCCGTTAATTCATTTTTTATTTTTACCTTTGGGCGCTATATTGGGTTAATAGTACCTTTTAGCCACCTAAGCGATAAGAATAAAAAATAATATATAAATGCATTTCAAATGGAATTACGAACCACCTACATCAGAACGACAGACGGCAGCTAAGGAGCTGGGAGAGAAGATCGGCATGAGTCCGATCCTC
>CAJOGK010000034.1:0-18600 GCA_905234145.1 uncultured Prevotella sp. | reverse complement strand
TATCATGGTGTATGGCGACTACGATGTCGACGGATGTACGGCGGTAGCTTTGGTGTATAAGTTTCTGCAGCAGTTCTATTCCAACATTGAGTACTATATTCCCGACCGTTACGAAGAGGGGTATGGTATCAGCAAGAAAGGATTGGATTATGCAGCGGAAAAAGGTATTAAACTAATTATTGTGCTCGATTGCGGTATAAAGGCAATCGACGAAATTGCGTATGCTAAGCAACTTGGCATCGATTTTATCGTCTGCGACCATCACGTGCCAGATGACGAATTGCCTGATGCCGTTGCAATTCTGAATCCTAAACGCGAAGACTCTACCTACCCCTTTAAGCATCTGTGTGGATGCGGTGTGGGCTTTAAGTTTATGCAGGCTTTCGCCAAGAATAACGGCATACCTTTCTCACGACTCATTCCCCTACTCGATTTCTGTGCCGTAAGTATCGCTGCTGATATCGTGCCGATTATGGGCGAAAACCGTATTCTGGCTTTCCATGGCTTGAAGCAACTCAACACCTCTCCATCAGTAGGACTGAAATCGATTATTGAAATCTGTGGTTTAACTGGGCGTGAGATTAGCATAAGCGACATCGTTTTTAAAATAGGTCCGCGTATCAATGCTTCCGGCCGTATGCAGAACGGTACCGAGGCTGTGGATTTGTTGGTGGAGCGTGATTTTGAGAAAGCACTGGCAGAGGCGAATCATATCAACGAATATAATGAGCAACGTAAGGATGTAGACAAGCAGATGACGGAAGAGGCCAACCAGATTGTGGAAAAGCTCGAAAGTCAGAAGCATCACGCCAGTATCGTACTCTATGATGAGAACTGGAAAAAGGGTGTGATCGGTATCGTAGCATCGCGACTGACGGAACTCTACTTCCGCCCCACGGTGGTGCTCACCAAGTTTAATGGTATCGCCACTGGTTCTGCCCGTAGCGTGGCTGGCTATGATATTTATGATGCTATCAAGAGTTGTCGCGACTTGCTAGAGAATTTCGGTGGTCACACCTATGCGGTGGGTCTCTCGCTGAAGATAGAAAACATCCCCGAATTCCGTCGCCGTTTCCAGAAATATGTTACTGAGCATATCCTGCCAGAGCAGACGGAGGCCACCCTCGACATCAATGCTGAAATCGACTTTAAGGATGTCACCAAGAAGTTGCATAACGATCTGAAGAAGTTTGCACCTCACGGACCTGATAACCCAAAGCCCCTGTTCTGTACACGCAATGTTTACGATTATGGCACCTCGAAAGTGGTAGGCCGTCAGCAGGAGCATATCAAACTGGAGCTGGTTGATTCTAAGTCGAGCAATGTGCTGAATGGTATTGCCTTCGGACAGAGTGCCGCCGCCCGCTATATCAAGTCGAAACGCTCGTTTGATATTGTGTATACCATCGAGGACAATATCTACAAGCGCAGCGAGGTGCAACTGCAGATTGAGGATATCCAGCCTAGTGAAGAATAGATTATAGTGAATAGTGGATAGTTATGATTACTACTAAAGACTATCAACTAATACTAAAGAAGTACTGGGGCTACGATGATTTCCGTGGGATACAACGCGAGATCATTGAGTCAATTGGTAGTGGTCACGATACATTAGGACTGATGCCTACCGGTGGTGGCAAGTCGATTACCTTTCAGGTGCCTGCTTTGGCTCAAGCGGGCACCTGTATCGTTATCACGCCCCTCATCGCCCTCATGAAAGACCAGGTAGAGAACCTGCGGCGCAGAAACATCTCAGCAGCAGCCATTTATTCTGGTCTCACCCACGAGGAAATCCTCATCACACTCGAAAACTGTATCTTTGGCGGTACCAAACTGCTCTACGTCTCCCCCGAGCGACTTGGCTCTGAACTATTTCAGACCAAGCTTCGCCACATGAAGGTAAGCTTTATCACGGTGGATGAAGCGCACTGTATCTCGCAATGGGGTTACGATTTCCGCCCTTCTTATCTGGAAATCGCGAAGATACGGAAGTTCTTACCAAATGTGCCCATCTTGGCCCTCACTGCCACCGCCACACCCACGGTCGTGGATGACATTCAGGATAAGTTGAAGCCTTCCACGGCTCAACGGGCTGAAGGATTTAACGTCTATAAGATGTCCTTTGAGCGCAAGAACCTGGCTTATGTGGTAAGGCGGGCTACCGATAAGCGCCAGGAACTTATCCATATTCTTGAGAGCATGAAGGGCTCGGCCATCGTTTATGCCCGCAGTCGCCGCCGCACCAAGGAAATCGCAGAACTGCTCAACGAAGCAGGTATTTCTGCGACATTCTACCATGCTGGCCTCGACACCGTGGTGAAAGACGAGCGCCAGATAAAATGGCAGAAAGACGAGACACGCGTGATGGTAGCCACCAACGCTTTTGGTATGGGTATCGACAAACCCGATGTACGATTAGTGGTTCATGTGGATTGTCCAGATAGCGTCGAAGCCTATTTCCAAGAGGCAGGGCGTGCCGGGCGCGATGGACAGAAAGCCTATGCGGTACTGCTCTATAACGATGCTGACAAGCGCAAACTGGAGAAGCGCATTAATGATACCTTCCCGGAAAAAGACTATATCAAACAGGTTTATGAACATCTGGCCTACTTCTACCAAGTGGGTGTGGGCTCGGCTTATAACTACACGTTCGAATTTAATATCGACAAGTTCTGCCACGCCTTCCACCACTTCCCTATTCAGGTGGATTCAGCTCTGAAGATTCTGAATCGCGCAGGCTATATCGAATATACCGAGGAACAGGATAATCAGGCGCGCGTCATGTTTACCATCAGTCGTAACCAACTCTATCAGCTTGAATCTACAACGGCCAACGAGGAGAAAGTCATCACGGCCCTACTGCGAAACTACGGTGGTCTCTTTACCGATTATAATTATATCGATGAGAGTTTCCTGGCTAGTCAGGTGCAATTACAGCCACAGCAGTTGTATATGATTCTCAAGGCACTCAGTCAGCGCCACATCCTGCACTTTATTCCGCAGAAAAAGACGCCCTATATCCGCTATACCCAAAGACGCGAGGATAAGGAGCACATCCGCCTGATGCCCGATATCTACGAGGAGCGCAAGCAACAGTTTACCAATCGCATCTATGCGATGATCGATTATGCCACGTCGGATCATGTTTGTCGCAGTCGTCAGCTGCTTCGCTACTTTGGCGAAGAAAACGAGCACGACTGCCACCAATGTGATGTGTGTTTGTCTCACCGTGCCGAGGGAATGGTATCCGAGTCTCGATTTAACAATGCTACAGAACAGATTCTGAAGTTGCTCGACGACCATCAACCTCACGCGATAACAGAATTACGCGACATCCAGTTGCCTACCGACAAACTAGATGCCGCGCTCGAATATCTTTTGAAAGAAGAATTCATCTGCCAGGAAGACGGCCTTCTCTCTAAACTCTAAACTATTAGAAGTCAATCTTCAGTTGTCGATGATCCTCTGCATCGTGCTCATGACAATAGCTGCTGCCATCAAAGCAGTGAGTGCAAATTTTGCACTTTTGCATACCGATGGCTTTTACCAGATCTTCCAGAGAGGCAAACTTCAGTGAGGTCAATCCCAGACGCTTGGCTATTTCTGCCACCATCTTCTTATACTCCTCCGAATCGGTCTGTGCATATTTATCCAGATTCTTCTTATCGTCGCCCTCGAAATCCTTGATGATACGACGCGTTATCAACTCCATATCACTCTTCGACGAGGTGAAACCGATAAACGGACAACCATAAACCAGTGGCGGACAAGAGATACGGCAATGCACCTCTTTGGCACCGTATTCAAAAAAAGTCCGTACGTTGTCTTTCAGTTGTGTACCACGTACGATCGAGTCATCGCAGAACACCACGCGCTGGTCTTTCAACAAGGCTGGATTGGGAATCAACTTCATTTTGGCCACCAAGGCACGACGCTCCTGATTGCCAGGTGTAAACGAGCGAGGCCATGTAGGTGTATACTTCAGTACAGCACGCTTATAAGGCACACCCTTACCTTCGGCATAACCCAATGCCATACCAACACCCGAATCAGGCACACCACAAACACAATCTACATCCGTTTCGTCTTTCTCGCCCATCATCTTACCGTTAGACTCACGCACAGCCTCAACGTTGATGCCGTTATAGTCGGAAGCGGGGAAGCCGTAATAAACCCACAGGAACGAACAAATCTGCTCGCGCTTAAAGGGCTCCTGTAGTACCTCCATTGAGTCGGCTGTCAAGTAGACAATCTCACCAGGACCCAAATCCCTGACGCGATGGAAATCCAGATTAGGGAAACTGGTAGTCTCGCTCGATACGGCGTATGCACCATCCTTTTTACCGATAACGATAGGTGTACGACCCAAGAAATCGCGAGCTGCTACAATACCCTTCTCCGTTAAGATAAGCATTGAGCAAGAACCTTCTATCTTTCTGTATACCAGATTGATACCTTCTACAAAAGTACGCCCCATGTTTATGAGCAACGCTACCAACTCCGTCTGGTTGATAGTGTTGGCCGAGTACTCACTGAAGTGCATTCTGCGGTCGAGCAACTCCTGTGCTATCTCCTCAAGATTATTGATCTTCGCAACGGTTACTACGGCATAGCGCCCCAGATGCGAGTTCACCAGAATGGGCTGCGGATCAGTGTCGCTAATCACGCCGATACCCTGATTGCCAGAAAATGTGTCGAGCTCATCTTCAAACTTCGAACGGAAATAGTCGCGCTCCAAATTATGAATCTTACGACTGAAGCCGTTCACCTTATCAAAGGTTACGAGTCCGGCGCGCTTGGTTCCAAGGTGAGAATTGTAGTCGGTGCCGTAGAACAAGTCGTTCACACAGCTTTTTTTGGCGATGGTTCCAAAGAATCCTCCCATAAGTATTTTTTTAGTGGTTAGTGGTTAGAGGTTAGGGGTTAGAGATATGTCCATTCCCTTGTTTTCTTCATCACTTAACCTTTGATTATTATTTAATTTTACTTCTAAATTCTTTCTTAGTCCAAGAATCATCTTTGCGATAGTTGCAATATTGATCTCTTGTTTTTTAAAATCATCTTCTGATATGTAGCCTAATCGTTGGGCTATTTCAAGTTGACACATAACTTCCATCAACGAACCGTTACTGATATCTATGAAGCGAATGCGATCTTTGATTGAGAATCGTCCCACACCTTCCGCAATGTTAGAGGGTATAGATACCGCAGCACGCTGGATTTGGTTGGTAAGCCCGTGTAACTCAGATGAGGGGAATTGCTTGGTGAGATGATAGACGTCTTCTAATAGCATCATTGCATGCTGATATACCAACAATTTCCTATAATAGAAATCCTGCATATTTTTCTGCGTTTGTCCAGCTATTCTCTAACCCCTAACCTCTAGCCACTAACCCCTATACAAAGTAATACAGGAACGAAGCGATGCCTTCGAGTGCCGGTTTGCGCTGTCCCTCTATTTCAATCTTGAAATCAATCTCCACCTTACAAATGCCACGCAAGTTCTGAATGTTGTGCAACTTCGTCGTCATCCTAACGCGTGAGCCCGTTACCACTGGCTGTCCGAAGCGCATCTTGTCCATGCCGTAGTTAACGAGCATCTTGATGTTGTTAACCTCGATGATTTGTGCCCAGAGATAAGGCAGCACCGAGAGTGTCAGATAACCATGGGCAATCGTGCTGTGATACTGACTCTCCTCCTTGGCACGTTCTACGTCGACGTGAATCCACTGATGGTCGAGCGTGGCATCAGCAAACAGGTTAATACGGTCCTGGTCGATTTGCAGCCAGTCAGAGCAACCTAGCTCCTGACCCAGATGGGCTGCGAATTCATCATAAGAATTAATTACTAGTTTTGCCATAAAAATATTTGCGGGGGCGCATGCCCCCGCAATTAAAAATTATACATCTTGATTCTCTGGACGCAACTTGCGTACGGTCTCGCCAGCACGCCACATTTCCTGATTACGCATAGCCTCGAGCTCTTTCTCCAGACCTGCACGGTAGTCAGGCTTCGAGTTAGCATCGATGGTAATCTGCGCCTCGTTACCTGTCTGTACAGAGTAGTAGAGCCACTCCATTACAGGCTTGATGGCATCGTGGAAGCGGGGAGCCCAGTCGAGTGCACCACGCTGAGCGGTCGTAGAGCAGTTGGCATACATCCAGTCCATACCCTTTGCACCGAAGAGCGGGCCAAGGCTCTGGGTAAGTTCCTCAACGGTCTCGTTGAAAGCCTCCGAGGGAGAGTGTCCGTGCTCGCGCAGCACCTCATACTGTGCCAGCAGCAAGCCCTGAATAGCACCCATCAGCGAGCCGCGCTCACCTGTCAGGTCAGAGGTAGCCTCGCGCTGGAAAGTGGTCTCAAACATATAGCCGGCACCGATACCGATACCAAAGGCCAGTGTCTTCTCCTTGGCCTTACCAGTAGCATCCTGATAAACGGCATAAGAGCAGTTCAGACCGCGACCCTCGCAGAACATGGTGCGAAGTGAAGTACCACTACCCTTAGGAGCAACCATAATGACGTCAACGTCAGCAGGAGGAATCACACCAGTGCGATCGCTCCAGTTGATAGCGAAACCATGACTGTAATACAGCGTCTTACCGGGCTTCAGATATTTCTTGATGGTAGGCCACTGCTGAATCTGGCCAGCATCACTCAGAAGCATGCAGAGGATTGTACCCTTCTCGGCAGCCTCCTCGATAGAGAACAGTGTCTCTCCGGGAACCCAACCGTCGGCTACAGCCTTATCGTAGGTCTTGCCAGCGCGCTGGCCAACAATTACGTTGAAACCGTTGTCGCGCAGGTTGCAGGCCTGTCCAGGACCCTGAACACCATAACCGATCACGGCGATGGTCTCATTCTTCAATACTTCACGTGCCTTCTCAAGTGAGAACTCTTTGCTGGTGACTACAGTTTCCATTACGCCACCGAAATTCATTTCTGCCATAATATAGTTTTTTAGATGTTTATTTCGAAATCGGATGCAAAGGTACGAATAAGTGAGCAAAAAGCCAAATTTTATTTGTACTTTTCGCTTTTCACTTTTCACTTTTTGATAAAATCCGTTTAATTCGTGTAATCTGTGGTTTATTTAAATATGACTTTGCTCCTGCAAGTTTCGATTTCTTCACCCGTGGTCGGCTCCGTCTTTACGATTCTGATACAATACTCGTTTTCGCCCGTCTGCTCACGATAAAAGTTCAGCTTATCGCCCTGGTGCGCCTCGGCCACGTATGCTATTTCAAAACGTTTAATCGGATGCTCGCGATACCACGCCTGATTCCACAAATCAAGTACGTGCTCAATGTATTTCACCGAGTTGATATGTCCGTTGATGTCCACATCATGATAATAGGTGTCGATGGCTCTTACAAACTCAGCCTCGTCGCTCATCTTTACGCGACCACCTTTATCTATTGGACACTCCTTGTCCTTGACAATCCAGTTGTTGATAGCACCGTTGTCAATGGCAAAGATGTCCGTAGGTTGACGGTTCTCCGTATCGATCATCGCCCAGATAGAGCGGCCGTAGCCAAACACCTTGCCATCCTCGCCTACCACGCGGAAATTTCTCGAGGTAAAGTAGCGCATCGCACTCTCCACCCACGTCTCTACCTTAAACTTGGTATACATCTCAGGCATTTCCACCATTTCAATGGCCAGTCGCGAGAGCACCCACGACCGGTTAATCGACATCAGATACTTCATGCCGAAGCCGCGATCCGTAGAGTGGAAATCAGCCGCATTCAGCATGTGGTTACCCAGATGCCCCATGAAGAGCCGTTTCTGAAAATCGCAATGAAACGGCTCTGCCATAAAATCATATATTCCTATTTTATCCATAAACTAACGATTTAAACATACAGAAAACGTTTTATTCTTCTTTGGCACGGCGGTAGAAGATGCAGAGGATGCCGATACTGAGGGCGGCAATACCGAGGACGGAGAGAATTGGCCAGAGGTAATAGCCAAGCGTGTTATAGTATGGAACAACGATTGCTACCGACCAGTCGACATGCTCCACAGGACCGTAATAAACAGCATACGCACTACCATTGATCATCACCTTGCCCATGCCAGTACGACCTTCCCTCAAGTCGTCATATATATTTGCCTCTTTAATCGGCAACATCTTTTCGAGCGGATGGGCGATGCAAGAACCATCGCGGTTAAGAATGACAGAATAAAACTCGTCATCTTCATCCAAAAGATATAAACTGCGCATATCATCATGTTTCACCTCACGATCGATACGCTCCAATTCTCTGGTAATCCAAGTAAAAGTCATATCAGCACCACAAACACATGCAATTTCACCAGTGGCATCGGTAACGGGCATTACAAACGTGCAGTAATTGCCACTTAAGCTCGTGCCATCGTAATAATAATAGGGGTCTGACCAGAAGCTCTCTTTTATTTCATGTGCCCTAGTATACCAGCTCGACCTGGTATAGTCGTGGGAGGCCGAACCTACCTGACTAAGCACAAACTTGGTGTTCGAATCAGTCTGGTGGATATAAGGCTCAAACCACTTGCCTTTCTCTGGGAAATAATCGGGCTTGAAAGCAGCAAAATAACCACTGACATCGGGATTGAGAAGCGTTTTCTGGTTCAAAGCACTTGTCACATCGTCGGGCGAAGTCATGTGCTTGCCTAATTCGTCGAACACATTCATAGCACTTACCTCCATGCTCCTAATGGTGGTAGACACTTTGGCTGATACCAAATTCATAATTCCCGCATAGCGCACTTGGTTTTCAGCTTTCACAGTAAAATACAGCACCACGCACGACCCAATGGAGGTGAGCATGATGACAAAGATGGCACAGATTAATAATTGGCGAATCAGTTTTTTATTAGTAGAGTTTGGCATAATTAATAAGATTAGTTATGTGTGAATAATGTCATTATAAATCGGGCTCCATCCGTATAACTGGTGTCGAGCACAACATCGCCATTGAGTTGTCGAGCCAGCGATCGGGCAATCGTCAAACCGATACCTGTACCCTCGTAATAATCATCCAGCTGTACAAACTGCTCGAAAATGTGCTCAGCCTCTTCTGGCGGGATACCGATACCCGTATCTTCTACCACGAAACTTACCTTGTCGTTCTGTACATCGACACCCAGCGTTACCTTCGCTTTTTCTGTTTTTGGATCTATGTTCAAAGGCTCGGCAGGATGGGTAAACTTGATGGCATTGTCGAGCAGCAGAGACAGGGCCTTCGAAGCCTGTTCAATGTTGGTTTTAAACAGGGTAGACCGGGCTGCTGAAGATTCTTTCATCTGGAATTCAATATGTGAGGCCAATTGGATATGACTCAGATCGACCGCAATCGTTGCCAGTGCCGAAGGGGTAGCAGTATCTATCAGTTCGATAGTAGAATTGCTGTTGGCATCGCTCAGGGCGAGCATCTTATCTACCAATTGCGTAATGCGCTCGCTGCTCTGCACCATCTTCTCACTGATAACCTGGAGTTCGTCGGTATCCAGTTCGATATTGGAATCGGTAAGCACCTGGGTAAAGCCCGATAGCACATTGAGCGGCGTGCGCACCTCGTGGGAAATCTGCTGGATAAACTCCTGTTTCATTCTGGCCGACTCCTCTGCCTTTTTATTGGCTATCTTTAGCTGGCGGTTGGTTTCTGTCAATTTATCGTAGGCCTTGCGACTATTGATGGCATAGATAAAGAAGAACACGATAACCAGCACCAAAACCACAATCGTACTCATCACGCGCTCCTGCTGCATCTTGGCCTCCTGCTCGGCTATCTGACGCTCCTTACCCTGAATATCGTAGACAGCAGCCACTTCGTAGGCCACACTCTGCTTCTGACGGATAAAAGCCGAATCGTAGGCCTCGGCTATCTGGACGGCCACGTTGAGCGCCGTATCCTTGCGCCCTGACAAAAGGTTGGCACGGAACTTCGGCATCAGGTAACGACCAATATTCTCAAGACTGGCCTCGTAGGCTGCTTCGCCCATAAACTGGTCGAGCTGTTTAAAATAATTGGCGGCTTCTTCGTAGCGCTCGGTAAGCAACAGGTACTCACAACTTTTAATACTATTCTCGAGCGTCTTGGAATTACTGGTTGTCAGGTAAACGTCATAGGCATTTTCTGCCTGGTAGGGATTACCCTGATAATAAGCCAGCAACGCCTTGGTAAAGCCGATTTCTGATTTCATCTCATCGACATAAATTGTATCGCGCTGCTGCTGGTTATTGGCAATTGAAAAAAGCGAATCCTGTCGCTCTACCCAAGGCTTTGCCTCGATGTAACGGCCTTTCTCGATATAGGCCTGAGCGATGGCATTCATCGTCTTCTGGCACTCGCGCAGGTCAAGCGGGGCGTTCTTATACTTTGTCAGTCGCTCGTGGATGGCCTGCAATGTCTTCTGGAAACTCTTGGCTGCCAGTTCGTTCTGACCGAGATTCAACTGACAAACACCAATGGTTTCGGCGATGTCGTGGTGGTCGAGAAAGGTATCATAGCCTATCGTCTTAAGTTTTTCATCCACGGTAAAGGCCTCGCGCATGGCAGCATCGTAGCGCTTCATCTCGCAAAGCACGCGGATGTAGTTATTAAAGGTGAATACATAGGTTTCGAGGTCGTCGCCATGCGACAGTGACTGCATATCTATTTCGGCCAACTCGTAATACAGTGGCAACGAGAGACTATAATGCCCTGCAAGGTTATGGGTAATCGTGGTGTAGAAGATGGCCTTTACGCGGCTAAGCTCGCCACGCTTCTCAAGACTGTCGATAACAGTGAGCAATCGTGGCAAGTCGCGTGCATCGCCAATAGCATTGACGATGGAGTCGGCACGATCTTCTGCGGCCGTATTGGGTGTCCTTTCAAATTTACCTTGCTTACAACTGGTGATAACAGCACATCCCAGCACAGCAAAGGTTGTAAGGATAAATAGCTTTTTTAAACAGATATGCATAGGCAAGGCATTTTATTGCTCTTGTTCGCGGCTTTCGAGGAATTCGGATACCTGCTCCTGCATGCCTCTAGTTACAGCGATACGACCAGAGCGTGTGTATTGCAATACACAGCCAAAGGTATCGAGGGCACGGAAGAGCGAGATGATATCCTCAGTAACACCGTGCATCTGGACAATCGTATAGGTGGGGTTCACCTCGATGATACTCGCCTGGAAACGACGAATCGTACGCGAGATCTCAGGATTCTCAAGCACCATTGGCGTGGCCAACTTATAAAGACCTGACTCACGGATAAACAACTGGTCGTCGGTAAAGTAGTTGGCCTTTACCACATCGATTTTCTTCTCTATCTGACGGGCAATCTTGATAATCTGGTCTTCGTCGCTCCAAGCCGTAATGGTGTATTTATGAACACCAGGTATGCTGGAGGCCGATACATTCAAACTCTCAATATTTACCTGACGACGCGTAAAAACAGCCGTAACCTGATTCAGAATACCAGCTACGTTCTCTGAATAAACCAACAGGGTATATAGTTTCTTTTCGTTCATATCTCTAGCATCATTTGATCAATATTCATGCCCGGAGGTGTCATCGGCAATACATTATCCTCTTCGAGAATCGCACATTCCAAAATATACGGTCCTTCGGTCTTCAGCATCCGCTCTACCGCTGCAGCCAGATCCTTGCGGTCGGTAACTGCTTCGTAAGCGATGCCATAACCCTTGGCGATAAGTGAGTAATCAGGATTCAGCATCTTCGTAAACGACTTGCGGCGCAGCCAGAACATATCCTGCCACTGGCGCACATTGCCCAGATAGTGATTGTTCATCAGAATCATCTTCACAGGACTGTGCTGCTCCATAATCGTACCGAGTTCTTCGATACACATCTGGAAACCGCCATCTCCCATAAAGCAGCACACACAGCGCTCAGGAGCTGCAAAGGTTGCACCGATGGCAGCAGGCATACCATAACCCATCGTACCGAGACCGCCACTGGTACAGATACTACGCTTGTGATGGTATTTGAAGTAGCGGGTGGCGAATAACTGGTTCTGACCAACATCGGTAACCAGAATAGCATCGTCGGGTGCCTGTTCTGCCACAGCATTCACCACCTCACCCATACGCAGAGGGCCTTCCTTTGGATGAATGGCTGGTTCAATCACTTTCGTGCGCTCCTGTTCATCGAGCGGCTTGAAAGAATCGCGCCATGCCTGATGGTCGGCCTTTTCGAGCAGTGCCGTAATTGCCGGCAACGACTCTTTACAATCGGCCACCACAGCCACATCGGTCTTTACATTCTTATCAATCTCACTACGGTCTATATCGAGGTGGATAATCTTGGCCTGCTTGGCATAAGTCTTAAGATTACCCGTTACACGATCGCTGAAGCGCATGCCAATGGCAATGAGCACATCGCACTCCTGCTCTTTCAGGTTTACGGCATAGTTGCCATGCATACCTAGCATACCCACATTAAGCGGATGGTTAGAAGGCAATGCAGAAAGTCCCAACATGGTACGACCAGCAGGGATATCAGCCTTTTCAAGGAAGGCCTGCAACTCTGTCTGTGCATTACCGAGCTCTACCCCCTGCCCTACCAGTGCCAAAGGTTTCTTGGCATTGTTGATCAGTTCGGCTGCCTTATGCACAGCCTCTGCATCGAGTTTAGGATAAGGCACGTAAGAACGCACATGGTTGCACTTCATCGCCTCCCAATCAATCTTCTCAACCTGGGCATTTCGCGGGAAGTCGAGCACCACAGGACCAGGGCGACCTGTACGGGCGATATAAAACGCACGACTGACGGCCCAAGCCACATCCTCGGCATGACGAATCTGGTAGCTCCACTTAGAGATTGGCTGAGCCACACCTACCAAGTCGACCTCCTGAAACGCATCGGTACCAAGGGCAGAGATGGCCACCTGACCGGCTATCACCACCATAGGCGTAGAATCCATCATGGCATCGGCAATGCCCGTCAGCGTGTTGGTCACACCAGGACCACTCGTTACCAGTGCTACACCTACCCCGCCACTGACACGGGCATAGCCTTCTGCAGCATGGGTAGCACCCTGTTCGTGGCGCACCAGAATATGATCGAAACATTTCTTCTCACCACGTGTATAGTCGAAAAGCGAATCGTAAACGGGCATGATGGCACCGCCTGGATAGCCAAAGATGGTTTTTACCCCCTCGGCCTGTAGTGCGCGCATCAGCGCCTTCGCTCCGGTAATTCTATCTTTCATTTTTTCTAGGGATTATTTATTTTATTTTTCTAAGGAATTAAGGAATATAGGATTTTTACTCAATGCCAGAATTGAATAATTCCTTAATTCCTATATTCCTTAGACTATTTTTCCTTAGTCGATTATACGAACACCACCTTTATCCGCAGAGGATACGCTCTGAGCATAAGCACGAAGCGCCTTAGAGACAGTGCGGTTACGCTTTAGCGGCTGCTGCGGACGTGCAGCCAGTTCCTCATCGCTCAACTTAACGCTGATACTGCGGCTGGGGATATCAATCACGATGATATCACCATCCTTAATCTTACCGATATTACCACCATTGGCAGCCTCGGGCGAGATATGTCCGATAGAGAGACCAGAGGTTCCACCCGAGAAACGGCCATCGGTAATCAGGGCGCACTCCTTACCCAGATGCATACTCTTGATATAGCTCGTGGGATAGAGCATCTCCTGCATGCCAGGACCGCCCTTCGGACCCTCGTGGGTAATCACCACGCAATCACCGCTCTTCACTTTACCACCGAGAATACCCTCGCAGGCATCTTCCTGAGAATCGAACACCACAGCTGGTCCCTCGAAGTGCCACAAGCTTTCATCGACACCAGCAGTCTTTACCACGCAACCATCCTGAGCGATATTGCCAAAGAGCACAGCCAAACCGCCATCCTTGGTGTAAGCATGTTCGAGGTCACGGATACAGCCCTCGGCACGATCGGTATCGAGCGAAGGCCACTGCTCGCTCTGAGAGCCCATCTTCGTAGAGAAGCGATTACCCGGAGCGGAGTAAAATATGGCTGATGGCTGAAGGCTTATGTTTGGAACATCTTCCATCTTACCTCTTACATCATACATCTCCATCGCCTCGGCAAGAGTCATGCCATCAACGCGGATAGCAGAGCCATCGACTAGGCCACCCTTATTCAATTCATTCAGAATACCCAAGATACCGCCCGCACGACCACACTCCTGAACAGAGTATTTCTGTGTGTTAGGCGCCAGCTTACACAGACAAGGCACCTTACGACTCAGGGCATCGATATCCTTCATGGTAAAATCGGCACCAGCCTCTTGCGCTACAGCCAGCAGATGGAGCACGGTATTGGTACTGCCACCCATCGCGATATCAAGTGCCATCGCATTCATAAAGGCCTTGCGGGTAGCGATATTTCGAGGCAGTACGCTCTCGTCGCCATCCTCGTAATAGGCAAAGGCATTCTTCACCACCTGACGGGCAGCTGCCTTGAAGAGCTCTACACGGTTAGTGTGGGTAGCGAGGATGGTACCATTGCCAGGCAATGACAGACCGATAGCCTCGGTAAGCGAGTTCATCGAGTTGGCGGTAAACATACCTGAGCAACTGCCGCAACCAGGACATGCACACTGTTCTATCTCCTTGATCTCCTCGTCAGAAACACTGGGGTCTGCGCCCTTTACCATCGCTGTAATCAGGTCGGCATTCTCACCGCGCCACTTTCCTGCCTCCATCGGGCCGCCTGAGCAGAATACCGTAGGGATATTCAGGCGCATAGAGGCCATCAGCATACCTGGGGTTACCTTATCACAGTTAGAGATGCAAATCATGGCATCGGCCTTATGGGCATTCACCATATATTCTACAGAATCGGCAATGATGTCGCGACTGGGCAGGCTGTAGAGCATACCATCGTGACCCATAGCGATACCATCATCGATAGCAATCGTATTGAACTCGGCAGCAAAACAACCCATCTTCTCAATCTCGGCCTTCACAATCTGACCAATCTCATGTAGATGCGTATGACCCGGAACAAATTGGGTAAACGAGTTGACAATGGCAATAATAGGTTTGCCAAACTGCTCATGCTTCATGCCTGTAGCCACCCAAAGGGCACGGGCGCCTGCCATTCTTCGGCCTTCTGTGCAGACTGCACTTCTTAACGGATGTTTCATATTATAAAAGTACTTATTTTCGAAAATATAGCTGCAAAAATAAACAAAAGCAAGCAATTAGCCAACTATTTCTATATTTTTTCGTATTTTTGCACCAAAATATTGATAACTAATTACAAATTGAAATGAAAGGTAAACTATTAACGATGCTAGTGATGGCAACAACCACCGTATTTGCCCAGCACCGGCAAGAACTGACACTCACAGACAATTGGCAGTTTTCGCACGACAAACAGACGTGGGAAAATGTGTGCATTCCTCACGACTGGGCCATCGCAGGACCCTTTGATAAGAAATGGGACTTGCAGAAGGTGGCCATCGAACAAAACGGTGAAACAGAAGCCACGGAGAAGAGCGGACGTTCGGGCGCCCTACCCTGGATTGGTAAGGGACACTACAAGCGTACCATCACCATTCCCGAGGGCTATAAGCACGCGATGTTAGTGTTTGATGGTGCTATGGCTGAACCAACCGTAAGCATCAATGGTATGCAGGCCGGCTACTGGGCTTATGGCTATAACACCTTCCGCGTAGATATCACGCCATTTATTGAGGCTGGCGACAACCTGCTGGAGGTTGATCTGCAGAATGTAGAAGAGAGCAGTCGCTGGTATCCTGGCGCAGGTATCTACCGCCCTGTAAAATTAGTACTTACAGGCAGAGATTGGATCGACCCTTGGAAGACTTTTATCCGCACCCGCGAGCTGAAAGCCAATCAGGCTGTACTCGATGTAAACGTAGGCATTGGCAGTGCACTCGATGGCGGTTTAAGTTTCGAGGTTGAGATTTGCGATGCCACAGGCAAGGTTGTGGCTCGCGGCAGTAGCGACGATCTGAACAACGAGGGCATAGCACAAATGGCCATTACCGTTAATCAGCCCCAGCTGTGGAGCCCCGAATCACCTTATTTATATACCGCATGCATAAAATACATACAAAGTGGCGAGTTACTCGACCAGGTAACCCAGAAGTTCGGTATTCGTACCGTAAATGTATCGAAAGAAGGCGGTTTCCAACTGAACGGCATCACCCGAAAGATCAAGGGCGTTTGCTTGCATCACGACCTCGGACCATTAGGTGCCGCGATTAATAAATCAGCCCTGATCCGACAGATTAAGATGATGAAGGAAATGGGTTGCGATGCCATCCGTACCTCGCATAATATGCCAAGTCAGATGCAGATGGACATCTGCGACTCCCTGGGTATGATGGTGATGGCCGAGAGCTTCGATATGTGGGAATATCCCAAGTGTAAAAATGGCTATGCACGTTTCTTCAAAGATTGGTGGGAGAAGGACATAACCAATTTGATTCTGGCCAACCGTAATCACCCGAGCATCATCATGTGGTCGATAGGCAACGAGATTCCCGAACAGGGCAGTGCCAAGGGTAAAGAACTCTCTGAGCAGTTGCAGCAGGCCTGCCATCGTCTAGACCCTACACGTTATGTGACGCAAGGACTCGATCATGCCGAGGCTTCTATCGAGAGCGGCGTAGCTAAAGTGATGGATATACCAGGCTTCAACTATCGCGTGCACAAGTATCAGAATAATATCGAACAGTTGCCGCAGGGTTTCTTGCTGGGTTCAGAGACAGCATCAACAGTCAGTTCGCGCGGAGTGTACAAGTTCCCCGTAGAACCCGACGACAACTCGCGCTTTGCGTCGTGGGCACCTGGCTACGACCCCACAGCACTGGAGAAAGCCGACGGTCAGTGCTCCAGTTACGATCTGGAGTATTCGCCTTGGAGCAATCTGCCCGACGATGACTGGGTATGGCAGGATGATAAAGACTGGGTGATTGGCGAGTTTGTTTGGACGGGTTACGACTATCTGGGCGAGCCCTCGCCTTACGATGAGTACTGGCCCTCGCGCTCAAGTTATTTCGGCATCTGCGACCTGGCTGGTCTGCCTAAAGATCGCTACTATTTGTATCGCAGCCGCTGGAATAAGGATGCACATACCATCCATCTGATACCTCATTGGAGCTTCGGCAAGGAGCGTATCGGAAAAATAACGCCCGTATATTGCTATACCGACTATCCCACGGCTGAACTCTTTGTAAACGGAAAGAGCCAGGGCAAGATCAGCAAGAACCCTGCCTCCAGATTAGATCGCTACCGCCTGCGCTGGAACGAGGTAATATATCAGCCTGGCGAGCTGAAAGTGGTGGTCTACGATGCTGATGGCAAAGCCGCTGGCGAGCAGACCGTCAAGACCGCTGGCAAACCCGCCGCCCTTAAACTCGACCTCTGGACCCAACAGTCAAATCTCTCACCTCTAGTTTCCGACGGTGATGATCTCGCATTTATTACCGTATCGCTAACCGATGCTGCAGGTACGCTCATTCCTGATGCGGCCGATCAGCTAAAGTTCGAGGTAACAGGCGCTGGAAGCTTCGAGGCCGTCTGCAATGGCGATGCTACAAGCCTGGAATCGTTTAAGCAGCCTACGATGAAGCTCTTTAATGGGCAGTTAGTTGTGATTGTACGTGGCAGCAAACAACCTGGTATCGCTACGCTGACAGTAACCGATCAGGCGCGAAACATCAGTAAATCAATTGAAATACCTGTAGAATAAATATGAAACGAATACTTTTTTTGATTGCTTTAGTTTATGGCGCTTCGGCTAATCTGTGGGCTCAGACATCAACCACCGAAGTGCTGCTGGAAACAACGATGGGTAATATCCGCATCGCCCTTTACGATGAAACGCCCCAACACCGTGATAACTTCCTGAAACTCACGAAGATGGGTAGTTATGATTCCTTGTTGTTCCATCGTGTCATCAAGGACTTTATGGTTCAGAGTGGCGATATCTTCAGCAAACGTGCAAAGCCTGGCCAACTGCTTGGTACGGGCGATTACGACTATACGCAGGAGGCAGAATTCCGATTGCCTAAGATTTTTCATCGCCGAGGTGTTGTAGCGGCAGCTCGCGAGGGTGATGAAAAAAATCCGGAACGCCGTTCTGGAGCCAGTCAGTTTTATATTGTCTGGGGTAAGCAGACGATTGGATTATACCCAGATGAAACTCGACTCGATAACCAATGGCGAAGTTCAGCTCACACCAGAAATGCGTGAGGTTTACAAGACCATCGGTGGTACCCCACATCTCGATGGTCAGTATACAGTATTCGGTGAGGTAACAGAGGGACTGTATCTAATAGAGAAAATGCAAATGGTAGAGACGGACAAGAATGACAGACCTTTGGAAGACATCCGCATTCTGAAAGCCACCGTCACAAAAGACATGCCCGAGCCACCTAAGCCAAAAACAACAACGAAAAAGACCGTTAAACGGCCTGTCACTAAAAAACCCCGCCGCTAGGCGAGGTTTTTTAGTTCATTTCATCTCTTCGATAATCTTGGCACCTTCTTTCAGCGCCTCCATATTCAGAGGTATCAAACTATGATGACGCTCAGGCAGTGTCTTCTTCAGGGCTTTCTCCACACCCTTGTCG
>CAJOGK010000033.1 GCA_905234145.1 uncultured Prevotella sp. | reverse complement strand
TGAGAGAGCCATTAACCATTATGGTGATTGTATTGAAGAACTGGCCGACGATGCGATTGTTATCCTTAAGAGAATCCTGAGTAAACCTGAAATCAGAACCTGCAGAATCTCGCTGGTGATAGACTTTGAGAAAATGAAGAAGTTGGATTACTGGCTTAGCAGCAAGATCTTCAAAGACTTATCCGCAGCGAGAAGCAAAGAGCTGGAGGAGAAATTTATTGTTTTAACCAATCTGATCTGTGAACTTGAAATCAAGAAGAAAAAGGTAGATCCTCAGCATGCGAAGCAATTCTTCAAACGCATGATGAACCGCATAAAACAAAAGCAGCGGTATCTTGATTATGATTTGTTTAGAGCCGATCAAGATAATCTTACTGAAGACAAACTATTAAAGAAGCAGATTCAGCTTACGTACGAAGTGCTGGTAGAGGGCGTGCTTGATTTTGATAATCCGCCTTCAACTGATGAAACGGAAGAGGTAAGACTTGACTTGGTGAAACGTGGGTTGGAATCTGACACGGAGATGCCAGAAGATTTTATCAAACACGCAGCGAAGATAAGACGCTATTCGTACTGGATAGACAACATGTTTATGATAAACCACGACCATATCTATACCAAATTGTATCAGTATTGCTTTGAGAAAATGACGAAGCGTCAGCGCATGTGCAGATGAATAAGCTTCGTGAAGACTTGGCGACAATAAATCCAAAGTATGCAAAGTACCTGAACAATATTGCTTCAAAGGAAAGGGGGAACTACTTCGCAATCGTGAAGAATCTCACGGAGGCGCTGGCAAAGGAGTGGTTCTGGAATCTGCGCACAGACAAGAAGTATAGCAAGGAATGGATTGAGGCTTTCTTGAACGACCTGATGGCATCGGAATGGGGCGAGACTATTGCTCAGGAATGGAAGATGAAGAGCAAAAGGCTTAAACTTGAATGCAAAATCACTGGTGCGCTCATTGATGCAGGCGTATTGGATACTAGTTATAATGCCGTCGCACTGATGATGGGTCATGATGAGTTGCCGAGCGATACGCTTGCCAATTATATTGGTCTAGGCAAGAAAGAGAAATACTTTATGTGGATTTGTGGCTATATCAGAGGATAAGGATTCCTGCCCAAATCCGATTATTTTATCCGATTGGAGTGCATTTGCTCCAATCGGATTTTTTTGCCTAAAAAAATTTTTTCCTTTATTTAAAGGGTCTTCCAGCGTTTTTGACTATCCGATTATAATCGGATGAATTAATTTTTGATAATCGGATAATCGGATTCTACTTTTGCAGCCAGAAATTTGAAACAACAGTATTAACAATTTAAAAAGTACAATTATGAAGAAAAGAAAATTTCTGGTAAAGAGCATTGCTCGGAATGTGAGAGTGATGAATGAGGATTTGCGCAGGGATTACATTATTAATCCCTGTGCGGAGCGGGAACTGAGTACGCTGGAGCGTAAGGTATCTCCACAGCTTTATGGTATGCTGGTTCAGCACCTGCTTGGCTTCCATGCCGACATGCAGTATGAGATGGCGATCAATCTGGTGGTGTTCGCACATGAGCATATCGCGCACTCTACAGGTTGCCCAGGCGTAGACAATACGCTCGACGTGTGCTATGCGTGGATTGCCATGGAGCACGGCATCCTGAAGCAAGGTATCAAGAACGAGTTGTTTAACCGTAATAATAAGTAATGTACGCGTATGAAGAATCAGATCATGACAATGGAAATGGTGAACGACGGTCAGCACATTACTTCACTAGAGATTGCAAAGCTCGTAGGAAAGGCTCATAACCACGTGATGCGAGACATCCGAAACATGGAGCCAGCATGGGAGAAAGTGCATCTGTCCAAATTTGGACAGACGCAAATTCGACAGGAAATCTCCAACGGCGGTTACCGTTTGCGCCCCTGCTACTTGCTGACAAAAACGGAGAGCCTTTTCATCGCTACCAAGTTTAATGATGTGGCACGTGCGCGACTCGTATTGAGATGGGAGCAACTGGAGAAAGAGCAACTTGAACGACAGGCACAGGCATCCTACCCACAGAAGCTGCTGGTAACAGAAAAGGAACTGCTACTGAAGAGTGATGAGATTCGCTGCCACCAGATAGAGCTGGAGAATAAAAGTGCCGACGGTTGCTTTACAGCACGAGAGATAGCCAAAGCGTTGGGTATGGACGTAAAGAAGCTGAACAAGAAGCTGGTGAAGGAGGGTATACAGTATGCTAACGGCGGGCGCTATATGTTGACACCTGAGTATGAGGGGCGCAACTTGGCACAAGACAGGTTCTTCCACTACTTCGGACTGGACGGAGAGAAGAAACAGGTATCGTATCTGGTATGGACGAAGCTGGGAGCAGAAATGATTAAAGACAGAGTATTTTAGAGACAGAATAACAAAATAACAATATTTAGACAGAAGATAAAAATGAAGGAAATGATTTTAAGAGTGGTAAAGTGCGGGGAGTGCTTTACGGTAAAGAGTGAGAAGAGTGAGAACGGTGTGCTGAACAAGCGTATGCTGGTATTGCAGGAACTGGGCGGCAAGTATGAACCGACGTATGTGGTGAGTGCCCTGGGCAATCTGGCGACGCTGGAGTTCAGTGAGGGGGATATCGTCATCGCCACGCTGAAATTCCAGAGCAGGGAGTATAACGGACAGATTTTCATGGATGTCATTGCAACGGAAATCATTAAACATTAAACATTAAATTTCAGAAACATTAGATGTTTGTATTCCAGAGGAATAAGAGCGCTGAGTGTGAGCCGTGCCCAGCGGAAGTATTCAAGAGTCTGACGCAGGCTCCGGAAACGGCTGCCGCTATCGATGAGCACCGCAGGTTAAAAGCCTACGGACAGCTCAAAGAGGCGAAGATTAAGAAAGACTCACTGCCGGGCTGTCTGTACCAGACGAAGGAGGTGCTGATATCCAAGGGCGAGGCTAAGTATAACAAGGACAGGATGGGGCGATGGCGCTTGCAGAGCCAGTGCGTATTGAACGGACTGGTGATGTGCGACTTCGACCACGTGGACGGGGATCCAAGGAGGATCTTCGAAAGCTGGGGATTAGAGTCTAAGGAAGATCTTAATTCTAAGGAGAATAGTTTAAATTCTAAGGAATATAGGAATATAGGAATTACGGAGCAAAGCTCCGATGCGACCCACGATATAGATAAAATTCCTAAATTCTTGGACGAGCCAAGCGGCAAAGCCGAGCGCCAAGATTCCTTAGACAATAAAAACGATTCCTTAGACAGAATATTGTTGGTATTCGTGACGCCGGGCGGGGACGGGCTGAAGACGGTATCTATTGCGGATATCAACTACAATCTGGTGGATAATCAGAAAATCCTTGCCCAGAGGCTGGGACTGACCGCCACTATCGACAAAGGGGCACACGACAGTTCAAGGCTCTCATACATCCCCAAATGGGAAGATATCTTATACATTAATGAACAGGAACTATTTAGTTATGATAATCCTTTATACGACGAGAAGTACGGCAAAAAGTACCGTGAGGGGAACTCTCAGGGCATTCTTGATAGCACTGAAGCTGCTGCAGGAGAAAGCAATCAGACAGCTGTAGAACAGGAAATAAAGCTTGACCAGAACGAGGATGGCATCTACTGTTACCACGGGGTGCCCTATACGGAGCTGTTGGCCAAGTGGTGGGAACTAAAGGGCGGCAGACCCGGACAGGGCGACCGGCACCAACGTATGCTGGAACTCGCAGGAGAGCTGCGACGCATTATGGATAACAAACCGCAGAACGTATTCTGGCTGATGCAGCAGACCGACATCTGGGAAGAGATGGTGAAGGAAGGTCGCAGGCAGGAGCTGGAAAAGATGGCACAGGACGTGTGCCAGTACCGTCCTCGCGGGCCGATGTCGGAAGAACTGGCAGAGACGCTCGACAGCTTCGGCATCAAGTACACGAAGAAAGACACGGTGCAGAACAGCCTGCCATACGACGACTGGGCCGACCGATTGATGCAGTTGCCGTTGGGCTGCTATGCGCCCGCTGTGGCTCATATCGACAATCCGAGGGTAAAGCCGGGCGGCGTGATTGCGGCCTCGGGTATGTACTCGGTGTTGCTGACACGTTGTGACTACCAGAACTGGAAGGGCATGATGCAGCGCCTGAACTCGCTGGTGCTGATAGAGGGCGACCCTGCCTCGGGCAAGTCGCTGGCCAAGGAGCAGGACGACCACATTATGAAGACCATGCGCGAGAGCGACAAGCCCGCCCGAGAAGCAGAAAAGGCCTATAAGAAGGAAGCAAAGGCGCGCGGCACATCGAGCAAGGCACAGAAGGGGGAAGCCCTGCAGGAGCCGGGCGGCATTATCCGCTACAACGTGGTGAAGGTGTCGAACAACCGCTTCTACAAGCATGCGGAGAACAATACCGAGATAGGACACGACGGGGAGAAGTGGTTCCTCCACCAGTATATGTTCTCTACCGAGTTGCTCTCGCTGGTGAATGCCAAGGGCGGTTTCCAGGAGAAGCGCGACATCATGCTGCAGGCTTTCCACAATGAGCGGAACGGTGTGGACTATGCCAACTCGGATTCTGTTAACGACTCGATGCCGATGATGTTCTCGGGCGTGTTTACCTGTACGCGTACCTCTCTGCAGCAGTTTATCAATGCCAGGAACATCGGTGACGGCATGTCGACGCGAATGACGCCCTGGGTGATGCCCGAGGAGGATTACCACACGGACGAGTACCGCGCCACGAGACGCGACCAGACGCCTGAGAGGGAGATGGAAGCATGGGGCGAGAAGTTCGATAGGTTGAAATGTGAGATTAAAGGTATCGAACCTTTGGTAAAGCATGTGTACGACCTCTGTGCGGCACTCGCGGAAGAAGCCCGTATCAATGAAGACAAGGTGCTGAACCTGGAGCGCAAGCGCTTGCAGGATAAGATTATGGCGGTATGTATTCCGCAGGTGATCTCAACCCAGCCTTCGTGGGAGGAATTCGTAAAGACGGGCGAGGCGACGATAGAGCAGCACCATCTGGACTTTGCCGACCTGATGTGTGAGATTATCAACAAGTGCGAGGACATGCTGTTTGGTCAGCTGCTACAGGACATGTTTGATAACGAGGCGCGCGACACGATGATTCGACGGGTGTATGACAAGACCGCCAAGTTTTTCTCGTTGTTGCCTGAGGAGTTCACGACGCAGGATGTGATGCGCGTGTTCGGTTATACCTCGAATTCTACTGCTTCAAGAAAGATAGGTACATTCGTGGATCAGAAGATAGTAGAGAAGTGTACTCACGGCAGGTACAGGAAGTTGGCGAAAGCCATATAAGAAATTGACATATTGATAAATTTACATTTTTGAAATTTTGAATGACAGAAGTAACAACAAACAGTAAGATGAAACTCTCCCAGCATTTCAAGCTGGGGGAGTTTACAAAGAGTAATCATCCCGAAGTGTATAATATCCCAAGTCATGTAGCGATTGAAAATATGAAAAGAATTTGTGGTTGGCTGGAGGTGCTTAGAGACAGGTATGGTGCACCTATTATAATTAATAGCGGCTATCGTAGCCCTCAATTGAATAAGAAAGTAGGTGGTGTATCGACCTCGAATCATGTTACGGGCTGTGCCGTCGATATCCGCTGTAGTGGGGCAGAGCAAGCGATTGATTATGCGTATATCTTGAAAGCGTATTCTAAAGAGATCAAGCAAGATTTTGATGAACTCCTTATCGAAAAGAACAAGTACGGGTGCTACTGGGTTCACTTTGCTGTGCGCCCGAGTGACAATCGGAGAAAGATTTTGTTCCTGAGTAAATAAAAAGAGAAAAAAGGCTAGAAAGTTTCGTTCATTGCATGCATTTTTGTTGCAATGAACGATTTTTCTTAGCAAATGAAACATAAGTTATAGAGAAATTGCCCATTTAATCGTATTTTTGCAGCAGAAATCAATAAAAACAATTAAATGAATAGCAAAATGAAAAGAACAATGATGATGATCGTGGCAGCTCTATTGATGGCAATAACTGCTAATGCTCAGGTAAAACCTATGGTGCTTGGCGATAAGCATGCCATGTTGAGGCTAGATGCAACGATGAAGTACGTGCTGCTGCCCGTACAAGAGACTGAGGAAATTGCGGCGATTGCCGTACTGGATGACCAAAACAGCATGGTACAGCGACTGAATGTAAAGTTGGCTATCGACCGAGTAGATTATTACGTACCTTATTTAATAAAGGGCGCCAAACTGATGGATATCGAGTTTCATGGTGACCGTCGCCAGAAGGGTGCAGTAGGCGAGTTCGTTTGCTGGAAGGAAATCAAGTTCTCCGACACCTTCGACACCACAAACCGCGAGCGTTTCCGCCCTGTATATCATCATACACCTGTCTATGGTTGGATGAATGACCCAAACGGTATGTTTTATAAGGATGGTGTGTGGCATCTGTACTACCAGTGGAACCCCTACGGATCGCAGTGGGAGAATATGCACTGGGGACATTCTACCTCAAGCGACCTTATTCATTGGCAGGCAGAGCCCATGGCGCTGGAGCCTGACTGGTTGGGTAGTATCTTCAGTGGCTCATGCGTAACGAAGGGTGACGAGGTGTTAGCGATGTACACCACAGCTGGACATCATCAGACACAGTCGATAGCTGTTTCGAAAGATGGCGGACGCACCTTCCAGAAGTTTAGTGGCAATCCCGTGCTGACAAGTGATGCACCCGATTTTCGCGATCCACGTCCGTTCTGGAATGAGGATATCAAGGCTTGGAACTTGATTCTGGCCGTAGGTCAGGAGATGTGTATCTATTCTTCGAAGGATTTAATCGACTGGAAATACGAAAGCTCGTTTGGCAAGACGTATGGTAATCACGGTGGTGTATGGGAGTGCCCTGACTTGTTCAAAATAGATAATAAGTGGGTGCTTATCTGTAATATCAATCCTGGTGGCCCGTTCGGTGGCAGTGCTACACAGTATTTTGTGGGCCAGTTCGACGGTCATAAGTTTACTTGCGAGTCGATGCCAAAGGTAACGAAGTGGATGGACTATGGCAAGGATCACTATGCTACAGTATCGTTTTATAATGCGCCCGAGAATCGCCACGTGGTGTTGGCATGGATGAGCAACTGGCAGTATGCCAATCAGGTGCCTACCAAGCAGTATCGTTCAGGCAACAGCATTCCTCGCGATTTGGGCTTGTTTACCTGTGGCGAAGAGACTTACGTAAGTGTAGTGCCCTCGAAAGAGATGCTGGCTCTGCGTGGTGCTAAGGTGAAGAAACCAACAGAAGCCTGTGAGATTGTTATCGACTTAAAGAGTCAGGCAGAGATTGTATTATCGAATACGAAGGGTGAGCAAGTGGTGATGACCTACGATGCTGCAAAGCAGACCTTTACGATGGATCGCACTAAGAGTGGTGACGTAAGCTTCAGTGAGGCATTCCCTTGCGAGACGAAGGCACCTACATACGGCACGATTAAGCAGCTGCGCCTGTTTATCGACAGATGCTCTATCGAAGCTTTCGATGCAGAGGGCAAGATGGCCATGACAAATCTGGTATTTCCCTCAGAGCCTTATAATACAATTAAGGTGAAGGGCGGAAAGGCAACAATCTACGAGATTAAGTAGTTAAGAAGTTAAGAAGTTAAGGAAGTTAAGTAATATGGGTAAGTCTAACAAATTCGCTCTCATCCCTGTGATGTTCTGCTTCTTCGCCATGGGTTTTGTAGACCTGGTGGGCATTGCATCCAACTATGTAAAGGAAGACCTGCAGTTGACCGACAGCGTGGCCAACATCTTCCCGTCGCTCGTGTTCTTCTGGTTCCTGATTTTCAGTGTGCCAACGGGTATGCTGATGAACAAGATAGGCCGTAAGAATACCGTACTCCTCTCGTTGGTAGTGACTATCGTCTCGCTGCTGTTGCCGCTATTCGGTGAGAATTTCGGTATTATGCTGTGTGCATTCTCGCTCTTGGGTATTGGCAATGCACTGATGCAGACATCGCTCAACCCTCTGGTATCGACCGTGATGGGTGGTGGTAATCTGGCCTCTACATTGACCTTCGGACAGTTTATCAAGGCCATCGCCTCGTTCCTGGCACCATATCTGGCAATGTGGGGTGCTACGCAGGTGATTCCTTCGTTTGGCTATGACTGGCGCGTGCTCTTTGCCATCTATTTCGTAGTAGGTGTTCTTGCTGCTGCCCTGCTGGCAATTACTCCGATTGAAGAGGAGCGGATAGAGGGTAAGGCTTCCAGCTTTGCAGAGTGTATCAAACTGCTGGGTACACCTATCGTACTGCTCTCGTTCTTCGGTATTATGTGCCATGTGGGTATCGATGTAGGTACAAACACCACGGCTCCGAAGATCTTGATGGAGCGACTGGGACTGACGCTGAATGATGCTGCCTTTGCCACCAGTCTGTACTTCATCTTCCGTACCATCGGTTGCCTGACGGGATCGTTCTTCCTGCGCGTGCTGCCTAACCGTACGTTCTTTATCATCAGCGTAGTGATGATGGCGCTCTCTATGTGTGGCCTCTTTGTAGGTACAGAGAAGTGGATGCTCTATACAGCGATCGCCCTCGTGGGCTACGGCAACTCGAACATCTTCTCCATCTGCTTTGCCCAGGCACTGACAGCAATGCCTCAGAAACAGAATGAGGTGAGTGGCTTGATGATTATGGGTCTTTTCGGAGGTACTATCTTTCCGTTGCTGATGGGCTTTGCCAGCGATGCGATGGGACAGGCAGGAGCTGTTATCGTGATGGCTATTGGCGTCGTTTACCTCTTTACTTACATCAATCGCGTGAAATAATAGAAATAGTTTATAGTTGATAATTTATAGTTTATAGATATGAAAAGATATATAGTTGGCCTCGGAGAGGCATTATGGGATGTACTTCCCGAAGGAAAGAAACTTGGTGGTGCACCTGCAAACTTTGCATATCATGCAGGTCAGTTCCTTGGCAGTGAAAATACGATCGCTATCAGTGCATTGGGTGAGGATGACTTAGGTACAGAAACGATTCAGGCATTAAAAGATCATCAACTGAACTATCTGATGCCGTTTGTCCCATATCCTACAGGAACCGTGCAGGTGACACTGACGGGCGATGGTATTCCCACTTATGAGATAAAGGAGAATGTGGCATGGGATAATATTCCTTTTACCGCAGAGATGGAAGAGGTGGCAAAGAATGCGCGTGCCGTATGTTTTGGATCCTTGGCGCAGCGTAATATCGTAAGTCGCGAGAATATCCGCAAATTCCTCGATGCCACGCCAGAAGACTGCTTGAAGATATGTGATATTAACCTTCGTCAGCAGTTCTATTCAAAAGAAATTCTGGAAGATTCGTTCTGTATCTGTAATATCCTTAAGATTAACGATGAGGAGCTGGTTGTTGTCAATCGTATGTTTGGCTACGATGGTTTGGATATGCGTCAGACTTGCGAGAAGATTGTGCAAGACTATCATCTGAAGATGCTCGTGCTGACCTGTGGAACCAATGGTTCGTATGTGTTTACGGATGACGGACTGACATCATTCCAAGATACGCCAAAGGTAAAGGTGGCCGATACCGTAGGTGCTGGTGATTCGTTTACGGGTTCGTTCTGTGGCAGCATTCTCAATGGCAAACCCGTGCAGCAGGCTCATAAGACGGCGGTACAGGTAAGTGCCTTTGTCTGTACCCAGAACGGTGCAATGCCGGTCATTCCTGAAGAACTGAAGGCCTGATAAAAAGTAATCCCCGCTGTTTGATTGGCGGGGATTATTATTTTAGAGTGCTTCGAGCATTCGCTTAATGACTACAGAGCAACTGATTTCGCGATTAGCAGCCTCTGGAATAACCAGGCTGTTAGGACTCTCAATCACATCGTCGGTGACAATCAGATTACGACGTACAGGCAGACAGTGCATGAACTTGCCGTTGTTAGTCCATGACATGTGTTCTGTATCTACCGTCCAGGAGCGATCCTCACAGGTAATCTTACCATAGTCGGCCAGATTTGTTACACCGGGGTTACTCCAGTTCTTGGCATAGATAAAGTCAGCGCCCTCGAAGGCTTTCTTCTGATCGTATTCCACACGGGCGTTGCCAATAAACTTCGGATCGAGTTCATAGCCCTTGGGGTGAGTGATCACTAAGTCTACATCTGGTGCAGCGTTCATCCATTCTGCAAAGCTGTTGGGAACGGCCTGTGGCAAAGCACGGCAATGAGGAGCCCAGGTCAAGACAACCTTGGGGCGCTCTACAGTCTTATGTTCCTCAATTGTGATGAGGTCGGCAAAGGCCTGCAGCGGATGCACGGTAGCGGTCTCCATTGCGAAGACGGGACGGCCGGAGTATTTGATGAACTGATTCAATACTGTTTCGGCGTAGTCGTACTCGCGGTCTGTCAGTCCGGCAAACGAGCGTACACCAATCAAATCGCAGTAACAGCCCATGACAGGGATGGCCTCTAAGAGATGCTCACTCTTGTCGCCATCCATAATGACGCCACGCTCTGTCTCCAATTTCCAGGCACCTGCGTTTACATCGAGCACAATCACATTCATGCCCAGATTCATAGCAGCCTTTTGTGTAGACAGACGGGTACGCAGACTATTGTTAAAAAAGATCATCATCAGGGTCTTGTTCTTGCCCAGGTGCTGATACTTATAACGATCGTTCTTAATCTCCATTGCTTCGGCCATCGCTTTCTCTAAGGGGCCGATGTCTTGTACGTTGATAAATGATTTCATTATAGTGTTGTTTGTGGTAAATACATGATAAAACGTGCACCCTTTGTACAGGTTGTATCGAGTATGATGTCGCCACCGAGCAATTGTGCAATGTGGAGGGCGATGGTGAGTCCGATACCAGTACCATCAACAAAATCATTGAGTTGAACGAACTCGTTGAAAATACGGTTAGCCTCATTGGCGGGGATGCCAATACCGG
This sequence comes from uncultured Prevotella sp., assembly GCA_905234145.1. GTDB lineage: Bacteria > Bacteroidota > Bacteroidia > Bacteroidales > Bacteroidaceae > Prevotella. The sequence continues at coordinate 8,663 of CAJOGK010000033.1, read as the reverse complement.
TATCCTGTACTATAAATGTTACCATGGGCTTTTCTTCGCGCTGTGCGGAGGCGATGGTCAGGGTTACACTACCTTCCTGGGTGAACTTCAGCGCATTGTCGAGTAGTTGTGTCAGTGCGAGAACGGCCTGCTCAAGATTTGTGAGCAAACTGATGTCGCCTGCATTTTCCTCAACTTGCAGTGAGAAGGTAATATGAGTTGCACACTCGATTTTGCTATTCTCAACAGCCTGGTTGGCGATCTGTAGGGCATCTACCTGATCTTTACACTCGATAACTGTTTGACTATTGACTTCGCTGAGCGCAAGCATGCGATTGACAAGTGCAGAGATACGTTCGGCATTTTCTGATATGCGATGGCTCATATCCACACGTTCATCAGCATTGAGCGTCATGCTCGGATCTGTAATAATCTGTGTAAAGCCCGATAAGATATTAAGCGGTGTACGGATTTCGTGTGAAACTTGACGGATAAAGTCAGATTTCATGCGCGATGATTCCTCTGCCTTGGCATTGGCAACTGTCAACTCTTGGTTCTTTTGCTCAAGTTCCTTGTTCTTTTCGGCTAATTTAAGGGCTGCACGCTGACGGAAGTAGAGGAAAATAATCCAAAAGACCATCAATACCAAAATCGCCACAATAATAGCGATGGCGCGCTGATAGCGCAATTGTGTCTCTTGCTCTGCTATTTTCATCTCTTTCTCTTGTGTCTCGTAGATGATAGCTAGCTCTTCAGCGTTGTGCTTCCGTTCGAAGAGATCCAGAGAGTCGATGTTTTCGGTGATGTGAAGTGCTATTTTGAGCGCTTCATTTGTTCGTCCTGATTTAATGTGGGCCTTGAGGTTAGGCATGAGGTACGATTTGTAATAATACATCGACGGGGGCATCTCCCAGGCTTTTGTCAGAGAGTCGATTGTTGTTGCCAGATTGGATCGTTCTTGCCAGTTCTCGATGGCTTCAAGATATTCGGCATTGTCGATGATGCCGATGCTACTTTTAGCGTAGTCAGACTTCAGGAATTCCTTATAAGCCTTTTCTGCTTCTTCCTTCTGGCCTGTTTTATAGAAAATGATCGCCTTGTGGGTGTTCAAACATCCACGATAACTCTCTGCAGTTTCTTTGTCGCAGTTGGGCGAAGCAATCATCCGCATAATAGCCTCTTCAGCGATGGGCACCCATTTCACAGCTTCCTGATAATTGCCTGCGGTAGTGTAGGCATCGAGGATGTTGTAGCTAACACGGGCCAGATCATTGAGCCATGTGAAGTTATTATCGCGCTCAACAAGACCTTTCAGTCGATCAAATGCATTTTTAAAACTCACCTCAGCTTCATGATGATGGCCTAACTGCATTTGGCAATAACCTATGTCGTGCAGTAATATTGCGCCCCATTCTTGACCTACAAGACTTTTGTCTTGTCTGGCCAAGGCATAGCCTTTCGTGGCAAAGTCGAGTGCACTTCTCTGGTCGCCTTTGATGTTCAGGATGATGGATAGTTGGTCGCAGGCATAATAGTAGATGCCAGGTCGCACATCATAGAGCTCTTTGCCTACCAGCGCCTTACGATAATAAAGCTCTGCGCTCAGTTCCTGACCAGAACGGTAACAGACCATGGCACGATAATAGTTTGCCATGTATTCAGGAAACTCATTTATTGCCTCCAGACTATCAACAAAGGGCAGAATGAGCTTAGGATTTGTGTAGAGCATAGCCATAATGCTGTCTTCATGAACCTTAACGTCATTGTTTCCAGCCTTAATGCTATGGGATGGCCGGCTACACGAATACAGTATTAGTGTGGCCATCGCAATGGTCACCAACAGAAATGAAGAGGCATATTTTCTAAATTTCATAGACATTATGGTCTTGTCTGTCCTTCGCCCTCAATCAGCCATTTGTAGGTACAGATTTCCTCGAGTGCCATCGGTCCTCGTGGGCCAAGCTTTTGTGTAGAGATGCCTATCTCTGCACCTAGTCCGAACTGGGCGCCATCGGTAAAGGAGGTTGGGGCATTCCAATAAACACAGGCTGCATCGACGTGAGCCTGGAACTTGCGGGCAGTCTGCTCATTCATGGTGACGATGGCTTCGCTATGGCCAGAACCATTCTCATCGATATGGGCTAGTGCCTCGTCAAGTGAGGCGACGGTCTTGATAGCCATCTTGTAATCCATAAACTCTGTGCCGAAGCTTTCTTCGGTGGCATGCTCCAGAAAAGCATATTTGCCATCGAGGGCTGCATAAGCCTGCTCATCGGCATAGATCATCACATTCTTCTCGGCCAGCTTCTCGCAGAGAGCAGGCAGGTCGCTCAGGCGATGCGCATGAATGATGAGACAGTCGAGCGCATTGCAGACAGAAACACGACGGGTCTTGGCATTATTGATGATGGCCTTACCCATCTCAAGGTCGCCATCCTTATCAAAATAGGTGTTCACGACACCTGCACCTGTCTCTATGACGGGGATGCGGGCTGTATCGCGAACGAAGTCGATGAGCTTTCTGCCGCCACGGGGGATACAGAGGTCTACATAGCCCACGGCGTTCAACATTTCGCCAGTGGCCTCATGGGTAGCAGGCAGCAGGGCAACGACATCCTTTGATACACCGTATTGCGCCAGTATCTCATGGATCAGTGCCACCTCCTCGCGATTGGAGCAATCGGCATCCTTGCCGCCTTTCAGTACGCAGGCATTGCCGCTCTTGAAACAGAGTGAGAAAACATCGAAGGTAACATTTGGACGCGCCTCGTAGATCATGCCAATCACACCAAAAGGAACACTCACACGACAGAGGCGCAGACCATTTGGCAGCGTCTTTTGCTTGGTGATGTGACCAAGAGGGGTAGGGAGTGTGGCAACATTACGCATATCAGAGGCAATACCCTCCAGACGGCTTTCCGTCAGTTGCAAACGGTCGTAAAGGGGATTGTCTTTTGACATCTTAGCCAAATCCTGTGCGTTGGCATTGAGGATTCTATTTTGATGGCTGATGATGGCATCAGCAACGGCGTTGAGTATCTCGTTGCGCTGATCGTCACTGAGCAGGGCCAAACTTTTGCTGGCACGCTTGACGCATTCAAAAGTATCTTTTAGTTTCATATCAGTGTTACATTTTTGATGTGGTCTATATCTGGTGTGGAGCTTACTGTACCGACGATACTAATCACGTCGAAACGCACTGGTGCGTTGATGCGGTGCGACTTCACATAGTGGTTGATGGCACTCTGCAGACTGAGGCGCTTCTTGTAGTCGATGGCTTCCTCTGGGTCGCTAAAGAGCCGATTACGTCGGGTTTTTACCTCTATGATGACGAGGGTATCCTCATCTTTGGCGATAATGTCAAGGTCGTGATGGCCTGATTTCCAATCGCGCTCTAGAATCTCATAACCTTGTTTCTCTACGTACTCAGCTGCAAGTGCTTCACCCCACTTTCCCAGTTCGTTATGTGCCGCCATTACTTCTCCGCATCTTTTTTGCGGATTTCCACGCGACGGATCTTTCCGCTGATGGTCTTTGGCAGTTCGTCGACAAACTCGATGATACGTGGGTATTTATAAGGTGCCGTTTCTTTCTTCACATGTTGCTGGAGTTCCTTGACGAGGTCTTCGCCAGCCTTGTCCTTCCACTCCTTGCCAAGTACAACCGTAGCCTTTACCACCATACCACGGATATCATCGGGTACACCGGTAATGGCACATTCTACGACGGCAGGGTGGGTCATCAGGGCACTCTCAACCTCGAACGGACCGATACGATAACCAGAAGACTTGATGACATCATCGATACGACCCTCGAACCAGTAGTAGCCGTCTTCATCGCGCCAAGCCATATCACCTGTATGGTAGATGCCATCGTGCCAAGCCTCACGCGTCAGCTCGGGGTCACGATAATATTCCTTGAAGAGGCCTATAGGTTTGCGATCGCCTACGCGAACCACGATCTCACCTTTTTCACCATCCTCGCAAGAAGTTCCGTCTGCACGGAGCAAATCGATATCGTACTGAGCATTGGGAATACCCATGCTGCCTGGCTTGGGCTCCATCCAAGGGAAGGTACCAAGGGTCATGGTGGTCTCTGTCTGTCCGAAGCCCTCCATCATCTTGATGCCTGTCTTCTCATAGAACTTGTCAAAGACAGCAGGATTCAGGGCCTCACCAGCGGTACAACAGTATTCAAGACTTGAGAGGTCGTATTTGCTGAGATCCTCACGAATCATGAAACGGTAGATCGTAGGAGGCGCACAGAAGCTCGTCACCTTATATTTCTCAATCTGGCGCAAAAGGGTATCGGCATTAAACTTCTCATGGTCGAATACAAATACCGTAGCCCCTGCGAACCACTGGCCATAGAATTTGCCCCAAACAGCCTTACCCCAACCAGTATCGGCCACGGTAAGGTGGAGCGAACCCTCGTGGAGGTTATGCCAGAATACACCTGTTGACAGATGGCCCATGGCATAGAGGTAGTCGTGGGCCACCATCTTAGGCTCGCCACTGGTACCGCTGGTGAAGTACATCAGCATAGTATCATCGTTGGTGTTCACAAAAGCAGGGCGCACAAACTTTGGTGCCTGTTGCCACTCTGCCTTCCAATTGTGGAAGCCTTCCTCTTCGCCAAGTGTGATATACTGCTTAACAGTAGGACTCTCGGGCATGGCCAGTTTGATCTGACTGATAATATAGCTGTCCTTGGCACAGATGATGGCTTTGATGCTTGCACGTGTATTGCGATAAACAATGTCGTGCTTGGTCAGCATGTGGGTGGCTGGAATGACGATGGCACCGATCTTGCAGAGCGCCAGCATGATAACCCACCACTCGTAATGGCGCTTCAAAATCAGCATTACGGGGTCGTTCTTACCAATGCCCAGAGTTTGCAGGTAACTGGCAGCCTGATCGGTCTGTTCCTTCAGTTCTCCGTAGGTGGTGCGAATCTCTTCGCCCTGATCGTTTGTCCAAAGAATAGCCAATCTCTCAGGTGCTTCCTCAGCCCAGACATCCATGACGTCGTAGGCAAAATTAAAATTCTCTGGAATGATAAATTCCAAATGCTTGTTGTAATCCTCAACAGACGTAAACTTGGTCTGCTTCAAAAATCTTTCAATCATAGTTTAGCTTATTCTACTGTAAATGCTAAAAATCTTACGGGTTTATCGCCTACAGCCAACATGCCGTGAGGCTTTGTGGAGTCGAAATAGATGCTATCGCCTTCCTCTAGGATAATGGTCTTACCACCGATGTATAGTTCCATCTTACCTTCCAACACCAGGTTGAACTCCTGTCCGGGATGCGAATTCTTATAGATGGTGTGTGCCCCGGGCTTGGGTTCTACAGTAACGATGAAGACATCGGCTTTGTGATTAACAAAACCACCTACCAGTGACTGATACTTATATGCCTTTGTACGCTCAATCGACATACCTTGACCCTTACGGGTTACATAGTATGACTTCATGTGAGGTGCCTCGGCAAAAATCAACTCTTCTGTCGATACGCCATATTTTTTGGCGATCTTCATCAAATTTGAGATGGTGATATCCAACTCTCCCTTTTCTATCTTCTCATACTTCTCAGCGCTGATACCGATGGTGTCTGCCATCTCACTCACTGGAATGTCGAGCACATCGCGCAACCCGCGAAGGCGCTCACCTATTTGCTTCAGTTGTTCGTCCATTTTATTTCGTTTTATCTTAAGTCCTTAAATTCATAGTCCTTATACTTCTCCTTTGGGAACACAAATGTGTCGTCGCTGATATTACCAGCCTGGAAATCCGAAAAATAGATGTTGGCCCAGAAGATGCTTACCTTGATACGCAACCGCTTTGGGTAGTAAGTGCCTTTCTGAAGATAAGCCTCTACTTTCTTCATCTTTACCTTGACTTTGGGCTTTGCCTTAAGGGTTACGATGAAATCATCGCCATCTTTCGCGATAGAATAATCATAGCTGTCAGGTTCAAACTTGAACATCTGCAGTTTCTCATCGGCCTTGTTTACTTTCGGATCGTGAATCTCCACATATTTTTTCTTTTCCCTTACGATGTATTTCACGTCGCCATCGTTCCACATCTTGGAATTCTTATACTCCGACCTGGCTTTGTCGCCTTTGTTCCACGAAGTACCTTCTTCTTTATAGAGGTGAAGGATATCGATTTTATAGTGAAACCTCGCACCGTCTGTGCCAAAGATATTGTTCCAAGCCGTGTTGAAGATACGTTTGGCTTGTCTGGCATTAGGCGTATCTTGCGCTGAGACGGGCAGAATACTCAGGCATAAGAACATCAGAACATAACGTATCATTTCAATCCTGCTTTAAGTCCACGAATGACGGATGATGTAAAACCAGCATGCTCCATTTCATTCAATCCCTTGATGGTGACACCTCCTGGGGTAGTAACAAGGTCAATGGCTTGCTCTGGATGCATACCACTGGCTTCGAGTAGCTCTACTGCTCCTTTCATGGTCTGCATCACAATCTTCTTGGCATCGTCAGCTTTAAATCCCAGTTCTACACCACCTTCACTGGCGGCACGGATATAGCGCATGGCGTATGCGATGCCGCAACTGGCCAGGGTAGTGCCTGCAGCTAGATGCTGTTCGTCGGTAATCAGTGTATTACCCATCTCATCGAAGATGTTGACCACTGTCCGGATCTGATCTTCTGTGGCATCAACGGGCACGATGAAGGTCATCGATGCCATTTCGGCGATGGCGATATTGGGGATGGCTAAAAAGAGTGGGGGACAACTTTCTCCCAACCACTGCTTGATACTATCGGAAGCAACGCCCGCTGCAATCACAATCAGGATCTGCTTCTTGGGGTTCAGTTCTGGCTTAATATCTTTAAGCACGCGCTCCACCAACCATGGTTTGACCACAACACAAACGATGTCGGCACTGTCAGCTGCCAGTTTGTTGTCAGTCGTCACGCTCACACCCATCTTGGAGAACTTGTCTACCACGGCTTGCGATGGGTCGCTGACGGTGATGTCTTCATTCTTAAACTGCTGACCTTTAATAAGGCCCTCCACAGTGGCACCGCCCATGGCGCCTGCACCTATTACTGATATTTTCATAATCCTAATTTAGTTTTTAATCGCAATCTTCCGGTTGTACTCTGATCAATCTCTCAATAAAGTCGTCGGCCTCTGCTTTTGTGAGACACAGAGGTGGCAGCAGACGAAGGATGTTTTGACCTGCACAACCCGTAAAGCAATGTTCATGTTTAATAAGAGGTTTGCGAACCATCTTATGAGGCATATCCAACTCAATACCGATCATCAATCCGCGGCCACGAACATCCAGAATGTGTGAGCTGCCAATACCCTTGATACCTTCTATCAGGTAGTCGCCTATCACACGGGCATTTTCAACGAGTCCCTCATCCTCAAAGACATCGAGTGTTGCCAATGCTGCTGCACAGGCCAGATGATTACCACCGAAGGTAGTACCTAATTGTCCGTAAACTGGTTCGAAGTCAGGTGATATCAGTACGGCTCCCATGGGGAATCCGTTGGCGATACCCTTGGCCACAGTGATAATATCGGGCTTGATACCCAACCACTGGTGAGCAAAGAACTTTCCGCTTCGTCCGTAGCCGCACTGGATTTCGTCACAAACCAATACTGCGCCATAGCGTTTACAAGCGTATGCCAGTCCTTGTGCAAATTCTGGCGTAGCCATCTGAATGCCACCTACACCCTGGATACATTCCAGAATGACAGCTGCCACACCACCTTTCGACAACTCGCGTACCCAAGGCTCCAAATCATTGAGTGGTAAGAAACGCACATGGTGATTGTCGTTGATGGGGGCCATGATCTTTGAATTGTTCGTCACCTCTACTGCCAGCGAAGTACGTCCATGGAATGCCTTCTCGCAACTTAATACTCGAGTATGGCCAGTTTTAAACGAGGCTAACTTTAGTGCATTCTCATTTGCCTCTGCGCCAGAATTGATTAAGAACAACTGGTAATCGTCGTAACCACTTATCTTGCCCAGGCGTTCAGCCAGTTCTACTTGCAGCTTATTGATCACTGAGTTGGAGTAGAATCCAATCTTCTGCAACTGCTCCGTCACCTTTTCAATATAGTGCGGATGCGAGTGCCCAATACTTATGACGGCATGTCCGCCATAAAGATCCAAATACTCCTGGCCTTTATCGTCCCATACTTTGCAGCCCTTGCCCTTTACGATATTCACGTCGAAGAGCGGATATACGTCGAATAACTTCATAATCTTCACCTTATTTATTTGCGTGCAAAGATACGGTAAATATCCGAGAATACGACATTTTCGCCCGTCTTTTTGTTTTTTCGACGTTTTTTATGCTTATTTCGGACAACTTTGGGGGCTTTTTTCCTGTTCTGTCGCATAATGACGTTTTTGTCGCATGCTTTTTGAGAGAAAATGAAGATAAAAGTTGGAATGTGGTGAAAACCTTCATATCTTTGCAGTGTCAAAAGTCAACAAGACGGCAAAAGACGAAAGAGAAATTTAGTATTAACAATTTAAAAATAAGAAAGGAAAAAAGTTATGGCAAAGACTCCAGTTACAATGAAGATTGATGGTTACAAGGATCGCGAAGTAATGATGGTTACCTACGAGTTCGAACAGGAAACCGATGTTGAAGGTCAGATGAGCGGTATTCCCCGTGGCGGTAAGCTC
>CAJOGK010000032.1 GCA_905234145.1 uncultured Prevotella sp. | reverse complement strand
ATGTTGAAAACTGAAGAATTGAAAGCGGAAATCCGCAAGATGTGTGAAGAAAAGGGTGCGATTATCTTAGCGCACTATTACACGATTGGCGATATTCAAGATATTGCTGATTTTGTAGGTGATTCACTCGCTTTGGCAAGAAAGGCTGCAGAGACAGATGCAAAAATCATGGTGATGTGTGGTGTTCACTTTATGGCTGAAACTTGTAAGTTGCTCTCACCAGATAAAATGGTGCTTTGTCCTGACTTAGAAGCTGGTTGTTCTTTAGCTGATTCATGTAAAGCTGAAGATCTGAAGAAATTCAAGGAAGAGCATCCTGGTTATCAGGTGATCTCTTATGTGAATACGACGGCTGCAGTAAAGGCTTTAACTGATGTTGTAGTTACATCTGGTAATGCCAAGAAGGTTGTAGATCAGTTGCCTAAGGATGCCAAACTTATTTTTGGTCCTGATTATAATCTTGGCAATTATATTAATGAGGTTACAGGTAGAGAGATGTTGCTTTGGAATGGTGGTTGTCATGTGCATGAGCGCTTCTCTGTAGAAAAGATAATCGAACTTAAGAAGCAATATCCTGAAGCTGTAGTGATGGCTCATTTAGAGTGTAAGGCTCCGGTATTAGCTGTAGCTGAAGTTAAGGGAAGTACAGCTACGATGCTGAATTATGCTCAACAGAGCGATAAAAAGCAATTTATTGTGGCCACAGAGGCAGGAATTTTGCACGAGATGCAACGAACTTGTCCTGATAAGGAATTCATCCCTGTGCCTCCAGAAATCAGCGAGAGTGGCTTGGAATGTAGCTGCAATGAATGTCAGTATATGAAGATGAATACACTCGAGAAGGTATATAATTGTCTGAAGAATGAATCGCCTCAGATAGAGATAGATCCTGAGATTGCAAAGGAAGCAGTAAAACCAATAAATCGCATGCTGGAGTTGAGTTAATCACTCCAGCATTTTTTTGCTAGCATTAATAGTAGCAATTGCTAGCATTAATACTAGCAAAATTTTCAGTTAATGATAGCGATTTTGCAGACTGTACCTTTTTTGCCTTCTGAGGTAGCTGTGATAACCATATAAACACCACTTGCTACCCTTTTACCTTGCTTGTTGCAACCATCCCAGGTAAATGTTCCACCATTACTACGTCCCTCAGCAATCAAGGCTCCATTCGAAGCTGTAATTTTCACGTCAGCATCGTAAGTAAGACCAGTAATTGTAATCAGTCCTGTATAATCTGGCGTTACTGGGTTCGGATAAGCCCAGACATTATCTTTTGTCATCTCTTGAGATGGTTCTGTAGCATCGCTTTGATAAGAGCAAAGTCCAGCATCAGAAAGGAAAAATATTTCGCTAGATTTCTGATTAATTGCTATTGATGAAATATCGTTGGCAATTAATTTTGAATTATTTGTCGTAAAGTTATGTATTTGTTCTAGGTTATCTGCACTGATAAGGAAAACACCTGCACCATTGGTACCAAACCATTTACGGTTACCCCCATCAATGGCAATACTACTAATGCTAACCCCTGAAAGCAGGTAATCAGCATAACTCGTACCATCATTGCGAGGCACCTTTATTTGCTGGAAGGTAACACTACCCTGCCCTACTTCAGACTTTTCAATCATGAATGGTCCTTTATCTGTACCTATCCAGATATTTCCATCTTTGTCTTCAGTCACGCAATAAGCCCAGGTAACATCGTATTTCAGATGGTCTTGATTCGTAAAATTATCGTATTTTAGAAGGATATCATCTTCTAAGTCAAAGCAAAATAGTGCCGGGTTTTGCCAATTGTTGTTGACGAACCATAACAAACCACGACTATCAATCATCATACCTCGAAGACCAGGTAACGAAATACCAGAGGCATCCACTAAGAGGTTTTGATGATGATCAGTCCATTGATGATCAGAAGATAGTTCCAGAAGACTAACGCCATTGGCCATACTGTTAAGTACCCACAGATTGCCTTTAGCATCGAACTTAATACCTAATACAAGTACATAGTCATTACCCAATTCTGTACCTCTGTCGTTGGCGCCTTTCAGTGGACTGTTATCCTTATTATAATAGGTAACAAGCTTACCATTCAGAAATTCATAGAGTCCACATCTGCCTCCAGCAAATACATGATTTTCGTTTGTAGGATCTACATCAATACAACAAATATCTTCGTAGGCATAGCCAGTAGTTTGCTGAATCTGTTCTTCATAAAGCGTCCAATCTTCACCATCGAAGGTTTGGATAATACCAGGAAGGTTATTGTCAGGCATAGAGGGAAGGAAATATCCACCAGTGGTATACAATCTACCATTCAGGAATTTCGATTCGTAGAAATGATTATAAGCTGGTCCTCCAGGATTCAACGTTGATACCAGAGAGATATACTCCTCGTAATTATCCTGATAAGGCTTGAGATCTTCAGGGTAATCTGGCATTCCTGGCTTTAAAGTCTGCGATATTTCTGCCTTTTGCATATTCAGCTTTAGTATCATTGATGGTGTTATAAGATAGGCGTAAACACCTTCCATACTAATGCTGGTTATGGTTTTGTCATCTGTCATCGACTTTGTGTAAAGTGATGAGATATTAATCACATTACCATTCAAATCCAGAAGATCGATATTGGAATTCTTATAAATGATAATCAATCGCTTGGCTTGTTGATTCCAAGCTATAAGCGTGATATAAGAATCAGAGAGGCCATTTACCTTATCATAGGTAATGATACTCTGATCATCGAGATTATACTGATACAGATCGTTTGAGGCAAGCACAAACAAATCGTTATCAGCTTTACAGATACTCTGGATGGTGTGATAGGCTAAATAATGCTTCCAAGTACCAACTTGAGAAAAAGTAGAAAGTGAAAAGTGAAAAGTGAGAAGTAGTAGAGATAATCTCCACCACCAATTCTGTTTTATTTTTCTCATCTGATCACTCATCAACTTTTCACTTTTCATTTTTCGCTTTCAGATATTCGCAGAGTTTTTGAACCGCCTTTGCCCTATGACTGATATGATTCTTCACATTTAAGCCTAATTCAGCAAATGTCTTATCATAACCATCGGGCATGAAAATAGGATCATATCCAAAGCCTTCTCCACCTCGTTTTGCACGAGTGATAGATCCATTTACGATACCATCAAAGGTAGTTACCTTACCATTGATAATAAGGGCTATCACAGTACGGAAACGGGCCTTTCGATTCTCTGTATGTTCAAGTTCAGAAAGCAGCTTTTTCATGTTTGCCTCTGAATTATGGCCTTCGCCTCCAGCATATCTGGCACTATAAACACCTGGGGCTCCTCCCAGAGCATCAACTTCAAGGCCTGTATCGTCAGCAAAACAATTCACATGATATTTGTCATATACCCACTGAGCCTTAATCAGCGCATTATCTTCCAATGTCTGACCTTTCTCTGGTATATCATCATAACAACCAATATCTGAGAGCGACATTACTTCATAGTCGTTACCAAGTATCTTTTTTACCTCGCTGAGCTTATTCAGATTGTTGGTAGCAAAAACTACTTTCGTCTTTTTCTTCTGTGCTTTTACTTTTACGTTCATCTCTTCGAAACCTTCACCATATACACCAATAACACTCGATTGCGAAACAAAGGCATTAGGGTCTATCATCTTGATAAGACGGAACATATTGATACTCTCATTCTTTCTGGCAAGGATACAGAGTACCTTTACCTCTTTTCCTGTATACCATCCATGTCCGTCGAGAATTGTTACACCATGCTTGGTTTCAGTACCAATGGCATTGGCAATTTCTTGCCATTTGCGAGTGAAAATCAAGAACTGTACAGATTGTCTTCTGGCATTCATCACATAGTCCAAGGTATAGTTCTCGAGAGCCATCACGCAGAAACCAAACATTACCTTATGGGATCGCTCCATATAGGTGCCAAACTGAGGGAAGAACATACAAGAACCAATGATACAGAAATCAGCTGCTATCAGTACATTGCCAAGCGATACATTTGGATGGAACTTATTGACAGAAGCTGCAATCACATCTGTACCTCCCGTAGAACCATTATGGGTAAAGACTGTAGCCAAAGCGATACCAGTAAGTACACAACCAATAATCATCGACATAAAGTCCTGACCCTCTCCCATTAGTTTAAAGGGTAGTCCGTTTTCTTGCTTAGGTAGCAGATCTTGCGCAAACATCAGCAAGAAATAAAGGGTAAAGATAGCGAAGATGGTCTTCATCATGAACTTGAAGCCCAATATCTTCAGTGCTACTACAAGCAGAATACCATTGATGATAATATAGGTGTTCTCCAGATGGAAACCTGTGGCATAGTAGATGATAGCTGAAAGACCTGTAACACCTCCTGCTACTATCTGATAGGGCATCAGAAAGACAGTAAATGCTACAGTATAGATAAGGAGGCCCAGAACTATAAACATATAGTCCTTGGCCTCGTTTAAAATCATTTTGTGATGTAAAGTCATCTTATTTTTTCAGAACAATGTTCACCATACGCTTAGGGACGATGATAACCTTTGCTACCTGGAAACCGTCGAGATACTTCTTGGCACGCTCATCTGAGAGTACAGCTTCCTCGATGGTCTTATTGTCAGCATCTGCAGGGAACTCCATTTCCAAGCGAGTCTTACCGTTAAAGGCAATACCCAACTTAACCTGACTCTCTACAAGATACTTTTCATCCCACTTTGGCCACTTCGAGTCGCAAACACTACCCTTTTCGCCCAGCATCTCCCAAAGCTCTTCTGCGATATGAGGTGCAAATGGTGCAATCAGAATCACAAGTGTCTTCAGCATCTCCTTGTTCTTGCACTTCTGCTGAGAAAGCTCGTTGACGCAAATCATAAAGGCAGAGATAGAGGTATTATAACTGAAGGTTTCGATATCCTGCGATACCTTCTTGATCAGCTTATGTACGCTCTTTAGGTTCTCTGCGGTAGCCTCGCCCTCATCGAAACCATTCTGGAAAAGGTTCCAGAACTTGCGCAAGAAGCGATGGCAACCATCGATACCATTGGTATCCCAAGGTTTGCTCTGTTCTACAGGACCCAGGAACATCTCGTAAAGACGCAAGGTATCAGCACCATACTTCTCAACAATCATATCCGGATTTACCACGTTGAACATCGACTTCGACATCTTTTCGATGGCCCATCCGCACTTGTACTGACCATTCTCGAGGATAAACTCAGCATTCTCATACTCAGGGCGCCAAGCCTTGAAGGCATCGATGTCGAGAATATCTGCAGAAACGATGTTAACATCTACGTGGATAGGTGTTGTGGTATAGTTATCCTTCAAGCCAAAGCTAACGAACTTACCCTTATCTGCACCTTCGTCCTCGATACGATAAACGAAGTTAGATCGTCCCTGAATCATACCCTGATTAACGAGCTTCTTGAATGGCTCGTCCTCGCAAGAATAACCAGAATCATAAAGGAACTTATTCCAGAAACGTGAATAAATCAAGTGACCCGTAGCGTGCTCAGTACCACCAACATAGAGGTCAACATTGCGCCAATACTCATCAGCATCGCGACTTACAAGGGCCTTCTCGTTCTTTGGGTCCATATAGCGCAGATAGTAAGCTGAACTTCCAGCAAAACCAGGCATCGTATTGAGCTCCAAAGGGAAGACGGTCTTGTTGTCAATCTCATCCTTCGATACGACCTTATCGAACTTGGTATCCCAAGCCCACATCTTAGCACGTCCCAATGGTGGCTCGCCCGTTTCTGTAGGCTTATACTCATCGATTTCTGGCAATTCGAGTGGTAAGCACTCCTTTGGAATCATATAAGGCATATTGTCCTTGTAGTAAACAGGGAATGGCTCACCCCAATAACGCTGACGAGAGAAAATAGCATCCCTCAAACGATAATTCACTTTTACTCGTCCAAGGCCTTGCTCAGTAACAAATTTCTTCGTAGCAGCAATAGCTTCCTTAACGGTTAATCCATTGAGACTGAACTTGTTAGAAGCTGAGTTACACATGATTCCCTCCTTGGCATCATAGCTCTCCTCAGAGACATCAGCACCCTCAATCAATGGAATAATTGGGAGATTGAAATGCTTAGCAAAAGCATAGTCACGACTATCGTGAGCAGGTACGGCCATGATGGCGCCAGTACCATAACCAGCGAGTACGTATTCAGCTATCCAGATGGGGATCTTTTCATCATTGAAAGGATTGATGGCATAGCTTCCGGAGAATACACCAGTAACCTTGTGGTCCATCTGACGATCACGTTCCGTACGCTTCTTTACATAGTCGAGATATTTGTCTACCTCTGCCTTCTGCTCAGGTGTTGTGAGTTCTGCTACGAGCTCTGATTCTGGAGCTAAAACCATAAAGGTAACACCAAACATGGTATCAGCACGAGTAGTAAAGATGGTAAAGTGCTTATCAGAATCAGCTACCTTAAACTCTACTTCTGTACCCTCAGAGCGACCAATCCAGTTGCGCTGGGTTTCTTTCAGAGAGTCCGTCCAATCTATCTCCTCAAGACCATCGAGCAAACGCTGAGCGTAAGCAGATACTCGCAAGCACCATTGGCGCATTTTCTTCTGAACCACTGGATAACCACCACGAACGCTTACACCATCTACTACCTCATCATTAGCCAATACAGTTCCCAACTCTGGGCACCAATTCACCATCGTATCAGCAAGATAGGCAATACGATAGTTCATCAGTACCTCTTGCTTCTTCTTCTCTGAGAAGCTAGCCCAATCAGAAGCTGTAAAGTGAAGCTCCTCTGTTCCAAGGGCATGACAATCTTCTGTACCCATCAGTTCGAAGTGCTCAATAAGTTTGATGGTAGGCTGAGCCTTGTGGGATGAAGTTGAGAAGTAGCTCTTAAACATACGTTGGAAGGCCCACTGTGTCCACTTGTAATAGATAGGATCGCAAGTACGAACCTCGCGCTCCCAATCGAATGAGAAACCAATCTTATCAAGCTGAGAGCGATAACGATCGATATTCTCGAAGGTGGTCTTCTCTGGGTGCTGACCTGTCTGGATAGCGTATTGCTCTGCGGGTAGTCCGTAAGCATCGTAGCCCATAGGATTCAGCACGTTAAAGCCTTGCTGACGCTTGTAGCGGGCATAGATATCACTAGCGATGTATCCAAAGGATGACCCACATGCAGGCCTGCTCCACTAGGATAAGGGAACATGTTGAGCACATAGAATTTCTTCTTGTTTTTGTCCTCTACTACTCGATAGGTACCATTCTCTACCCATCGCTTTTGCCATTTTTGTTCGATGTCTCTAAAATTGTAGTCCATTGTATCTTTGTTATTTATTGTTTCCGTACATTACTTATTTAGACTTATCTAGGCTGCAAAGATAGTGTAAATCGAGCAAAATACAAAATAAATCGCGATTTATTTTCATTCTTGCATTTTTTGCTTACCTTTGCAGTTGGAATTTAAAAGGTAACTGATGATATTATTAAGTTTTGACACAGAAGAGTTTGATGTACCTCGCGAGCATGGGGTAGAGTTCTCGCTAGAGGAAGGCATGAAAGTTTCGAAGGTTGGCACAAATCGCATTCTCGATGTTTTGAAGCAGAATGGGGTTCGGGCTACGTTTTTCTGTACAGGCAACTTTGCAGAACATGCACCAGAGGTGATGCAGAGAATTATGGACGAGAGTCACGAAGTGGCTTGTCACGGTGTTGATCATTTCGAGCCAAAGGAAACTGATTTCGCACGTTCGAAAGAGATCGTAGAGCGAGTAACGGGTCGCAAAGTCTTTGGTTATCGCCAACCTCGTATGTTTCCTGTTATCGAGTCAGAAATCAAGCGAGTGGGCTATCTCTACAATTCTTCCTTGAATCCGGCTTTTATACCAGGGCGCTATATGCACTTGACGGAGCCTCGTACTTGGTTTATGAAAGATGGCGTGATGCAGATTCCTGCTTCTGTTACGCCTTTGATTCGTTTTCCGCTCTTCTGGCTCGCTTTGCATAATCTCCCAGAGTTGCTTTATCATCTTTTGGTTCGTAGAGTACTTAGTAAGGATGGCTATTTCGTAACCTATTTCCATCCTTGGGAGTTTTTCGAACTGAAGGCGCATCCTGAGTTTAAAATGCCTTTTATCATTCGCAATCATAGTGGCCAGCAAATGTGTGAGCGCCTCGATCGTTTGGTAAAAATGCTTCTACAGCATGGCCACGAGTTTATCACCTATACAGAGTTCGTAAATCGCCAGAATAAATAAGATTCTTTACAAACAAACGTCTGAGAATCGTGCGATAGTCACCAACGCACAGATGGCAATCGTACACGCAAATTATGGCCTATTTTGTAACTATCTGACTATCTGATGCTTACAAAATAGGCCCTCTTTTTCGATATCATTTTTCCTCCTAATAAGTTACTTTTTACCATTAATTCTAGCACTTTTTACCTTTCTAGCACTTTTTCCCACGTGAGGGAATACTTTTTCTCTAACTAAGCCGTAACCTCGCCTTGCCTTTGCTTACCTCTCGCTCCCTTTGAGCCTCCTTCTCCCTCATTTTTCGCCTTTTCCTCCCCTACTCCATTTCTAGATTGCTTCATTTCGAAGTGTTAAATTTTAGCATATTTCCTTTACAATCGCTTCTCTTTCCTCAAAAATATCCCTTTATTTTCTTGCCGATATCGGCAAAATTTTGTATATTTGCAGCAGAAAATGGCTCAAAAACTTGCCGATAAAAAGAAAAATGGAGTATATATCAGTTATTCAGTTTGCAGAGAAATATGATATTTCTGAGCGTACAGCTCGCAATTATTGTGCTCAGGGAAAAATCGAAGGTGCTTTCCTTACGGGTAAGACTTGGAATATCCCTATGGATGCTGTTTTGCCTAAGCGAGGTAAGAATAAGGCACCTATCTCTCCTCTTTTAGAAGTATTAAGAGAGCAGAAAGCCATGAAGCTTAAAGGCAGCATCTATCATCGTACGCAAATCGATTTGACTTATAACTCTAATCATATCGAAGGAAGCAAATTAACGCATGATCAAACTCGATATATCTTTGAGACAAATACCATTGGCATAACAGATAGCGCCATCAATGTGGATGATATTGTTGAGACAGTTAATCATTTTCGTTGCATCGACTATATCATTGATCATGCGGAGGAAAAACTTACTGAGGATTCAATCAAGCATCTCCATCTGCTATTGAAGACTGGAACATCTGATAGTCGAAAAGACTGGTTTGCTGTAGGTGATTATAAGCGATTACCTAATGAGGTTGGAGGTATTGATACTTGTCCACCAGAAGAAGTACATAAAAGCTTGAAGGCTTTGCTCGCTGAATATCATCAGAATCGTCAAAAATCGCTAGAAAATATCCTAGATTTTCATGTACGTTTTGAGCAGATACATCCTTTCCAGGATGGTAATGGTCGTGTTGGTCGCTTGATAATGTTCAAGGAATGTCTAGCAAATAACATTATTCCCTTTATTATCACGGATGAATTGAAATTATTCTATTATCGAGGCCTTAGAGAATGGGGTCATATTAATGGCTATCTTACAGATACTTGCCTTACAGCTCAAGATCTCTATAAAGACTTGCTTCGTTATTTTAAGATAAAAATGTGACCTCTACGGTAGGTGTACGGTAGGTGTTGCGTCAACACCTACCGTGCCACATTCCCTTTATTTATCGACATTTCAGTCATCTGACGGTAGTAGGGTAGGTCTTATTTGATTATGACCTTTTTAGTCGTTCCATCATTCTTTTTATAATATTCACTCCATGCTGAGGTTTTGATATTCGCTTACCACCTATAGTAAATCGTTCAAATTCTGTTGTTTGTACTATCTTGGCAGAATTGATATTTGTTGGTGTACCTTCCTCTATAAATATGAAGTCGTTCCAACCAGCAGTTGCTTTATAATTGTCAATTGTACCTTTCGGAACATACAAAAAAGGCAGGGAAAATTTAATTATTAGATGGCTTGAAATAAGAATTGTTGGTCGCGATATTGCCAACGGGCTAAGCCAAAACGGACGAAACGAGCCAAAAGGGTGATGACTTTTGGACGAGGGAGACGAGAACGACGTACGAGTTGGTTTAGCGTAAAAGACTGAGGTTGCTGATCTGGATAGTCTGAAGCCATCGCATTCAAAAGTTTTTTCATTGCAGGCGAATAAGTTACCATTGCCCCACGTTCTGATAGTTGTTCTCGCCAGATAGCCAAATGAACGGGCGAAGCTACGATGTTCTCATCAGTAATACGGATATAAGCCCGTTGTTCGCCTTTTTCATTGATGGCGTAGATAGGTTTTCGCTCTGATGGCGGTACGGTCGCGATAACAATCGTGCGCTTATCCACATGATAAGTATCAAATTTTATGCTGGCCTCTGGCTTACAATATTTGTAAGCAGCTTGGTGCATCATGAAGATTTCTTCTTCAGAACGAACACCAGAATCATCCCTCACCCCTATCAGCAATCGTCCTCCATCAGTATTGGCGAAAGCTGATACGGATTTGGCAAGTTTACAGGCATCCTCTACCCGATACTTGAAATCCTGTTGTTGGTGTTCACCCTCGCGAATAAGTCCTAGAAGATATAGTTTATCGTCCATGTTCGCATTCTTTTGTGCAAATTTAGAAGAATTATTGCGAACCACAAACAATTAGAGCGTTAATCTTCTATAAATATAGGTATCATATCTTAGACATTCAGTCCTTTCAAACGTATTATAATCAGATGAATATTATCAACTAAAAAATATGTACGTATGAATCGATTACTAACATCTCTCCTAATGGCTTTAGTCTTAGGAACCTCAGCCTCAATGGCGCAAAACGAAGAAGAGGGTCTTTATACCCTGAAGAATGGTAACTTAACGATGATGATTAATGCTGCCAAAGGCGCGAAAATTCTTTCCTTCAAGTGTGGCGAACAAGAAGTCATTTCACAACTAAAATGGCCAGAATCTTTTGGAAGTACGTTTTGGACAAGTCCTCAGAAAGAATGGAATTGGCCCCCTGTATTTGAATTCGACAAGAAGCCTTATACTGTAGAAGAAAAGGACGGTGTGCTTACGATGACAAGTGAGGTGTCAGAAAAGCTGAAGTTCAGAGTTCGCAAGGCCTTTAAGTCAGATGGTGATGGTATCGCTATCACCTACTCTATCATTAACGAAGGCGATGAGGCTAGAAAGGTGGCTCCTTGGGAAATCACTCGCGTTTTGAACGATGGTGGACTAATTTTCTTCGAGGCACCAGCAGACAGCATCTGGCCAGCAGGCTTGATGAATTTCAAGAACAATTTCGGGGCATCTTGGTATCAGGCTGATACTACTGATGAGAACAGAAAGGTTAATGCTGATGGTAAAGGTTGGCTAGCTTATTACAGCAATGGCTTGCTATTGGTGAAATGTTTTGAGGATCTTACCCCATCGCAACCAGCACCCAATGAAGCAGAAATTCAGGTATATGTAAATAGAGGTAAGACATTTATCGAACTAGAGAGTCAAGGCGCCTACTCTACCCTTCGACCAAAAGAAGAGCTAAACTGGACCGTTCGTTGGTATCTGCAACTTTATAATGAAGGTTCAGAACCGTCAGAGGAATTATTCAATCAGACTAAGAAGATCGTGAAGAAAGCAAAGGCCCAGTGCACCAAAAATTGCTGTAAGCATTGAAAGTTTGGCAAAATTTTGGTGGATTCAGAATTAATGCGTAACTTTGCAGCTACCATCAAGAATAAGGAATATGAAACTGGATCAACAATTTGTAATCACTATCAATCGTGAGCTAGGCTCAGGAGGACGAACAATTGGCGACAAATTAGCCCATAGCCTGGGTGTGCCTTTTTATGATAAGGCCGTTATTCAAGCCCTGAAAGAGAAGTATGAATTGACTACTGAAGAGATAGAGCGCTTGAAGGGTCAGAAGCATAATTGGTGGGCTGATTTGAAGCGTAGTTTTAAAATCATGCCTAGCTATGCTGCACCCAATATCATTCCTAGTTCAACGGCCATTCCTGATTTTCTGATTACTGATGACCTCTTTGAGACGGAAAAGGAAATCCTGAAAGGGATTGCTGCTGATGAATCGTGTGTGATAGCAGGTCGTAGTGGATTCTTTGTGCTTCGCGATCATCCTAACCATTTAAGTATCCTTATTCAGGCTCGTATGGAAGAGCGCATCAAACGTCTGGTAGAAAGGCGAGGCATCAGTGCAAAGGAAGCTGAAAAAATCCTCAAAGAGGTAGATGTTGCTCGTGAAAGTTATGTCAATAAGTATACTGGTACATCACGTTACGACACCAGGAATTACGATTTGGTATTCAATGTAGAGAACCATACAGAAGATGAGATAGTAGACCTTATTTTAATGTACCTAAAGAAATAATCGGAGACTGACAATGGCGAAGAAAGACAACCCCGATGATGAAACAATTCTTTGATTTGAAGGCGAAACATCCTGACGCAGTGATGCTATTCAGGTGTGGCGACTTTTATGAAACGTATTGTGAAGATGCCATTACAGCTGCAAAGATTCTGGGTATCACACTTACCCATCGTAATAATGGCGCTGGTGTGAAAGGTGACGAGATGGCTGGCTTTCCTCACCATGCGCTCGATACCTATTTACCTAAGCTGATTCGTGCTGGAAAACGTGTGGCCATCTGCGACCAGCTCGAAGACCCCAAACTTACGAAGAAGCTTGTAAAAAGAGGTATTACAGAGTTGGTTACACCAGGAGTTGCCCTATCGGATAATGTACTGAATTATAAGGAGAACAACTTCCTTGCAGCCGTTCATTTTGGCAAAGCTTCGTTTGGTGTGGCTTTCCTCGATATTTCTACAGGTGAGTTCCTTACAGGTGAGGGGACACAAGACTATGTAGAAAAACTCTTGGGTAATTTCTCGCCAAAGGAAGTATTGCACGATCGCACCAAGAAACTAGAGTTCGAGCGCAACTTTGGTTCAAAATACTTTACTTTCCAACTTGATGACTGGGTGTTTACAGAGCAAACGTCTAAGCAGAAGCTGTTGCGCCACTTTAATGTCAAGAACCTGAAGGGCTTTGGTGTCGATCATTTGCATGCTGGTGTGATAGCTGCTGGTGCCATTTTACAATATCTGGAGCAAACGCAACATACCCAGATAGGTCATATCACTTCGATTTCCCGCATCGAAGAAGATAAGTATGTACGCCTCGATAAGTTTACGATTCGTAGTCTTGAGCTCGTTCATCCGATGCAGGAAGATGGTAAGTCGTTGCTTGATGTCATCGATAAGACGGTAAGTCCGATGGGTGGTCGTCTGCTCCGTCGATGGTTGGTATTCCCATTAAAAGATGAGAAACCCATCAATTCACGTCTGGATATCGTGGAGTATTACTATCGCGAGCCAGAGTTCCGTGAGTGTATCGATGATCAGATTCATCGTATTGGCGACTTGGAGCGCATTATCTCAAAGGCTGCAGTAGGTCGTGTATCGCCTCGCGAAGTGGTACAATTAAAGATGGCTCTCCAAGCTATCCAACCCATCAAGACTGCTTGTCTTTATGCTAAGAACGAGGCTCTGAATAGGGTAGGGGAACAACTGAATCTTTGCGAATCTTTGCGAGACAGAATAGAGAAGGAGATACAGAACGATCCGCCTCAATTAGTAGCCAAAGGAGGTGTCATTAAAGATGGTGTAAATGCTGAACTCGACGAGTTAAGAAGCATCGCCTATAGTGGTAAGGACTATCTCTTGAAGATTCAGGAGCGCGAAGCAGAACAAACGGGTATTAGTTCACTGAAGATAGGTTATAATAATGTGTTTGGTTACTATCTTGAGGTTCGCAATACCTATAAGGATCAGGTGCCTGCAGAGTGGGTTCGAAAGCAGACATTGGCTCAGGCAGAACGCTATATTACCCAGGAACTGAAGGAATACGAAGAAAAGATTCTTGGTGCAGAAGATAAGATTCTCTCTTTGGAGGCGAAGCTTTTTAACGACCTTATCCTGGGCATGCAGGAGTTTATCCCTCAGATACAGATAAATGCCAATATCATCGCTCGCTTGGATTGCTTACTGAGCTTTGCGAAAGTTGCCGAGGATAATAAGTATATCCGTCCTGTCATCGATTCTTCAGAGGTGATTGATATCAAGCAGGGTCGCCACCCTGTAATCGAACAAGAATTGCCACTTGGAGAGCGCTATGTGCCTAATGATATCCTGCTCGATAATGAGCGCCAACAGATAATCATCATTACGGGTCCGAATATGGCAGGAAAATCGGCTTTGTTGCGACAAACGGCGCTCATCGTACTACTTGCCCAGATAGGTTGTTTTGTGCCTGCAGAAGCCGCTAGAATCGGTCTGGTGGATAAAATCTTCACGAGGGTAGGGGCCTCAGATAATATTTCCCTAGGAGAATCTACTTTCATGGTGGAGATGACAGAGGCTTCGAACATATTAAATAATGTGTCTTCAAGGTCTTTGGTGCTTTTCGATGAGTTAGGACGAGGCACCAGTACTTACGATGGTATCTCGATAGCATGGGCCATCGTAGAATATCTGCATGAGAACGCCAAGGGCCACCCCAGAACGCTATTTGCCACGCACTATCATGAGCTAAATGAGATGGAGAAAAACTTCTCACGCATCAAGAATTACAATGTCTCTGTAAAAGAGGTGGATGGTAAGGTGATTTTCTTGCGCAAACTCGAAAAGGGTGGGAGTGAGCACTCCTTTGGTATTCATGTGGCAGAGATTGCAGGTATGCCCAGAAGCATCGTAAAACGTGCCAATGTGATTCTGAAGCAACTAGAGGCTGATAACTCGCAAGTAGGTACCGTTGGCAAGCCTACCGCAGAGATTGCAGCCTCTCGCGAAGGTATGCAACTCTCGTTCTTCCAGCTTGATGACCCTGTACTTTGTCAGGTGCGTGATGAGATCTTAGGCATCGACGTGAATAACCTTACGCCTCTCGAAGCTCTCAATAAGCTGAACGATATCAAGAAGATCGTATCTGGAAAATAATTCCCAGTAAGGGAACAAGTCGTTCCCATGCTGGGAATAAAACGTTCCCTTACTGGGAATATTTTGTGACCTTAGTGCTTGGCTTTTATCATGCAATAGACGCCAAGTATGATAAACGGTATAGAAAGTATCTGTCCCATATCGAGTGGGAGAGAGACTTCGAAAGCTTCCTGAATCTCCTTGGTGTACTCAATAAAGAAGCGGAACGTGAAGATATAAGCCAGGCAGAAACCAAAGTACCAACCTGTACCAATCTTCTCAGGCATCTTCTTATGCAACACCCACATGATGCAGAAAAGGATAGCGTAGGCGATGGCCTCGTAAAGCTGTCCTGGATGGCGTGGTACAGCGTCTACTCGCTCAAAGATAAAGGCCCAGGGAACATCTGTAATCTTTCCTATAATCTCAGAATTCATCAGGTTGCCAAGACGAATAAAACAAGCAGTGGTACCTGTAGCGATAGCGATATTGTCGAGTACGGTCCAGATGCTCAGTTTGGTGCGCTTTACATAAAGCCAGAGGGCTATCATCAAGCCCAGTGTTCCGCCATGAGAGGCCAAACCTGCATAGCCAGTAACCTTCCATCCTCCATCAGGCAAGAAATGGATAGGTAAGAACATCTCTACAATGCCCTTGAAAGAGGTGAGAAAGTAGTCGGGCTGATAAAAGATACAGTGGCCTAAACGAGCTCCCAAAAGGATACCTACGAAGCAGTAGAAAAAGAGCGGATCAAACAGTTCTTCTTTGATTTTCTGCTCGTTATACAGCCTTTTTACTACCAGGTATGCGAGTGCCAAGCCAATAATCCACATCAGTCCGAACGGTAATGGGCCCCAGATGGAAAGCCTCCAAATCAGGTTGCCAAACGATGTAATTCAGTAAACTAGTCATTATACATTGAATCTAAAGTGCATGATATCACCATCTTGTACCACGTAGTCTTTACCCTCTACGCCCATCTTTCCTGCCTCGCGTACAGCAGCTTCAGAGCCATACTGGATATAGTCGTCGTACTTGATGACTTCTGCACGAATGAATCCCTTTTCAAAATCAGTGTGGATAACACCAGCACACTGAGGTGCCTTCCAACCTTTCTTATAGGTCCAGGCCTTTACTTCCATCTCTCCAGCAGTAATGAAAGTCTCAAGGTTCAAGAGGGCATAGGCCTTCTTAATCAGACGATTCACGCCACTCTCTTCCAAGCCAAGTTCCTCTAAGAACATCTGCTTATCCTCATAGCTTTCGAGCTCAGCGATATCCTCCTCTGTCTTAGCTGCGATAATCATTGCCTCTGCGCCTTCTTCCTTAGCCAGCGCCTCTACTTTCTTGGTAAAGTCGTTGCCTGATTTTGCATCTGCCTCGCCAACATTACAAACGTAAAGTACTGGCTTTGAGGTCAATAGGAAGAGATTACGGGCACAATCCTGCTCATCCTTGCTCTCGAACTCTACAATACGGGCATTCTTACCTTGCTCTAATACCTCTTTATAAGCATGGAGCACGGTTACCTCCACCTTTGCATCCTTATTGCCAGCAGCTGCAGCTTTCTCCGTCTTTGCCAAACGACTGTCTCAAGGTCCTTCAACTGAAGCTCTGTATCGATGATTTCCTTGTCGCGAATGGGATCGATAGTACCATCTACGTGGGTGATATTATCGTCTTCGAAACATCTCAAAACATGGATAATCGCATCTGTTTCACGAATATTTCCAAGGAACTTATTACCAAGACCCTCACCCTTTGAAGCACCTTTTACAAGACCTGCAATATCTACGATCTCACAAGTAGCAGGTACGATACGTCCAGGATGAACAATCTCAGCCAATTTAGTCAGTCTTTCATCGGGTACGGTGATAACACCCACATTGGGCTCAATCGTACAAAAAGGAAAATTTGCTGCCTGAGCTTTTGCGCTCGACAGACAATTAAACAATGTAGACTTACCCACGTTTGGTAGTCCTACAATACCACATTTTAATGCCATTTTCTTCTAATAAACGTTTATTTCGGGTGCAAAGTTAGTGCAATCTGAGCGAAAAACCAAATATATTACGGAAAATTGCTTATCTTTGCACCCAAGATGGACTAAAATCACCAAGTAAAATGAAGAAATTCTTATTATCAACAATCGCTTTTCTGGCACTTTCGCTTTATGCAAGTGGCCAAGTTATTGAACCTAAAGATACTCCACAATTGGAGTTTGCTTTCCAATTGAAAGTGACGCTGGGCGAAGCTTATTCTGCTGGCGAGACGCAACATGGTCAACGGACCATTATCCCCATTACCGGTGGTACTTTTGAAGGCCCCGACATTAAGGGAACGATTATCAATGGTGGCGCTGATTACCAATTGGCCAGCAAGGCGCTGAATCGCACAGAATTAGAGGCGATTTACTGCATCAAGACAGATGATGGCGTAGTTATCCACGTTCGTAATCGAGGCATTATCTGGTCTGGTAAGGATGCCCAAGGCAATCCCTCTTTCTATTTTAAGGCTGCACCCCAATTCGAGGCGCCAGCAGACAGCAAATATGCCTGGCTGAATAACTCGCTTTTCCTCTGTGCGCCAGACTTCACCCAACAGTTTCAGGGTATCGTCCTTAATATCTGGCGAGTAAAATAGCGATTAGTGGGCCTCAAGCCAGTTTTGGCCAAAGCCGGAATCAGCTACCAAAGGCACATTGAGAGGATAGGCGTGTTGCATCTCTTCGATGACGATGCGCTCTACCTTTTCTTTTTCTTCCGGATAGACGGAGAAGTTTAATTCATCATGTACCTGAAGCAGCATTTTGCTCTTGATGCCCTCTGCCTTGAAGCGCTTGAAGATGTGAATCATCGCCACCTTAATGATATCTGCAGCAGTGCCCTGAATTGGGGCATTGATGGCGTTTCGCTCAGCAAAACCTCGTACGGTCGCATTATGAGAATTGATATCTGGTAGATAGCGTCGACGCCCGAAAAGGGTTGTAACATAACCTTTCTGACGAGCCACTTCCTTCGATTTCTCCATATAATCGTGCACTTGTGGGAAGGTGGCGAAGTAGCCATCAATCAGCATTTTTGCTTCATCGCGAGGGATATCCAAGCGCTCAGCGAGACCAAATACGGTGATACCATAAATGATTCCAAAGTTGGCTCGCTTCGATTTGGTACGTTCATCGCGAGTCACCTCTTCTATTGGCTTCTTGTAGATATTTGCTGCAGTAGCTGCATGTAAATCCTTACCCTCACGGAACACCTCTACCATTTGAGGATCTTGCGAAAGATGAGCCATCACACGAAGCTCAATCTGAGAATAGTCAGCAGAAAAGAACAGACATCCTGGCTCTGGGATAAAGGCTTTACGAATCTCTTTGCCATCTTCGCCTCGAATAGGAATATTCTGCAAATTTGGATCTGAAGAGCTAAGACGACCTGTAGCTGTAATTGTTTGGTTAAACGAGGTATGTATATGACCTGTATGTGGATTAATCAGCTTAGGAAGGGCATCGATATAAGTACCGATAAGTTTCTTTAAACCTCTGTGTTCCAATATATCTGCGACAATCTCATGCTTATTGCGCAATTGCTGGAGTACTTCTTCTGAGGTCACATATTGACCTGTCTTGGTTTTCTTGGCCTTTTCTACAATCTTCAGTTTATCGAAGAGGATTTCGCCAACTTGCTTTGGCGAGGCAATATTGAATTGTTCTTCGGCGAGTTCATAGATACGAGCCTCTAGTTCGTTCATCCTATCGGTTAAAACCTTTGACGTTTCTTTCAGAGATTCCGTATCCAGACAAACCCCGTTCATTTCCATTTCTGCGAGCACTGGCATCAGAGGCATCTCAATTTCATAAAACAGCTTTTCACATTCGAACTTCTTCAGCTCAGGCTCAAGCTTGTTTTTTAGGCGCAGGGTGATGTCCGCATCTTCTGCTGCATATTCATAAACCTGAGAGGGTAGGAGGTCGCGCATCGATTTCTGGTTCTTGCCTTTGGGTCCTATGAGCTCATCGATATGGATGGTCTGGTAGTTCAGATAAATCTCTGCCATGTAATCCATGTTGTGATGAAGTTCGGGTTGAATTAGATAATGGGCTATCATCGTGTCCCACATCTTGCCTTTGAGTTCGACGCCATAATTCCGCAACACCTCAAGGTCGTACTTCATGTTTTGTCCGATTTTCAAAATCTGCTCGCTTTCGTACACCGCTTTAAAGATATTAACAATTTGCAACGCTTCTTCACGTTTTGCTGGAATTGGCACATAGAAGGCCTCAAATTCCTTCACTGCGAAGCTCAAACCTACCAATTCTGCATCGATTGCCGAGGTTGAAGTGGTTTCTGTATCTAGACTGAGAATTTCGTTTGTTAAGAAATAGTCACGTAATTTCTCTAAATCTGTCTGATTATCAACGAGTTTGTAGTCGTGAGGGGTGGTTTTAAGGCTCTCAAAACTCGAATTTTCGCTCGCTTCTGTGCCGCTAATTGGAAATTCTGCAAAGAGATCGAGTTGTCCGTTAACAGGTATTTGAGGTTTTTGACTTTTTTTAAGAACTCTGTCTGCGAACGATTTCATCTCCAAATCGAGGAGCAATTTTCCAAGTTCGTCTTCATTTGGCTCCACGAGTTTCAGATTTTCCAAATCGAGCTCGATGGGTACATCCGTTTTGATGGTGGCCAAGAAGTAACTCATCTTGATATCCTCTACATGCTCTTCCACTTTTTCGCGAAGCTTACCTTTGATTTCAGAAGAGCGCTCAATGAGTGAAGCGATGCTTCCAAATTCATTAATCAGTTTCACAGCAGTTTTCTCGCCCACACCCGGACATCCTGGGAAGTTATCTGCAGAATCGCCCATCAGTGCCAAGAGATCGATGACCGCTTGTGTCGATGGAATGCCATATTTTTCGCAAACCTCACGTGGTCCCATTGTTTCATAACCTCCTCCATGACGAGGACGATAGATGAAAACCTTGTCGCTTACAAGTTGTCCATAGTCCTTATCCGGGGTCAGCATATAAGTTTCAATACCTTGTGCCCCCGACTTTGTGGCCAAAGTACCAATCACGTCATCAGCTTCGTAGCCGTCTACTTGTAAGATAGGTATACGATAGGCTTTCAGCAAGTCTTTTATAATAGGTACAGCTTTGCGGATATCCTCTGGGGTTTCTTCTCTTTGGGCTTTATACTCAGGAAAAGCCTCGCTACGGAAGGTGGGTCCATGAGGATCGAAGGCCACTCCGATATGTGTTGGCTTCTCTTTTGTCAACACTTCGTTGAGCGTATTCAGGAAGCCCATGATGGCACTGGTATTGAGACCCTTAGAGTTGATTCTTGGGTTTTTGATGAATGCGTAATAACTACGATAAATCAGCGCAAAAGAAATAATTTCTGCATAACTTTCTTAATTTTCGCCTCAAAAGTACCAAAATATTTCCGAATAACAGAATTATTTCATATTTTTGTGGCAAAATTTAAGTGTTTATGGACTATTTATCTGCTATTCGAAAGCCAATTGAAGGCGATATGGATCGCTTTGTTGCGTTGTTCAAAGAGAGTTTGAGTTATACCGATGGTATGCTGAAACAGATTCTTTCGCATATTGGTGAAAGGGGTGGAAAGCGTATGCGCCCCATGCTCGTTTTCCTTACCGCAAGAAACTATGGTGAGGTATCTGATGTTACTCAGAATTCAGCCCTCGGACTAGAGTTACTTCATACAGCCAGTTTGGTTCATGATGATGTGGTAGATGAGAGCGAACAACGTCGAGGTCAGCCTTCAGTGAATGCTGCTTATAATAATACGGTAGCCGTTTTGGTGGGTGATTATATCCTTTCTACGGCCTTGCTACGTGTAGCCCTTTCGAGAAATAATGATATTGTACAACATCTGTCGGATTTAGGTAGAACTCTTGCCGCAGGTGAGATTCATCAATTGTCGAATATTTCTAGTCAGGATTTCTCAGAAGATGCTTATTATCAGGTAATTGAGAAGAAGACAGCTTCTCTTTTTGAGTCGTGTTGTATTCTTGGTTCGATTTCTGTTGGTGCTTCAGAGGAGACCATCAAAAAAGCGGCTAAATTCGGTTATAATATTGGTATGATTTTCCAGATTCGTGATGATATTTTCGATTATTACGATTCTCCTGAAATCGGCAAGCCTACTGGTAACGATATGAAAGAAGGCAAGCTGACGCTTCCTATTCTTTATGCTTTGAACAATTACGATAATCCTGCGGTGAAGAATCTTGCCTTGAAGGTTAAAAACGGCACGATTAATACTGATGAAATCGCTGTTTTGATAGAGTTTGCTAAGGAATATGGTGGCATTACTTATGCAGAAAAGAAAATGGAAGAGTTTGCTAAGGACGCTCAAATATATATCGATGAATGCGTGAAACCAGAGTTGAAGGAAGCCTATACTGCTTATTTGGACTACGTTATTCAGCGTAATAAATAAACTCAGTATGCCTTAGGGCGCACTCTAGTACGCTAACGAAAGAACTCCAGTACGCCTACGGACGTACTGGAGTTTTCCTTAGTTGTACTGTAGTAGATTAGAAGAATTTCACTTCCTCGCCAATAACTTCGCTTAGCAAGAGATTTGCCAAACGGGATGTTCCCATACGGAACCACTGATTTGTGAGCCATTTCTCGCCCAGAACCTCTTTGACGATCGTATAGTATATAAGTGCATCCATCACGCTGTTAAGGCCTCCTGCGGGCTTAAAACCTATCTGTATGCCCGTTTCATCGTAGTATTCCTTAATGGCCTGACACATCACGTATGCAGCCTCTGGGGTTGCTGCTGGCTCTAGTTTTCCTGTTGAGGTCTTGATATAATCAGCACCTGCATACATCGATAGGATAGAAGCGGTCTTGATGTTTGCTGCTGTCTTAAGACAACCCGTCTCCAAAATCACCTTCATTTTCTTATCGCCACAAGCCTCTTTCATTTGCTGGATTTCATCAATTACGGTCTCGTAATCGCCAGAGAGGAATGCACCTACTGAGAGCACCATATCAATCTCTGTAGCGCCATCTTTTACGGCTAAACCTGTCTCGATGGTCTTCACCTCAATAAGGGCCTGAGAAGAAGGGAAAGAGCCTGATACGCAAGCGATTTCTACGCCATCTACTTCGAGGGTTTCGGAAACGATCTTTGCGAAGCGAGGATATACGCAGATAGTAGCTACGTGAGGGTGGTTAGGGTAGGCCTCTTCAAACTGGTTTACACGCTCTGTAAAGGCCATCACGCTCTCGTCAGAATCGGTAGTCTTCAGGGTGGTTAGTTCCACGCTACCCATCAGGAATTGCTTTACCTCTGGGGTATCGTTTTCGTGCACTTTTTCAGCAATGATTTTCTTCACTGCTTCCTTTACTTCCTCGTCGCTAATCTCGAGGTTATACTTACCAAGAGCCTCTTCTATGCGGCTCTTCTGAGGCATCTCGTGGTGATGATGCTCATGCTCATGATTGTGTTCTGCCATAATCGTTTTTATGCTAAAAGTTTTTTGTTATGAATATGTCGTAATGAATCTCTTTGAGTCTTCTTTTCAATAGATTTTTGGAGTTCTTCCGTAAGGTCTACGCCCGTTTGATTGGCCAAGCAGAGGAGCACCCAGAGTACATCTGCCATCTCTTCGCCAAGGTTATCTTTCTCGCCTTCCTTAAAACTCTGATCGCCATATTTGCGAGCCATCACACGAGCCAGTTCGCCCACTTCTTCAGTAAGCACGGCCATATTCGTGAGTTCTGAGAAGTATCGAACCCCGTATTCCTTTATCCAGCGATCTACCGCTTCTTGTGCTTCTTTGATTGTCATCGTGCTCTCAACATTTGAAGGATTAATATGAAAATACAGATTAGGATGATGAAGATATATTGCTTATTCTCTCGCTCGTATTCCTTCCAATGGAAGGCTTTATAGAGGAAGATAAGGAGCAACAGAAAGAGTCCGAATCCGCAAGGCCAGACACCATATTGATAGCCTTTGATGTAGGATATGCCAACACCAATTGCCGTTAGAATCAGGCCAGAGATTTCTATTTCTCGAAGATATTTTTTCATTCTTTATTCTTTGTGTCCATACAAATGGTTACAGGGCCATCGTTTAGGAGTTCTACTTTCATATCAGCGCCAAATTCGCCCGTACCTACTTGCTTGCCAATGGCTTCGGAGAGTTCTTTGCAGAAGGCTTCATAGAGTGGGATAGAGTGCTCATGAGAACCTGCTTTAAACCAAGAGGGGCGATTACCCTTTTTGTAGCTCGCGTAGAGCGTAAACTGACTGATTACCAGGCAGTTACCATCAATATCGAGTATCGAACGGTTCATCACATCGTTTTCATCGCCAAACACTCTCAGATTGGCGATTTTCTTCACTAACCAATCAACATCTTCCATCGTATCTTCATTGCAGATGCCTAATAGAATAAGGTATCCCTGTTCTATTTGGCTCTTTACTTTGCCCTCGATGGTAACGCTGGCGTGGGTAACTCTCTGTATGACGGCTCTCATTATTCTTAGAATTTTCGGCAAAGATACGACTTTATTTTGATTCTACCAAATTTCGTGTGATTATATTGCTGTATAGAAAAAATTGCTAGTATTAATAGTAGCAATTGCTAGCATTAATAGTAGCAAATATTCCCACACTGGGAATCAAAAATCAGCCTTTATGAAAGTGCTCGAAAACAATTTGTGCTTTAGCGGGACCAATCAAGTTTGTGAGTGTTTCGAGGGCAGATTCGCGAATTTTTTTCACCGATTTTAGAGCATTCAGAAGCTCGTCTCGCGTCTTTGGGCCAATGCCTGGTATGTCATCAAGTTCAGAGTGCAAAGCGCGCTTAGAACGCTTGTTTCTATGGAATTCGATGGCAAAACGATGTACCTCGTCTTGGATATGTGTCAGCACGTGGAAAAGCTCAGAATCTGTCTTTAAAGCCACGTGTATGGGTGGGAATCCATAGAGTAGTTCATTGGTTCTGTGGCGATCGTCTTTAGCCAATCCTGCGATGGGAATATCAAGGTTCAGTTCGTCTTGAATGACTTCGCGAATTACCTCCATTTGTCCCTTGCCACCATCGGCAATAATGAGGTCGGGTAGGGGTTCTTCTTCCTCTATCATCCTTCGATATCTGCGACCTACAACCTCTTTCATAGATGCATAATCATCAGGCCCTACAACGGTCTTTATATTAAAGCGCTTATAGTCCTTTTTGCTGGGTTTCATCGCTTTGAAAACCACGCACGAAGCTACAGCATCCGTTCCAGAGATATTAGAGTTATCGAAGCACTCGATATGATAGGGTAGTTTTGGCAAGTGAAGTTTCTCTTGCAATTCCTTCATTAAGCGTGTTTGCTTCTGCTCTGGATTTAGCTTTTCTGCTTGTTTTAAGCAATCGAATTTGTATTGCTTGCCATTCATAATCGAAAGGTCTAGCAGGTTTTTTTTATCACCTCTTTGGGGCACCGTAAAGGTAACGTTTCCGAGCTCAACATCTACCTCCTCAGGCACGATAATCTCCTTTGCATCGCTCTTAAATCGTTGTCTGAGTTCGATAATTCCTAGTTGCAAAAGCTCTTCATCTGTCTCGTTTAGCTTCTTCTTATATTCGATGGTAAAACTCTGGTTGATGCTTCCATTCGAGACGTGGATATAATTGATGAAAGCCATCTTTTCATCAGATGTAATCGAGAAAACATCTACGTTATTAATCGTATGACTTACCACTTCGCTCTTGCTCACAAATGTATCCAGAGCAATGTATTTGCGTTTAACTTCCTCTGCTTCCTCGAATCGCAACTCTTCTGAGAGCTTCATCATTTCATCCTTAAGGTCGCGAAGTACTTGACGTGTATTGCCTTTCAGAATCTCGCGAGCTTGAAGAATGTTCTTTTGATAGTCTTCATACGATTGTTTGCCCACGCAAGGGCCCATACATTTCTTAATATGGTAGTCTAAACAGACCTTATATTTTCCCGTTTCAACGCCCTCTTTTGTGATTGGTTGTCGACATGTTCGAGGGTGATATAGTTCCTTGATGAGATCAAGAATGGCATACATTGAACCAACGTGAGAGTAGGGCCCGTAATACGAGCCCCACTTCTTGTTGATGGTTCTTGTCTTGAAGATGCGAGGGAAGAATTCGTTGGTTACGCAGATGCTCGGATATGTCTTACCATCTTTCAATAATACATTATATCGTGGATTATATTTCTTGATGAGCGAGTTCTCAAGCAATAAGGCATCCTCTTCTGTATTCACCACCGTGTAACTGATATCGAAAATCTTACTTACCAGAACTTTGGTCTTGAAACGATCCACTTCCGTGTGGAAGTAAGACGAAACTCTCGATTTGAGATTCTTCGCCTTACCCACATAGATAATGGTATGATTCTCGTCGTAATACTGGTAGCTACCAGGCTTCTCTGGTAACCTGCTGACGATACCTTTCAGATACGCTAAACGCCTT
The DNA here is from genome assembly GCA_905234145.1 of uncultured Prevotella sp. Taxonomy (GTDB): domain Bacteria; phylum Bacteroidota; class Bacteroidia; order Bacteroidales; family Bacteroidaceae; genus Prevotella. The sequence goes on along the minus strand of CAJOGK010000032.1, from coordinate 24,896 downwards.
TCGTTTTCTTCCTTTGTCATCTTCAATGTTTCACGTGAAACGCATTTTATATCGTTAATAGACAAGTAAGGTCAATGTCTTTAAAAAGGTCGCGACCATGAAGTCCCTCGTCTGTGATTTCGATGATGAAGTTCATGTAGATCTTCTTGGGGTGTAAGTCCTCTACGAGTTTGTAGGTGGCCTTTGCCGTACCTCCCGTTGCCAACAAATCATCGTGTATGAGTACGACATCGTTTGGATCGATAGAGTCGAGGTGCATTTCAACGGTATCAACGCCATACTCCTTAGAGAATGATTCTTTGATGACTGTAGCAGGGAGCTTTCCTGGTTTACGTGCAAGTACGACACCGCAACCTAATCTTCCTGCTAAGGCCGAAGCCATCACGAATCCACGGCTCTCTACTCCTACAATCTTCGTAATACCCTTGTCTTTGTAAAGTCGCTCCATTTCGTCGAGCATCTCTTTCATGCATTCGGCATTCTTGTAGAGTGTGGTTACATCTCGAAAGTTGATACCCTTTTTGGGGAAATCTGGCACACAGCGCAGATTGTCAAGCAATAGTTTACTGTTCATAATCAAATAGTTATATGTTTAATACCTTGTTGTTTGTTTCACGTGGAACATGTCCTGTCTTTATCTCCCCATCAGCACCAAAAGCACATTGATGTCGCTCGGAGAAACGCCAGGGATTCTACTGGCTTGTGCCAATGTCTCAGGCTGAATCTTCATCAGTTTCTGTCGGCACTCGGTAGATAGGCCTTTTAATTCTTCGTAGTTGAAATGGCCACGAATCTTGATATTCTCTAAACGGTGCATTTTTTCGGCCACCATTCGTTCGTGCTCGATATATCCTTTATATTTCATTCGCACTTCTGCAGCCTCTGCAATCTCCTCCTTACGATTATTCGGACGATTTAATACTTCTTTTAGTTGAGGAATCATCTCAGAAAGATTTGCAAGATTCAGTTGCGGACGATTAACGAGATCAATCAACTTGCAACCAAATTGGAGTGGGGTAGTGCCAAGGGCCTCAAGCGACGAATTTATCAATTTAGGTTTAATCGCAAAGTTCTGGCAGAAAGTTTCGATTTCTTCGATGTGCTTCTTTTTCTCTATCCACCAATCAATTCGCTCTCTTTTTGCCAAACCTAACTCGTAGGCTTTTTCTGTTAAGCGTGCATCTGCATCATCTTGTCGAAGTAGGATGCGATATTCTGCACGAGAGGTAAACATGCGATAGGGTTCATCTACGCCTTTCGTTACCAAGTCATCTATCAAGACTCCAATATAAGCCTCGTCGCGATGGAGCACAAAGGGTTCCGATGATCCAGCTTTCAGTGCTGCATTGATACCAGCAAGCGTACCTTGACCTCCTGCTTCTTCATAACCAGTGGTACCATTTACTTGTCCGGCAAAGAAAAGGTTGGCGATGATTTTTGATTCCAACGAATGATATAATTGGGTTGGATCGAAGAAGTCATACTCAATCGCATAACCAGGACGGTATACTTTCACGTCTTTGAATGCTGGCATTTTTTTGAACGTCCATCGGTAATGACGACGAGAAGCCATTCAGATACATCTCGTTGGTGTCCTCACCTTCCGGTTCCAAAAACAAAGGATGCTTTTCTCTTTCAGGGAAGGTAACGAGTTTCGTTTCAATCGAAGGACAATAGCGTGGGCCTATCGATTGTATCTGACCATTATATAAAGGTGAATCTGCGAGCCCACTATTCAGCACCTTGTGAACCTCTGGATTGGTATTTACTGTCCAGCATGGTAATTGTTTCAAAGCTCCACCTTTATTCATATAGCTGAACTGATAGGGCTTTTGTTCGCCAGGCTGTATCTCCATTTCATCGAAATTCACCGATCGCTTATCAATACGAACAGGGGTGCCCGTTTTCATTCGAGCCGAGGTGATACCATGTTTAGTAATGCTTTCTGTGAAGTTAGCTACCGCAGGTTCTGCAATGCGCCCACCCGAAACCATCTTGCGCCCTATGTGCATCAAACCATTTAGAAATGTTCCTGCGGTTACGATGATACATTTTGCATAGAGTTCTGCGCCCCAGATAGTACGAATGCCTACAGCTTCTACTTTATTTGATACTATTGTTTCAACAATCAGCTCATCAGCTTGATCTTGCCAGATATCCAGATTTTCGGTCTCATCCAGCATCTTTCGCCATTGCCAGATGAACTTTCCTCTGTCGCATTGGGCACGAGGACTCCACATTGCAGGACCCTTGCCCACATTGAGCATACGAAACTGAATAGAAGTAGCATCAGTGACAAGGCCCATCTGACCACCGAGCGCATCTATCTCGCGAACGATCTGACCCTTGGCGATGCCTCCGATAGCAGGATTGCACGACATCTGAGCAATCTTGTTCATATCCATCGTCACCAGACAAGTTTTTGCGCCCATATTGGCACTCGCGCAAGCTGCTTCGCAACCCGCATGACCTCCTCCAATAACGATCACATCATAATTGAATTTCATCCTTTTTTTCTATTTTTCCGCAAAAGTAACAAAAAAAATGAGAATCTAGTGAAAATTTACATCAAAAAACTTTGATTTTTCATTATTTTATATTAACTTTGCCACCTAAACAGTGCTAATATACCTAAAATATGGTATGCAAAAGCCTAGTCAAAAAGCGAAAAAAGAAATTTCTTGTAAATTAATAGTATCACATTTTAATTTTTAAATAACTTAAACTCAACAATTTATGTGGTTATTCAATTCATCAATTGGTAGAAAAGTTGTAATGTCTGTTACGGGCGTTGCGCTTATTCTGTTCTTGACCTTCCACGGTTGCATGAACATGGTGGCGCTTTTCTCGGAAGAGGGTTACAACATGATTTGCGAATTCCTGGGTGCCAACTGGTATGCTGTTGTGGCTTGGCAGTGATTCACATCGTTTACGCTTTCATTCTGACTGCGCAGAATCGTACCGCCCGTGGTGACAATCGCTATGAGGTGGCTACACAGGTGAATGCAGGTAAGGTAGAGTGGGCTTCTAAGAACATGCTCGTTCTTGGTATTATCATCTGCATCGGCTTGCTGATTCACCTCTGGAATTTCTGGTACAACATGATGTTTGCGGAGCTTATCGGTGCAATGCCTGCTATCAGCCCCACTGATGGTTTCGGATGGATTAAGGAGACTTTCGCTAACCCAGTATTTGTAGTGCTCTACATTATCTGGCTTGTTGCGCTCTGGTTCCATCTCTCTCATGGTTTCTGGTCAGCTATGCAGACCTTTGGCTGGAGTGGTAAGATTTGGCTGAAGCGTTGGATGTGCATCGGTAACATCTACGTTACTCTGCTCATGCTTTGCTTCCTCGTAGTAGTTCTGGCATTCGCATTCGGTTGCGCTCCATCACTCTGCTGCGGCTATTAAATCGTAGTAAATTGAAAATCTGTAATTAGAAAAAGATTATGGCAAAAGTATTAGATTCTAAGATTCCCGTAGGTCCAGTACCTGAGAAATGGAAGGAATATAAGGCTCATCAGCGCTTGGTTAACCCAAAGAATAAGCTGAAGCTCGACGTGATCGTAGTTGGTACTGGCTTGGCTGGTGCTTCTGCAGCTGCTTCACTCGGTGAAATGGGCTTCAATGTAATTAACCTGTGTATCCAGGATTCTCCTCGTCGTGCTCACTCAATTGCCGCTCAGGGTGGTATCAACGCTGCTAAGTGCTATCAGAACGATGGTGACTCTATCTACCGTTTGTTCTATGATACTGTAAAGGGTGGTGACTATCGTGCTCGCGAGGCTAACGTTTATCGTCTGGCTGAGGTATCAAACAATATTATCGACCAGTGCGTAGCTCAGGGTGTACCTTTCGCTCGTGAGTATGGTGGTATGTTGGCTAACCGTTCTTTCGGTGGTGCTCAGGTAAGCCGTACTTTCTATGCTAAGGGTCAGACAGGTCAGCAGCTTCTGCTTGGTGCTTACTCTTCACTGAGCTGTCAGGTTCAGGCAGGTAAGGTAAAGCTCTATACTCGTTATGAGATGGAGGATGTAGTGATCGTTGATGGTCGCGCTCGTGGTATCATCGCTAAGGACCTCTGCACAGGTAAGCTGGTTCGCTTCAGCGCCAATGCTGTTGTCATCGCTACTGGTGGTTATGGTAATACCTACTTCCTTTCTACTAACGCTATGGGTTGTAACTGTACAGCTGCTATCCAGTGCTATCGTAAGGGTGCTTTCTTCGCAAATCCTTCTTACGTACAGATTCACCCAACATGTATCCCCGTACATGGCGACAAGCAGTCTAAGTTGACCCTGATGTCAGAGTCTCTGCGTAACGATGGTCGTATCTGGGTTCCTAAGAAGATCGAGGATGCAAAGGCTCTGCAGGCTGGTACTAAGCAGGGTTGGGAGATTCCTGAGGAAGATCGCGACTACTATCTGGAGCGCCGTTATCCTGCATTCGGTAACCTCGTTCCTCGTGACGTGGCTTCTCGTGCCGCTAAGGAGCGTTGCGACAAGGGCTTTGGTGTTAACAATACGGGTCTCGCTGTATTCTTGGATTTCTCAGAGTCTATCAACCGTCTGGGTATCGATGTTATCATGCAGCGCTATGGTAACCTCTTCGAGATGTACGAGGAGATTACAGACGTATTCCCCGGTGATGTAGCAAATGAAATCAATGGTGTTAAGTACTACAAGCCAATGATGATTTATCCAGCTATCCACTACACAATGGGTGGTATCTGGGTAGACTACGAGCTGCAGACCACAATTCCAGGTTTGTTCGCTATTGGTGAGTGTAACTTCTCAGACCACGGTGCTAACCGTCTGGGTGCTTCTGCTCTGATGCAGGGTCTGGCTGATGGTTACTTCGTACTGCCTTACACCATCCAGAACTATCTGGCTGATCAGGCTGTATGGCCAAAAGTAAGCACAGATCTGCCTGAGTTCGCTGAGGCTGAGAAGGCCGTTGACGCTGAGATGGATCGTCTGCTGAAGATTCAGGGTAAGCGCTCTGTTGATTCTATCCACAAGGAACTCGGTCACATCATGTGGGAGTATGTAGGCATGGGTCGCACTGCTGAGGGCCTGAAGACCGGTCTGAAGAAGATGCATGAACTTGAGAAGGAGTTCGATACCAACCTCTTCGTTCCTGGCTCTAAGGAAGGTCTGAATGTGGAGCTCGACAAGGCTATCCACCTCCGTGACTTCTTCACAATGGGTCAGCTCGTTGCTTTCGACGCTCTCTCTCGTAATGAGTCTTGCGGTGGTCACTTCCGTGAGGAGTATCAGACCGAGGAAGGCGAAGCTAAGCGCGACGATAAGAACTACTTCTACGTAGGCTGCTGGGAGTACAAAGGCAAGGGCGTTGAGCCTGAGCTCACAAAGGAGCCGCTGGAGTACGAGGCAATCAAGGTACAGACACGTAACTATAAGAACTAAGTAAGGATTAAAGATTATGGCTAAAAATATAAGCTTTACAATCCCCAAGGACCAGGGACATTTCGACACCCACGAGATGCACGATATTCCCGATGATACCTCGTTCCTCGAGATGCTCGACATCCTGAACGAGGAGCTCATTAATGAAGGCAAGGAGCCCTTCGTATTCGATCACGACTGCCGCGAGGGTATCTGCGGTATGTGTTCGCTCTACATCAATGGTACGCCTCACGGACTTACCGAGCGTGGAGCCACCACATGTCAGCTCTATATGCGTCGCTTCAACGATGGTGACACTATCACCGTTGAGCCTTGGCGCTCAGCTGCTTTCCCTGTAATTAAGGACTGTATGGTAGACCGTAATGCCTTCGATAAGATTATCCAGGCTGGTGGATACACTACGATTCGTACAGGTCAGGCTCAGGATGCCAACGCAATCCTGATTCCTAAGGAGGACGCTGACGAGGCTATGGACTGCGCTTCTTGCATTGGCTGTGGCGCTTGCGTAGCAGCTTGTAAGAATGGTTCTGCTATGCTCTTCGTATCGTCTAAGGTTTCTCAGCTTGCTCTGCTCCCACAGGGTCGTGTAGAGGCTGCACGTCGTGTGAAGAACATGATTGCCAAGATGGACGAGCTCGGCTTCGGTAACTGCACCAACACTCGCGCTTGCGAGGCTGTCTGCCCGAAGAACGAGACCATCGCCAACATCGCCCGCCTCAACCGCGAGATGATCAAGGCAAAGCTCGCCGACTAAGCGAACTACACCTTATCTATAATAAGAGCGCCGCAGATTAATAATTTGTGGCGCTTTTTTTGTTTTTTTCCAAGAAATGTGTATCTTTGCGACATCATATAAACTATTACGATTATGAACATTGGAGACAAGGCGCCCGAGATTCTGGGCAAAGACGAACAGGGACGGGATATCCGTCTGAGTGATTACAAAGGACGTAAGCTGGTACTTTATTTCTATCCGAAGGACAATACCAGTGGTTGTACCGCAGAGGCTTGCAGTTTAAGGGACCATTATGGCGAACTGCAAGGTGCAGGCTATGAAGTGGTGGGCGTGAGTAAAGACTCTGCTGCTTCTCACGTAAAGTTTAAGGAGAAGCATGAGTTGCCCTTTCCTTTGATTGCAGACGTGGATAAGACACTGATGGAGGCCATGGGTGCTTGGGGCGAGAAGCTGATGTATGGTAAGAAGACCATGGGCACCATCCGTACCACCTTTATTATAAATGAAAAGGGCATCATCGAACAAATCTTCGCAGGTAAGCAGGTAAAGACCAAAGAGCACGCAGAACAGATTCTGAAGTCTGCAGGCTGAAATGTTACATCATTTTTTGAAAGAAAAAAAATAATTCGTACCTTTGCAGCAAAATTTTATAGAAGATGAAAAAGATTTTTGTTTCAATGCTACTGTTGATGACAGTAGTTGGAGTGCAGGCACAAACTGCCAATGATGAGTTTACAAAAGAGATTGAACGTACGATAGAGCTTTCTAACCCAACTAAGACGTTCACAGAGACCTTGAACTCTCAGTTAAAACCACTGGTGGCTCAGGGTATGGTATCATCAGATAAAATAGGTGATATCATCAAGGAGATTGAGCAACTGATGGTACCAGAATTGAAGAAGAGGATTGTTGAAATCTACAAGCAGAACTTCACTCTTGCAGAGCTAAAGCAGATGAATGACTATCTGGCTTCACCTGTAGGACAGAAAGCGGTAAAGCTGACTCCAATGATTGCAGAAGAAAGTATCAAGGTGGCTTCGATGCCTGAAATGCAGGAAAAGCTAATGAAACTTATGTCATCTCTGATGCAACAATAAATGGAGATAAAGAACAAAATCACTGAACAGCCTTCGCACTTCGACAATCTGGAACAGATGTCGATAGAAGAGCTTTTGCAGCACATCAACGAGGAGGATCATAAGGTGGCAGAATGTGTAGAGAAAGCCATCCCACAGATTCTGGCCTTTGTAGAAGCTGTAGAAAAGCGGATGAAGGAGGGTGGTAGATTGTTCTATATCGGAGCAGGTACAAGTGGGCGACTGGGTGTGCTCGATGCTAGTGAGTTGCCACCAACGTTTGGTGTGTCGGATAAAAAGGTAATAGGTCTTATTGCTGGTGGCGACAGGGCATTACGTCATGCTGTAGAGAAAGCAGAAGACATGCCAGAACAAGGTTGGCAAGATTTGCAGAATTATCACCCTACATCGAATGATACCGTACTGGGTATCGCTGCTTCAGGCACGACGCCTTATGTAGTAGGTGCTGTCAAGTTGGCCCATTTGAATGGACTGCTAACGGGTTGTATCACCAGCAATCCCCATACACCACTAGCTCAGGCCTCCGATTTTCCCATCGAAACAATCGTAGGTCCTGAGTTTGTAACTGGTTCTAGCCGTATGAAAAGCGGTACAGCACAGAAAATGGTGCTAAATATGATTTCCACGACCTTGATGATACGTCTGGGACGTGTACAAGGCAACCGCATGGTGAATATGCAACTTACGAATAATAAGTTGGTAGATCGTGGCACACGAATGCTGCAAGATATGCTTGGCCTGAGCTATGAAGAGGCTCAGCAGCGATTGCTTGAGGCAGGAAGTGTAGACAACGCATGTAAATAGACTTAACGATGACATATTTAGGAGAACTGATTTCTATTGGTGTGGCGTTTTCGTGGACTGCGACAGCGTTACTGAGTGAATTTGGCAGCAAGCGTTTGGGTAATCTTACGCTTAACGTGCTTCGAATGGCCTTGGCACTGGTGTTTTCGCTTGTGCTTTTTGGTGTCGTTACAGGTAATCCCTTGCCTGCTGGTGCTTCTACAGAAGCCTGCGGATGGATGCTGTTATCAGGATTGGTGGGCTATGTGATTGGCGACTTCTGCCTGTTTCAGTGCTATATTATAATAGGTTCGCGATACGGACAGCTTTTCATGACGTTAGCCCCATTAGCTGCAGCCTTGATGGCCTGGATATCATTAGGACAGCAGATGACGCAGATGAGTATTGTGGCTATGTTAGTTACCCTATCAGGTATTGGTATTTCTGTGCTAGGACGAGGCGAACATCATAAGGTGTCGCTACGATTACCTCTAAATGGTGTGCTCTTTGCGATAGGTGCTGCTTTGTGCCAGGGTATTGGATTGGTTCTAAGTAAGATCGGTATGGACCATTATGAGGCCTCTGCTTTGGCAGAAACTGGTACCCCAGAATGGCTAGTACCTTTTAGCGCCAACTTCTATCGCTGTGTAGCTGGTATTATAGGTTTTCTGTTATTACACTATTTTCGCGATGGCATGGCCCCTTTAAAGGAGGCCATGCATGATCGCAAAGGATTAACTGTAGCAACAGCAACAACAATTTTTGGTCCTTTTGTGGGTGTAGGATTCTCGCTGATGGCCGTACAATACACAGCTGCAGGTATCGCCTCTACGCTGATGGCGATGACCCCAATTATTATCCTTCTGCCCTCGTATTATCTCTTCCATGAGAAGATAACTTGGCGTGCAGTCATCGGAGCTGTGATATCTGTAGTAGGCGTTAGTCTGTTCTTTCTTAATCCATAGGATAGCGAACACCCCACTTCTGGCGGAAGCCATCCATGAGCTCCATGATATAAAGTGTTTCCTGGTGAGGCATCTCACGAGGCTCCAGAAGGCCATCAATGAGTGCTTGACGACATGCCAGGAACTGATATTCGTAGCCAGTAAGCTGCTTGGGTACGTGGATATCCTCAACAAACTTGCGATCGTGGGTGTTAACGGTAATCTTTTGTGGATTATTGATGTTGTCGATAATAAGATTGCCGTCAGTACCAGCAATCACACCAATGTTATCTCCCACACAAGCAGCACTCGACTGCAGATTGCAAAGCATGCCATCGCTGAGTACTAACGTCATTGCATTTGTCAAGTCCATCCCAGTTTTGCTCTTTATACAAGTGCCCTCCATACTGATGATATCAGTTGGGAAGAACATACGTACGAAATTAAGGGCATAGACACCAAGATCGAGCAAGGCGCCACCACAAAGATCAGGCTGCATGATACGGAGCTTTTCACCCATCGAATAGCCCAAGGTTGCAGTAACGAGTCGAGGTGTACCAATGCGCCCACTATTAATAAGATCTCGAACTATCTTTACCACAGGCTGATAGCGGGTCCAGATAGCTTCTGCTAGAAATATCTTGCGCTCATGAGCCAAATCTACGATCTCTTTCGATTGGCGATAATTGGCCATAAAGGCCTTTTCTACCAAACAAGGCTTGTCTGCTAAAAGTGCTTGGCGTGTTACATCGTAATGATGGGAATGAGGGGTTGCCACATAAACCAAATCCACATTAGGATCTGCCAGTAGTTCTGCGTATGAGCCATAAGCCCTTGTTACATTCCATTGATTGGCAAACGCCTCAGCCTTTTCTAAACTGCGCGAAGCAATTGCATAGCATTCGCATTCCGTAAGTCCATTTAAAGTAATGGCTGCTTTCTCAGCAATCCATCCTGCACCGATGATTCCAATGCGTAATTTTTCGTTTTGTGTCATGATAACTGTTTTAAGTTGGTTTATTTATCTGACGGATTATCAGAAAGATAGTTTATTCGCGTACCTTATTATTATAGAACATTAACAAAGTTATGAAATTTTTCTCGTTTTCGTGTAGTTTTTCGTAACTTTGTCGCGTCTAATGGGCAAAGATTCAAAAAACAGAAGAAACAATGAATGCATTAGAGCAACAGTTTGCGCAAACCGTAAAGGAACATAAGAGCACCATCTACACCGTGTGCTACATGTTCTCGCAAGATGCCGACGAAGTGAACGATTTGTTCCAGGAGGTACTAGTGAATCTATGGAAGGGATTCAGTAGCTTCGAGCATCGCAGTGATATCCGTACGTGGATCTATCGTGTGGCCCTCAACACTTGTATTTCTCTCGACAGAAAGAAGCGTCGTGCAGCTACCGTAAGGGTCTCAATGGACATCAACCTCTTTAAAGACAACGATGAGGACACCCAACAAGTGGATATGCTCCACAAGCGGATTTCCAAGTTGCAGCCTTTTGATAGAGCCATCGTACTGCTCTGGCTTGAAAACCTCCCTTACGAGGAAATTGGTCAGATTGTAGGTATCAGCACTAAGAATGTCAGTGTTCGTCTGTTTAGAATCAGAGAGCAATTAAAAAACATGTCTAACGATTAAAAACTTACCCATTATGAACAACGAGAATTTTGAATTAGAGAATATGCGCCAGCAGATGAACACTCTGAAGAAGAAGCTGGAACATCAGGAGATTGTGAACGACCATATCATTCGTCAGTCGATGAAGAGAACCGCAGGCAACATCAGTCGTAGATATTACGCCATCATGGCCCTTTGCCTACTGATGATTCCCTATAGCTATTGGGCATTCGTGATGCTATCCGGTTACACTATTCCTTTCTGGATCTTTACCTGTGTGGTCATGCTGACCTGCCTGGGAGGCACCTATTATAATAGTAGGAATTTGAGCGACTCAAACATGATGAGAAATAATCTCGTAGATGTCCGTCGTCGTATGGCCCGCGCCAAGAAATTTGATGCAGACTGGCTCTTCATCGGTATCCCTCTCATTATCGTATTCCTTGGCTGGTTTATGTACGAGACCTTTCTGCTTAATGAAGACGCCCTTCACAATGGACTCTTCTGGGCAGGATGCATCGGTGGCGTTATAGGAGCTATCTTTGGATTCTCCCTCCACTTCAAGACCCAGCGCCAGTATCAGGAAATCATCGATCAAATCGAGGATATCACAGCAGAGGAATAAGCATGATGGCTGTAAAGATTCTACCAGAATTGATGCCAAGTCGTCGTGCAGAAAAATAGGTATCGTACTGTTTAAATGTACATATCTGCGAAATCGAAATCTGTTCAGCAGGAACACCAGAAGCAGTCAATTGCAGGAAATTGCACATGGGGAGGTCTATGTGCATTTTCTGCTTTTTACAGCTGATCTTTCCCATATCAAAACCCGCCTCTGAAAATGCCTCATACACCTCATTGCCCACTTCGAAACTATCGAGACTGATACCTGGCCCTATCTGGGCAATCAAGTCAGATGGCTCTGTACCATAAACGTCTATCATCCGTTGTATCGCTTTTTCAGCGATGCGCTTAACCGTGCCTCGCCAACCTGCATGAATGGCACAACTAGCATGCTGTTTCTGATCATATAGCAATATGGGTATGCAATCTGCAGTAGATACACCAATACAGACACCAGGAAGATTGGTCATCAGCGCATCAATACCCTCTAGCTTTTCTTGGCGATTGCTATCAGATAGCTCCATAAAAGCTTCATCGATGACGCCAATCTCAGTGAGATGTACTTGATGAGGCATGAGCAAATGGCTGTCATCGATTTTCAGGAGTTGGCAGAGGGCATCGCGATTCTGCTGAATAGCCTCTTGACGATCGCCACAATAGCGATTGATGTTAAATTCGCCACATAGTCCTTCGCTGTAGCCACCTTCGCGAGTGCTACTGAATGCTACTACATCTTGATGGATGTTGTAATACTGAAGCTTTGGTTCTTTCATCCTCTTGCTTGGTTTTGGGTGCAAAATTAGCAAATTCCTGTGAAAAACTACATAAATGGATGCTATTATCGGAAAAATCTTCGTATTTTTGCAACCAACAATCAAACGAAGGATTACGCTTATGGAGAAGATTCAGATATTTGTAGAGCAACTTTTAGTGTCTATGGGTGTTAGTGGCGATACCGTTAATTTCATTACCCATACCATTTTGGTAATCATTGCCTTTTTGCTCGCAGCAATCGTAGGATGGGTATGTCGGGGGATTTTGGTTCCAGTATTGCTGAAACTGACGTCGAAGACAGATGCCAAGTGGGATGACGTGATCTTTAATAAAAAGGTATTGCTTACAGCTTGTAGCATTGTTCCAGCTATTGTGATTTGGCAATTGCTGCCTTGGACATTCTACGATTTCCCTACCATTAGGGAAGTGCTGAGAAGACTAACAGAGATTTATATTACTGTGATGTCTGTACGAACTGCCATCGTTTTTATCGATTCCTTCAAACAATTAGAGAACGGTCCTCGCTCAGCTCGTCAGCAATATCTGTATTCACTCTGTGGCGTCCTGAAAATCATCATGATCTTTATCGCTGTTATTGTGGTTGTAGCAATTGTGCTCGATAAGGATCCCTCTACGCTCTTTGCTGGCTTGGGTGCAGCTTCTGCCATCTTGATGCTGGCTTTCCAGGATACGATTAAAGGTCTTGTGGCTGGAATTCGATTGACAACCAACGATATGGTTCATATTGGCGATTGGATTACCGTGCCTTCTGCAGGCGCAAATGGAAGGGTAGAGGAAATCAGTTTGACAACAGTAAAGATCAGGAATTTCGATAATACGATCGTAACTGTTACCCCACAGACGCTTGTAGACGGTTCATTCCAGAACTGGTTGGGTATGGAACAAAATGAGGGTCGAAAGCAATCACGTCAGATTTATTTCGATTTTCGCTCTATCCATTTGGATGAAGATGGTGTGGCGAATATTACGAAGTTCCGTCATCATATCGAGCAATGGCTGAAAGAAAACCCCAAAGTAATAGGCGATAAAAATCCACTGGTTCGTCAGGCTCTGGCATCGCAAGGTGGTTGTTGTATTGAGTTTACCTTCTGGCTTTATGCCCAGGCTTGGAATGATTTTGAGCACGATACAGCTGATATTATGGAATATATCTTTGCTGCCAGTACCAAATACGGACTTACGATTTATCAGCAATTCCCAGAGCAAAACAACTAAATGAATCAGGAAACCCTCGATTTCATCCGGAAAAACGCAGATGCCGATGTGCATCAGTTGGCACTGCGTGGTACAAAGGATGCCAAAGTGGATTTGACATTTGCCTTGGAACAAATCGCAGGCAGACAGAAAGCCCGTACCAAACTTCCCTCCTGGGCGGCTATCGATGGCATCGTCTATCCGCCACATCTCTCTATGGAGCAATGTTCAAGCGAACAAACGGCTAGTTATAAGGCCAGTATTGCGGGCGATGGGGCACTTATGGTTGATTTAACCGCTGGTTTTGGTGTGGATATGGCCTTTATCTCGCAACACTTTCAGCATGCAGTTCATGTAGAGCGACAAGCACAACTTTGTGAGATTTCATCGGAAAATTATAAACGATTAGGCCTGAATCATATCGAGGTGGTCTGTGGCGATGGAATGGACTATCTGCACCAAATGCCACATGCCGACCTTCTGTTTATCGATCCTGCTAGAAGAGATGATCATGGCGGACGAACCTATGATATGGCCGATTGTACCCCCAATGTGCTGGAGATTCGCGATGAAATGCTTGAAAAAGCAGATAGGGTGATGATTAAACTCTCTCCGATGCTCGACTGGCAAAAGGCTGTTTCAGATCTTGGCCATGTCAGAGAGGTTCATATTGTCTCTGTCGATAATGAATGTAAAGAGTTACTGCTTGTCTTGTCGAAACAGGAAAAACCATTGGAGATCTATTGTGCCAATAATAAAGATGTGTTCAAATATGAACCCTTCCAACAGAAACAGATGTCAAGCCCAGAGCCAATAGCCTCTTCTTCTGCAAAATACCTCTACGAGCCAAATGCTTCTATCATGAAGGCTGGTTGTTTTGAATTATTGGCACAACGATTTAAGCTTTCTCAGCTCGATAAAAACAGTCATTTATTCGTTTCAGATTCAGAAATTAGCAACTTTCCTGGTCGTCAGTTCATGATCATTTCGCAAACTTCTATGAACAAGCGCGATTTGAAAGAAGCCCTTTCTGGTATATCTCAAGCCAATATTGCTGTTCGTAATTTCCCTATGAGTGTGGCAGAACTCCGTAAACGACTGAAGCTGAAAGATGGTGGTGATGTGTATATTTTCGCTACTACGGTGGCAAACCAAGGCCATCAGTTGTTTGTTTGCCGTAAAAAACCTTAATATTCTTGCACATTTGCACCTTTTTCAGTATCTTTGCAACGTTTTAAAGCTTTAAACGTTATAAAAGATGTCGGTAGTAGAGATTAAGAAAGTAACAGACAAGAAGAGCCTGAATGCTTTCATTGACTTTCATTATGACTTGTATGAGGGGAATCAGTATGATGCTCCTAACCTATATAGTGATGAGTTGCATACGCTGAGTAAGGACAAGAATGCTGCTTTTGAATTCTGCGAGGCAGAGTATTTCTTGGCTTACAAGGATGGCAAACTTGTCGGGCGTATTGCTGGCATTATCAATAAGCGTGCTAACGAACGATGGGATCGTAAGAGTGTGCGCTTCGGATGGCTCGACTTTATCGACGATCTTGAGGTGAGTCGTGCGCTTTTTAATGCTGTAGAGGAATGGGGACGCCAGAAGGGCATGACTGAGTTGGTGGGTCCCTTGGGCTTTACTGATATGGATCCTGAGGGCATGCTGATTGAAGGTTTCGACCAACTAGGTACAATGGCCACCATTTATAACTATCCCTATTATCCCCAGCACATGGAGAAATTGGGTGGATGGGAAAAAGACAACGACTATGTAGAATTCAAACTCCTTGTGCCTAAGGGCGACATGCCTGCGCAATATAAGAAGATAGCCGAATTGGTTATGAAGCGCTATAATCTTCATCCCTTTCATCCCAAGCGCAGTCAGGTGTTTGGTAAAGAGCAGTATGGTCGCAAGGTGCTCGAGGTCGTGAATAAGACCTTTGGTAATCTTTATGGCTATTCACAAATGACAGAGGCCCAAATCGATGAGTATCTGAAGATGTATTTCCCCATGCTTGATATGAATCTGCTCTGTTTGATTGAAGACAGGAACACGCCCAATCACGAGATTGTAGGTATAGGTATCTCTATCACTTCGATGACCCGTGCCCTGCAGAAGTGCCGCAGAGGTCGTCTCTGGCCTTTTGGTTGGTGGCATTGTCTCCGTGCGATGAAGTTCCATAAAGCCGATTGTGTCGATATGATGCTGGTGGGTATCCTGCCCGAGTATCAGCAGAAAGGTGCTAATGCCTTGTTGTTCTACGACCTTATCCCCATGTATCAGAAGTATGGCTTCAAGTGGGGCGAGACGAATGTGGAGATGGAGACCAATGAAAAAGTAAAGAGTCAGTGGAAATACCTCGACCACAAGCAGCATAAGAGAAGAAGATGTTTTAAGAAAAGCATATGAGCGAAGAAAATAACATAATCACCCAAGAAACTGTTAACTACGATGAAGGTAATATCCAGACGCTGACGGGTTTAGAGCATATCCGTTTGCGCCCTGGTATGTATATAGGTCGCTTAGGCGATGGATCATCACCCGAGGACGGAATCTATGTTTTGTTGAAAGAGGTGTTCGACAACTCCATCGATGAGTTTAAGATGAAGGCTGGCGATCGCATAGAGGTGAATGTAGAGGACAATCTGCGTATCTCTGTTCGCGACTACGGACGAGGCATCCCTCAAGGCAAACTCATAGAATCTGTAAGTATCCTCAATACCAGTGGAAAGTTCGACTCAAAGGCCTTTAAGAAATCTATTGGTCTGAATGGTGTTGGTGTAAAAGCTGTGAACGCCCTGAGTAGTCGTTTCGAAGTGCGAAGCTATCGCGAAGGCAAGGTGCGCAAGGCCGTGTTTGAGTGTGGCCAGTTGGTAAGCGATGTTACAGAACCTACTCAGGATGAGAATGGCACCTATATTTATTTCGAACCAGATGCCACTAAGTTCCTGAACTATCAGTTCCACGATGAAATTGTGGAAAACATGCTTCGCAACTATACCTATCTGAATATTGGCCTGACCATCATGTATAATGATAGGCGCATCCTTTCCCGTCATGGTTTGGAGGATTTGCTGAAAGATCGCATGACCAACGATGCCCTTTACCCCATTATCCATCTCCAGGGCGAGGATATTGAGATTGCCTTTACCCATGCCAATCAGTATGGCGAGGAATATTATTCATTCGTCAATGGTCAGCATACCACTCAGGGTGGTACCCATCAGAGTGCTTTCAAAGAGCATATCGCTCGTACCATCAAAGAGTTTTTTGGCAAATACGAGTATGGTGATATCCGTGCCGGTATCGTAGCAGCGATCTCCATCAATGTAGAGGAACCCATCTTCGAGAGCCAGACTAAGATTAAGCTTGGTTCTACTACCATGTCGCCAGATGGTGTCAGCATTAATAAATATGTGGGCGATTTTATCAAGCAGGAGGTTGATAACTATCTGCATATTCATCAGGATGTAGCCGAGGTGCTTGAGAATAAGATCAAGGATAGTGAGCGTGAGCGTAAGGCGATGGCAGGTGTTACCAAACTGGCCAGAGAGCGTGCCAAGAAGGCAAATCTCCATAACCGCAAATTGCGTGATTGTCGCATTCATTTCAGCGATGTTAAGAATGATCGCAAGGAAGAGTCCTGTATCTTTATCACAGAGGGTGATTCCGCTAGCGGAAGTATTACCAAGAGTCGTGATGTGAATACTCAGGCCGTATTCTCTTTGCGAGGTAAGCCTCTTAACTGTTTTGGCCTCACCAAGAAGGTAGTTTATGAAAACGAGGAGTTTAATTTGTTGCAGGCTGCGCTTGACATTGAGGAAGGTCTCGATACCCTAAGATATAATAAGGTGATTGTGGCTACCGATGCCGATGTCGATGGTATGCACATCCGATTGCTCATTATTACTTTCTTCCTTCAGTTTTTCCCTGAGCTCATCAAGAAAGGCCATGTTTATGTGTTGCAAACACCACTTTTCCGTGTTCGCAATCGTCGTACGAAGGTCAAGAACAAGAAAGTCATTGCTGAGGCTGATGCCAAATCAGATAAAAGGGGCGATTTCATTACCCGTTATTGTTACAGCGAAGAAGAACGTGTGAAGGCTATCACAGAGTTGGGGCCTGATCCTGAGATTACCCGATTCAAAGGTCTTGGCGAGATTTCGCCCGAAGAATTCTCTGCTTTCATAGGTCCGGATATCCGTTTGGAGCAAGTAACGCTTCACAAGACAGACCAGGTGCAGAAGCTCTTGGAATATTACATGGGTAAGAACACGATGGAGCGCCAGAACTTCATCATCGATAATTTGGTGGTCGAAGAAGACCGCCCAGAAGAAGACGTTTATGATTAAACTGAATAAAATCATGTGTGCAGCGGCTTTGTCGCTGTTCACTTTTTCTCCTTTATTTGCCCAATTCCGAATCAATCAAAAAGATGATTCGCCATTGCGCAAGTTGCAATATGCCGAGATAGCCATCAGCAACCTTTATGTTGATAGTGTGGATGAAAATAAGCTTGCCGAGGATGCCATTCGAGGGATGCTCAGCAAGCTCGATCCTCATTCCAGCTACGCCACACCCAAGGAAGTAAAAGAATTGAATGAGCCCCTGAATGGCAATTTCGAGGGCATTGGCGTGCAGTTTAATATGATTGAGGATACACTGCTTGTTATCCAACCCGTTACCAATGGTCCTTCAGAGAAGATTGGCATTATTGCTGGCGATCGCATCGTATCCGTCAATGATACGGCGATTGCTGGTGTCAAGATGTCGAAGGAAGAAATTATGAAGCGTTTGCGTGGTCCCAAGGGCACGAAGGTAAACCTTGGTGTGGTGCGTCAGGGTATCAAGGATCGCCTTTTGTTTACGGTTATCCGTGATAAGATTCCTGTTAAGTCGGTAGATGCTACCTATATGATTCGTCCTGGTATAGGCTATATCCGTATTGGTAGTTTTGGAGCCACCACTTACAGTGAGTTTATGGAGAGCATATCTTCGCTGAAGGAGCAGGGTATGACGAATCTTATTCTCGATTTGCAGGAGAATGGCGGAGGTTATCTGAAAGCTGCTGTCGATATTGCCAACGAATTCCTCCAGCGAGGCGATTTGATCGTTTATACAGAAGGGCGCAAAGCCCCTCGCACAGAGTATAAAGCCGATGGTAGTGGCCATTTCTTGGAAGGAAAGGTGGTTGTGCTGGTAGATAGCTATACAGCCTCTGCTGCAGAGATTGTTACTGGTGCCATTCAGGATCAGGACCGTGGTATTGTCGTAGGGCGTCGCACGTTTGGAAAGGGTCTTGTTCAGCGTCCCATCGATTTGCCCGATGGATCGATGATCCGTTTAACCATTTCCCATTATTACACGCCTTCTGGGCGATGCATCCAAAAGCCCTATACTAAAGGTGATAGCAAGGATTATGCGATGGATATGATAAATCGCCTGAAGAGTGGTGAACTGACGAATGCTGACAGTGTTCATTTTGCTGACTCGCTGAAATTTGAGACCCTCCGTCAGCATCGCACGGTTTATGGTGGTGGTGGCATCATGCCCGATGTGTATATACCGCTCGATACTACTGTTTATACCCGATTCCATCGCGAATTAGCCGCTAAGAGCATTGTTATCCAGCAGAATCTCCGCTATGTGGATAATCATCGTAAGGAACTGAAGGAACGCTGGACTTCGTTCGATGAATTCAAACAAAATTACCAAATACCTAAAAGCCTACTTGATATCATCATTGCAGAAGGTGAGAAACAGAATATTAAGCCAAAGGATGAGGCTGAACTTCAGAAAACCTTGCCTTACCTCAGTCTGCAGCTGAAAGCACTCATCGCTCGCGACTTGTGGGACATGAGCGAATACTTCTCTGTTTTCAATGAGAGCAGTGAGATGGTGAAAAAGGCCCTGGAGGTGATAACTAAAGATTCATGATGAAGCCCTCTGTCCTCAGAACCCCCGAAAGGGTATAAATTCACTAAATTTAGTTAATTTTATACCCTTTCGGGGGTTTTTACTTGCTTATTTCAATAAAAATGGCTAAATTGCGCCCGAAAAGGTATAATTTAAATGAACGAGACATTATTATCCGCTACTATCAAGCAATTGCGCAAGGAGTATCATCTTACGCAACAAGACCTTGCCTATAAGTCGGGTGTGGGTTTGCGGTTTGTGCGCGAACTGGAGCAGGGCAAACCCACTGTTCGTGTGGACAAGGTTAACCAAGTGTTAGAGCTCTTCAACCTGCAATTAGGCCCTGTACCCATAGAAAGGAGGACTGACGAATGAGACAAGGGCGCGTTTTCTTCAATAATATCCCTGCTGGTATCATTACTGAAAACGACCAGGGGTATATATTTGCTTACGACGAGGCGTATCTCAGTTTGCCTGATGCTCAGCCCGTTAGCTTAACGTTGCCCTTGCGTCAAGAGCCTTATGTTAATAATGTGATGTTTTCTTTCTTCGATGGCTTGATTCCTGAGGGATGGATGCTGAATATTGCCGAGCGCAATTGGAAGATTAATCGTCGCGATCGTATGGCGTTGTTGCTCACTTGTTGTCGTGACTGCATCGGAAACGTAAGTGTAATACCCATTAATTCTGAGGAGGAACGCTTATGAAAAGATGTCTATGCTGCTATCAGCCTCTGAATGACAATGAGGTTGACTATCACCCACGTTGTGCTAAGCGATTCTTCGGACAATCCGCAGCTCCCATGCTGCCTTATACCAGAAAGGATATCAGTAAGCTGGCTCAGGTGGTTGTTGAGAGTCGTACCACGGTAACGGGTGTACAGGCTAAGCTCTCGATGGATTTGGAACACGATAGTAATGGACGTGCCCAAAGATTAACCATCGTAGGCGTGATGGGAAGATATATCCTGAAGCCCCAAACGGAGCGTTTTGAGCGTCTGCCAGAGATGGAAGACTTAACGATGCACCTTGCTGAGATTGCTAGAATACCTACTGTACCTCATGCCTTGATTCGCTTTGAAGACGGTGAACTGAACTATATCACCCGTCGCATAGATCGAACAGACGATGGGCGCAAGTTGCCAATGGAAGACATGTGCCAACTAGCAGGCAAACTGACAGAACAGAAATATCAGGGAAGCTACGAGTTGATGGCGAAACTGATAGAGCGCTATTCGAGTGTACCGAAGCTTGATATTGTTAACTATTGGGAGCAGGTCGTTTTCTCATGGATTGTGGGCAATGCCGACATGCATCTTAAGAATTTCTCTTTGTATAGCGAAAAGCCAGGAAAGTATGTGCTTACACCTACTTACGATCAAGTATCCACAGCCATCGTCATGCCAGAAGATACTGATCAATCAGCCCTTCCTCTGAATGGTTTTCAGAAGAAACTCTTATCGATGGATTTTGCACAGGCGATGGAGGCTTCAAACCTTAATAGGCAAATGATACAACGTATTTTCAATCGTTTCATCCCCTTGAAAGAGAAATGGTTTGCCTGCATAGATGAGTCCTTTATCTCTGCCCAGCAAAAGAATCAGTTTAAGGAACTCATAAACAAGCGTATTGAGACGCTGAGCGTGCCCTTTTAGGCAAAAACTATTATACATAGGTTAAAATACGCAAGCCCAACCAAAGCGACGTACTATTTCACGTAGTAGGTTACGATCTTGAACGGGAATAGTAACGGTAACTGTTTCGTGCTGATTATCAGCTTTTTCTACATTTGCACTTTCTATATCATAAAGTGCTTGGGCCGAAAGCAACGCCTTTGCAGGCAAGCCAATCGCTTTTTCTATCTTTAATGCTATTTCTGCAGAAAGTGTACGTTTTCCGTTAAGCACTTCACTGACGTGAGAAGGCTGCATATCAAGCATTTTTGCGAAATCTTTCTGACTGATTCCACGTTCTTCAAGTTCTGGCTTAATCATCATTCCTGGATGTACAGCCATAAACGGTTTCGGATTTTCATTTTTTGTTGCCATAGTGCGTATCATCTAAACTTAAAACTATTATTTTGATTCCACCTTCAAACTCGCGAAATAATATGCGTTCCACCATTCCATTTACCACTCTTATAGAACTCAGACCATTTGTTCCCGCAAGCTGTTCATAATGGAGATAAGAGATATTACGGAGCTGATTAGCACAATCAGTAGTTCGCAAATAGTTATACGCTGTAGCGAGAGCTGTCATGAACTTCGCATTGCGAGTATACTTTTTGTATTTGCTATTGCACCCCGTAGTGATAAGTTCTTCTAAATCAGTATCTTCAAATTCTATTTGCATGATTTATACTTTATTTCTGATGCAAAAGTATATAATAATTCCCAAAAACGGGAATTTTCCCTTGATTTTTAGCAATGATTAATATTTTGTGGCTCACGTAGGGTCTGACCCCATATGAGCCTTAGCAGGCTGGCTTGACAAATGGATGCTTCTTTGGCTCAACACCTAACATAATCTTTGGGGATGCCTTTATTTAAAGGACCTGAGGCAATGTTAGGTGTTTGCTAAAGACCTAACAAAGAGGTAACAAACACCTAACATAACACCTAACATCGACTATTTGGGGTACTAAATAATTTCGATTTTTGCATACGATAATCAATAAAAAGGTGTACTGCCTTTGCAGCGATATTGTTGAATCATTAAATTTAGTATTATGCCGAGGAAGCCAAGAGAATCAAGTGGAACAGGTATTTATCACGTCATACTACGTGGTATCAATCGTCAAGACATCTTTGAAGATGCCGAAGACTATTATACCTTCATTAGGATGATAGCGATGGTTGGGAATGGGGGGAATCACGGGGACAGGTCCATGATCGCTCGTGCCGAGCGAATCACGCAACCTGCCCCCGTGATTCCCCCCATTCCTTGTCACATCTACGCCTATTGCCTGATGCCTAATCATGTTCACATGCTTGTCTGTGAGAAAGATTGGAAAATCGGTGAGGTGATAAAGTCCATTGCCTCTTGCTATGTACTCTATTATAACAAAAAATACGGTCGGATTGGGCACTTGCTTCAGGACCGTTTCAAGAGTGAGCCTTGCAATGACTCTGGTTACTTCATAACACTCTTCCGCTATATTCATCAGAATCCAGTCAAGGCAGGTCTGGTGAAGGATGCTAAGGACTATGAGTACAGCAGTTGGGCTAACGATTATCTGGGTCTGGCTTCACAACGGGTATGTCATACAGAAGCAACCATCAAGAGATATGGCATGGAAGAATTGACAGCTTGGGTGGATATGCCTCTTCCAGAGATGGCGGGATGTATCGATATTGAGGATAAAGCGATTGTGGCAGATGAGACTGCACGGGAACTGCTTCTGAAGAAATGCGGGGTAAGGACCATCCCTGAGTTCCAACTTCACACTAAGCAGAGACAGAAGGACATCGTTCGCGATGTGATGTTGGAGCTTGGAGTAGGCCCACGCCAAATGGTTCGCGTCAGTGGAATGACCTATGCTGTTGTCTATAAATTGTGGAAAGAACTTTAGACAGGGCGAATCATGGGGACAGGTCCCATGATTCTGGCTCTGCCAGATCACGCGACCTGTCCCCATGATTCGCCTCCAACCAAGCAAAGAAACAGAAGCCGCTCTGAAGTGTACCCTGCTTTTCTTCCTATTAGAAATAGATCAAAGACCCCTTGATCTTACGTATCTAGAATCGTTGGGCATGAGGTGGAACCAACAGTAAAGGCCATCGATGAAGCACTGGAGGACTATATGGAAGAACACGAAGATGAAGATATATTCTATTCTTTCCATGAGTTCCAGACCATCGAAAGCTGATCCAACCGAAGAGAGGCATACCATTATTGGTGTGCTTCTTTTTTGTCCTTCTATCACGAAACAGGCGATAAATAGGCTCGTTTTTCTTAAAATCCTTCAATAATTTGCAGTTTTTTCGGTAAACTAAATAATTATATGCTTTTTTTCACTAACTTTGTGGCTGTAATCCGATAGTCCCCCGTTGTAAGGGAGGTGAGGGTACTATATGTATGATTGATGTAACGACGCTGATTTGACACGCCAAACTCGCAACTTGGAGGGTCTTGACCATTAAGGTCTGGATCTCTAGTCAAAAAAGCAATGGTGACATCACTCTGAGTATGTATTTAGCTATTTCATCGTTATGTTTAATGATGTTATGGTCACTTATCATATTCTGTGTGGGTGTTCGCATTGCTTATCCTGACTAGAGAGGTAATGCGAGACCTGGCGTGTGGGATAAGTGAAGTTGAAGCCCGCACTTTTGTATATATACTCCATATAAAATTAAAAACCGCCACGTTTGGGCTTAACATGGCAAAAAAATAAAGAGAATATGGCTAGATTATTATCTCTATTTTTGTTGACTCTAGTCTCTATTTGCCAGATTTCTGCTCAATCCTCTCAGACTTATGTTTTAGAAAAGCCAGGATCTCTCAAAAAGATGATGAAGGGGAACGAGGGTACGACAAACCTCTCAATTAGTGGCACTTTTAATGAAAATGACTTAAAATACATTACTTCATTGCATAATCTTAAAGTCTTAGATATAAGGAATGCCAGCCTGAGCCCTAAAGCACAGTTGTCGAAATTGAGAGAAGACAAGCATAATTATATACTGATATTAGACACTTTAAAATGTCCCGAAGGATTTAATTATCGTAATTTTTACTCTGATCAAAAGTTTTCAGATGGGAAGGATTGTTTTTATTCGTATTATTGCATTATTTATCCCCGATATTTTGTGATAGGCGATAATGTTCAAGTGAATTTCTATAAGGAATGTCCAAATAATGATTATGTAGGAATTAATATTTTTCCACATGTACCTAACACAGAAGATAAGCTTAATCTTACTGGCACATTATATTTAAAAGATGCAATATCCGTAGATTGGTACTTTAGAGAAGCAGAAGTCGATAATATAAATTGTGTTGTATTTTCAAATAAAATAAAGGAAATCAAAGAAAATGCATTCTACAATTTTCATCGATTAGACGAAGTCGTCTTTGAGGATGGTACAGAAGTTCAAATTGACAAAAGAGCTTTTCCTACGGAAGGTTATGGAATAAATGAAAGAACCAGACTGAGAAGAGTCAGGGTTCCCCACGGTCAAATTCAAAAGTTTGTCTCTCTGGGAATCCCACAGGACATTATTATTGACAAAACTCCTGATATAAAATTGGAAGTAGAAGTTAAAGTGGCAGGTACTCTCGCTGAACAATTAAGAAAAGCTGACCTACGCTTAATTCAAGCACTTACTATAAAAGGCTTACTAAATTCTGATGACTTTGAAACTATAAACAAAATGATAAGCCTTAAAGAGTTAGATCTTAAAGATGCTGTTGTATTTGTTTCTGTTGGAGAGAAAAAGGCAGATGCAGAAACTGTTGCATCTTTGTTGGGAATGGCTAATGAGGCTCAATATCAGAAGGATGGAAATTACCAGAATTATAAAACAAGAAAAAAAGTTAATGAACGTGTAAAGGATGCATACGACAAAACCGTTACATGCGAATTACCAAGAAATGCTTTTACAGGGAATCCCCTGCTTGAGACTCTAAAATTACCTACAACATTGACTAAAATCAATATGGCAGGAATTGGAGGAAGTGATGGATATACTCTTTCTAGAATGAGGCATTTGAAAGAAGTGTGGATGTCCAAGTTATCCGAGATG
>CAJOGK010000031.1 GCA_905234145.1 uncultured Prevotella sp. | reverse complement strand
TTTCATTCGAAAAATTCGTTATAATTGATAATATCACATAGTCAAAAATTCGTTTAATTCGTGAAATTCGTGGTAGAAAACAACTTGAGAAACTTGAATTAAAGATTATATTCGCAAACTTCAAACAAGCATAATAAGATGTCAAACGAACTTAGATTCCGGGTCGTAGAGGAGGCCTTTAAGAAAAAGCCCCTCGAGGTGCCAACGCCCTCAGAGCGCCCTTCAGCTTATTTCGGCAAGTATGTGTTCAGCCGTGAAAAGATGTACAAATACCTGCCCATCGACGTGTATACCAAACTCATCGACGTGATTGATAACGGTGCCCGATTAGACCGTTCAATAGCCGATGCAGTAGCTGACGGCATGAAGCAATGGGCTCAGGAGATGGGTGCCACCCACTATACCCACTGGTTCCAGCCCCTCACGGAGGGTACTGCCGAGAAGCACGATGCCTTTGTAGAGCACGATGGCAAGGGTGGCATGGTTGAGACTTTCAGTGGCAAGCTGCTCGTTCAGCAAGAGCCTGATGCTTCCAGCTTCCCCAACGGAGGTATCCGCAACACCTTCGAGGCACGTGGCTATTCAGCATGGGATCCTACCTCGCCCGTGTTTATCATCGACGATACGCTCTGTATCCCCACCATATTTATATCTTATACAGGCGAAGCCCTCGACTACAAAGCCCCGCTTTTGCGTTCGCTCCATGCCGTCAACAAGGCAGCTACCGATGTGTGCCAGTATTTCTACGACGATGTGCATAAGGTAGATGTCAATTTAGGTTGGGAGCAAGAGTATTTCCTCGTGGATGAGGGTCTCTATTCTGCCCGCCCCGACCTAATGCTTACCGGACGCACACTGATGGGACATGAGAGTGCAAAGAACCAGCAGATGGACGACCACTATTTTGGCACCATCCCCGACCGTGTACAGGCCTTTATGAAAGATCTGGAGATACAGGCGCTCGAACTCGCTATTCCCTGCAAGACACGCCACAACGAGGTAGCCCCCAATCAGTTCGAGTTGGCGCCTATCTACGAAGAGTGTAATCTGGCTGTCGATCATAACATGCTGTTGATGTCGCTCATGAAACGTGTGGCTCGCAAACATGGGTTCCGTGTGCTGCTCCACGAAAAGCCTTTCGATGGCATCAATGGCTCGGGCAAGCACAATAACTGGAGCCTGAATGCTGATAATGGCGTGCTGCTCCATGCGCCAGGCAAGACGCCTGAGGAGAACCTGCGTTTCGTGACCTTCATTGTCGAAACGCTCATGGCTGTTTATCGCCATAATGGTCTGCTCAAGGCCTCTATCGTCAGTGCCACCAATGCCCATCGTCTGGGTGGCAACGAGGCGCCGCCTGCCATCATCTCGTCGTTCCTCGGCAAACAATTGACAGAACTGCTCGACCACATCGAGCTCTCCGACAAAGAAGACCTATTCTCACTGAAGGGCAAGCAAGGCATGGAGATTGACATTCCTCAGATTCCCGACCTTATTATCGATAATACCGACCGCAATCGCACGTCGCCTTTTGCCTTTACGGGTAATCGTTTCGAGTTCCGTGCACCAGGCTCTTCTGCCAACTGCGCCTCAGCCATGATTGCCCTCAACAGTGCCGTAGCTGAAGCCCTGCAGCTGTTCAAGCAGCGTGTCGATGCCAAGATAGCCAAGGGCGAGGCCAAACTGCCAGCCATCGTCGATGTGCTGCGCGACGACATCAAGACATGCAAGCCTGTGCGCTTCGACGGCAACGGCTATAGCGATGCCTGGGTAGAAGAGGCAGCAGAGCGTGGTCTGGATGTGGAGAAGTCGTGCCCGAAAATCATTGAGCACTATCTTGACGACAGTAGCGTGCAGATGTTCGAGAGCACCAAGGTGATGAATCGCAAGGAGCTGGAAGCCCGCAACGAGGTAAAATGGGAAACTTATGTGAAGACCGTTCAGATTGAGGCCCGTGTCATGGGCGACCTCTCTATGAATCATATCATTCCCGTGTCTACCCATTATCAGAGCCAGCTTATCAAGAATGTGCAGGGCATGAAGGAAGTCTTCCCGCCCCAGCAGGCAAAGAAACTTTCCGCACGCAACATGAAACTGATTCAGGAGATTGCCGAGCGTACTGAACGTATCGAACAGCTCGTCGAGGATCTCACTTCTGCCCGTCGTGTAGCCAATCGCATTGCCAATATCCACGAACGTGCCCTGACCTATCACGATACCGTCTGTCCAAAGATGGATGCTATCCGCTTTGAGATCGACCACCTCGAAATGATTGTAGAGGATGGTCTTTGGTCACTGCCCAAGTACCGTGAGCTACTGTTTATCCGCTAATGTGATGGTAAACTCCGTGTATTCGTCCTTAACGGAAGTTACACTGATATCACCACCATGATTCTGGATAATCTCCCGACTTAGGTAAAGACCGATGCCCGCAGCTTCGCTGGTAGTTTTCGTTGTGAAGAAGGGATCGAATATCTTGGTTAGATTATTTTCTTCTATGCCGACACCGTTATCGCGAATCTTCAGGGTGTATTTCCCTTCGCTAGCGGTGGCGGTGAGGGAAACCTGTGGAAGGTGGAAAGTGGAAGGTGGAAATAGATCAGACTGCTTCTGGGCTTTCTTAACCAGAGCGTAAACGGCATTGTCAAGCAGACTCATGATAACCTTGCTGAGCATTTCAGGATTGCCGTATATAGGCATTCTGTCGCCAGGAAGGGTAAAGATCGTCTGAATACCGTATTGCGCTATTTCGTTAGCATAATTGTTAGTAAGCATTTGCTCGTTCTGCTGCAGTATGGGCAGCAAATCCATCTCAACATAGCCACTCGTACGATCCTTCAGCATCTCCTCCATGGCTTTAAGGATGCGAGATGTATTCTGGCCATAATTGTCTACATTCTCCAGATTCTCTGTCAACATGCCGAAAAGGTCTTCTGAATCGTCGTAATCGGCCTGATCCATTCTGTCTTTGTTGTTGTCAAAGTTCCCCTTGAGATCTTTCAACAGGTCAATCGACATCTTCGAGAAGTTGATGATATAGTTCATCGGGTTCAGGATGCGGTCGATAAGACCCTCTGTCAATTTTCCCACGCTGGCCATCTTCTCCTGACGGATCAACTCCTGTTGCGCATTCCGAAGGTCGGCAGTACGCTCCTCTACGATCTGCTCCAGTTTTACCTTCTCTTTCTGTAACCGCTTCAGTCGGTAACGGAACAACAGATAGACGAGGAAAGCAAAGCCAACAAGGTAGAGCACAACCATATACCAGCGCATCAGCAGCGGATAGGCAATGCAGAAATCGATGGAAGCCACCCCGGACAATTCGCCGTCAGGCAACTGGGCTTGTACACTGAGGGTAAACGAGCCGTAAGTCATCAGAAGTTCTACATCCTGCTTGTCGCTCCAGGCACTCCACCTGTCATTGTTCAAGCGATAGCGATACAGTGTTTTACCTGTCAGAGGGGCATAGTCGAGTGCATAGACAAACCGCAGATGCCGCTCATCACTGTCTAATTTGGGCAGCACCTTGGGCATATCGCCATAGCCACCCCAGAGTACACTGTCATTGCCCATGATGATAGAACGGAAATGCACGTTGCGATTCTCAAAAAGCTTCGCAGCGTCTTTTTGGCTTGTATCAACGATGGCAAGTATTTCGTCACCACCTAGCCATAATTGGTTGTCATAACGATATTGGGCCTTGATCTCTATGTTGCTAAGGGGTTTCAGCCATATACTATCTGATGGATTTCCATCCAAGATTTCTGCCTGAGAGGGAAACCACAGCTTGCCTTGTGCATCCTTCCGGATATACATCGCCAGCGAGCGATCGTTTACCTTTGTCCTTTTACCCGCCTGATAGAGCCAAACGCCATCGGACTCTCCGGCATAGACTTTGTCGCCATCCACCAGCAAGCCAGTCGTGGGGTTAGATGTCAGACGCTTTATGTTGCCCCCCGATGCAATCTGATAAATACCACTGATGGTAGCTACAAACAGCCCGTCTCGGCTCTCACATAAACTCCAGCAGTTATCATTGATCTCTGCCACACGCTGACACTGGCGATTGCTAACGATGTAAAGGCCATTGCTGGTACCAACATAAATCTTACCCTCAAAGGCCATCATGGCATGCACTTCACCAGCAAGACCATCTTCGGGTAATAAATAACTGTAAACTGATGGCAGTTCGATGGCAAAAACACCATGCGTCGTCGCTCCCCATAGCAGTCCGTGCCCATCATAGGCCACAGAAGTCACCTGATTAGAGCAGAGTCCGTTTGCCTCAGTAATGGTATAAAGGGGCTGGTCATTGCTGTCTTCAATCACTAGTCCGCTGTTTTTCTGGACGTTTACTTTTAAGCCGCCATCAATTTCTATCGTTTGGATGATAGCGTTGATGGCAGCATCATAATAATCTTTTTGAGGGCCTTTATTCTGACCTTTCTGATCTACCTCCTGCAAGCACAATTCACCGTTTGCTCGTTTCTTCAGATAGGCAGCGTAATTGTAGCCTCCCACCCAGATGGTATCATTGCTGTCGCGATAGACACTTGTCACACGACTACTGTCGGGTGTATAGAGCATACGCCACTGGGCACGATCATAATAGAGCAATCCCTTAAAGTTTGCCACATATACCGTACCGTCATGGCCTACCTCTATGTCGAAATTATAGTTCCCTGCCCCATATTCCGTTTTTGTATAGTTACGGATGAGGGGAAGGCCTTGCGAAAACGAAGTAAGGAATGAAAAATGAAAAACGAAAAGTATGATGAATCTTTTAGTCATTTCCCTATTGTTCCTCGCGATGGCGTACCATTCTTTCTTTTGCTTGTTTTACGAGCCACTTTTTGTGCCCATCTTCTATTTCCTTCAGTTTCTTATTGTATATAGAGTCACGCTGTTCATACCATGTTTTGGTTTGTTTGTCACGGGCTGCTTTCAGCTTATCAGCGTCCTCCTTGCTCTCACCGACAATCAGTACGGCAAACTTCGCATCAGCTTTGGCAGTAACAGCCTCCATCTGAGCCTTGTTCCCATCATAGAGCACTTTCACACCGTCATTCAGCAAATCATAGCGGTTATCATCCACCTCTGGCATGGTTAACTGGATGTAATGAACATCCTGCATGTCAGGCTTTTCTTCATCGATAGAAATATTCACCTGCATGGTTTTCATCTCCTGCTTAAATTCAGGATGTTCCTTAAAAATAGCCTGAGCCAGCGCAGGGATATCTCCCTCGTAGTTGGGGAATATCTGGAAAGTATAGTCATCTTCCTTTCCTATTTGTGCACACTTCTCAAGTTTCTGAGACTCGCCCTCTATCATGACCTCTATCGATAGCAGCGATACGGGTTCCGCCTTTACACACAGATTCATCAGGCGATAGGAAAACTGGGCATTCAGCGTACTCAGTGCGTCACCCAAATTATCAAACTCTTTTATGATTTCTCTTTTCATCACTATTCTCTATTAACTATTAACTATAAACTATCAACTCTCCCCTTCTGGCGCATCCTCGCTCGTTAGTTTGGTACTCAGGCTGCCGCCGCCACCGCCAGCACTAGCGCCCATGCCGTCTTTGATATTTGGCGACTTGAACGAAGTCTTGGCTTCTACATTGTCGATCGTAGCCTTCGGTGCTTTCAGTTCGCCCTTTACCTCGGTCTTGGCATTGATGGTAGTATCGCCGTAAACATCCGTCTTGCTGCCACCTACGCCCACATTGCCGCCATCGAGCTGTACCGCAGCCTTGCCGTCGCCCTGCTGTATCTCCAGCGTATTGTCGGCAAAGGCACCAATCTCTTCCGAAACCATCTGTACCTTCTTGCTCTTGATATCCTTCGACTTCGATCCTACGTACATCTTTTCTGATACGAGAACCATCGTGCTGCCTGCGGCAAGTGCAGAGTCGGTAAGTTGTTCCTTATCTACATCCATCGACTTCACGTTAACAGCCTTTGCATTCAGGTTGATACTACCCGTAGCCTTGCCCTCGGCATCAGCAGCGAGAACAGTCGTCTTCTCTGTGCGAATATTCAAAGCGCTGTCAGCCGTCAGGGCCTTGGTTTCTAATTTGCCATCCTTCACCTCGTAATCGAGACTCTCTACGGTAATGGTCTTCGACTTGATGATCACGTCGCCATCACCCTGATATTCGCCAGCGGAGAGGTTGCCTGTATCGTCACGCTCGATACCCGACGGGTTAGCTGTCGACACTTCTATGGTCTTGGCACTCATCGAAATCTTTCCCTCCTGGGTCAGTTCTTTCTCACAGAGCAGACTGTTGTCGTTCATCTGATAGTCAATAGCCTCCAGGTTAATCTCCTTCGACTGGATATTCACCTTGCCTTCTGCTGCCCAATTCTTGCCCTCCTCCTTAGGATTCACGGTATCGAGCGTAATGTTCTGTGCACTGACAGAGAAGCTGCCGTCTTCTACGATGGCACCTGTATCGTCGTGCATATTCATCGCCATGCGTGGTGTTCTTACCATGATACCGGCACCTGCGTTTGTATGCAGGTTACCATCACCATCTGCCGTTGCCACATTGATGGATTCTGCCACGATCGACATTGAGGCCCCTGTAGTGTTATTCTTGAAGTCATCACCCGTCGTAATGGCGTCCTTCTCGTTTTCCAAGGCTGTCTTCCTGCGTTTTACCTCTGCCAGTTCCGACACGATGTTGATAAAGCTTTGGATGGCCTGATAGAGCGATGGCATCATGGCCTCCATCTGGTCGTGAAGCTCACTGATGTCAGTAAGGTTGGTGAAGGTGCTGTAATCTTTTGCCTTATTGAGCTCTTCTTCTTTTTCTACCAAGTCGATCATGTCATCCAGGCAGTCGTCCACCACTTTCTTCTGGTCTTGCATACTGCTCTTCAGGTCGCTATAATCAGTTTCCAGATTACTGATCATCGTCTCAATCTGCGCTTTGCGTTCTTCTGCCGAGACAGCAGCCTCTATATTAAAGGTGTTATCAGCATGCAGACTAATGCCGCCACGACCTGCATGTACAGGCGTCTGCGAAAATTCATCCGTGGCATCACTGCTGTGGAGCACGATGTCGCAAGCCTGCGATACGATTTCCGACGTGTCGCACACGACACTCTCACGCCCGTCGATACCTGGATTTACAGCTACCTGATGGATCATGGGCGCACGACTGATGATACGACCCTCTTCTCCGACACCTTCCAGCGACACGTCGCTGCCCTTGATAACGACAGTGCCTATTTCGCCACCGTTAAGGGCACCGCTCTTATCTACATTGCCGATAATAATCTCAGGCGCAGAAATAACAATACGCTCACTGTCGTGATAATAGGCACCACGATCCAAACGGTCAAAGATGTCCGACTTGATTTGCTGCACCTCAGCTTTTTGCTGGTGTATCTCGTCTACGCTTTTATCCACACATTCCTGGAATTTATCCAGCAGCGTTTTCCATTCATCAAAAATATATGCCATAATCCAACTCCTTTTTAAATACTAAGTAATGTATCCTTTATCCTTTTCAAATACTCATTCTTCTTTGGATTAGTAACATCGGGAACAATATTATTGAATGTCTCTATTTTATCAAAGGTAACAATATTCCAGCTATCATCTAACCTAAAGGTTTTATTATTGCTTCCGACAAGAATAGTACCTTTTTTACCGTCACTCCAAGATTGTTTTTCCTTACGCATCTGTTTAATTTCCTTTATATCTGAGAATTGTTGCTTGAACGCATCTTTAATGGTCTCTACAACCATGGCGCCCTCCTTACTAAGCTCTGGTATAACTTGGAGACTATTTACATAATTTTTCCATGTAGCACCAGTTGTGATGTTTTCTGGTGTTGGTTCTTCTGGAGCACGTAGCATATTTTCTCCATTAGCTCTGTTTTTATCCAATTCATATTCCTTCAACAAATTCAAACATATCAATCTTCTAAACTTTTTGGTTGTTTCTTCTTTTAATCCTTTATATTTGTTTTTAAGCTCCTTTACGTCTTCATCAGGGTTAGGGTTATACATCCTGAAGTTCTTACAATTATCTTTGTTGATGGCATTATACATCTTTTCCTTTGAGCCCTCAGGCAGCGTGGACCATCTGAAAATTCCAATTGCCTTATTAATATCATCCTGAGTCATCTCAAAATCTACAAGATCTATACAAGCAGTATGCAACGCTTTGGCAGCGTTAACGACAGACGTACGGGCCTTCTTTCTCAGCGAAATGATATCATCAGGGTTCTTAAACATAAAATGGCCAAGCACAGCAGCTTCCACTATTTGTGCTGCATCTCCATCTACCTTCACATTTTCTTTGAACCCCAAATCGTCTTCTTCAATCTTTTCTTTTGTTTTATTCCAAAGGTCAGTTTTCAGTTCGTCATACGTTTTACAAACATCGCCTTCATCATTCGCATATTTTTTTAGTTCTTTGATTGCTTTCTCTAGCGCAGCTTTCTTCGACTGACATTCTTCGTAGCGTTTCTGCCACTTAGCGGCAACTGCCTCGGTCATTGCTGTGGTCAACTTAAAGAGCGCTACCATACCATCTGTCCCGACACCTGTGTTAGTAAGCATACTAACGTTTTTCGCTGCTGTAAGCAAATCCGTCTTTATATCCTTATCGTATGCAAATTTCGGATACTCACACTCGCTGCCGCCGGCTTCCAGTTTCAGGAAGCGGTTCGACTTCACAGTAAGCGCACCCTCCACAGGCCTCATAACCACCTCTACAACCGATCGGACGAGGGATAAGTCAAGCAATTGGGTCTTCTGTGCCAGCTTATTGGCGATGGCAGAAGAAATAGTCAGCCCTAAAGACGCAGCAGAGAAATCACCGTATTTCTTGTCGTTGGCCAGTTTCCAGCCGACATTCGTACCTGAAACGAGTTCCAGATTGTTGCCCGCCTCTATTCTAACGTTCTTACCCTTGATCTCTATGTCACCGTTAGGAGCCGAAATCGAGATGCCGGTAAAGGCATTGATATTCACATCGCCCCATGGCGAACTGACGGTGATATTACGATCGCCGCTCGAACCACTTATCTTATAGAAACCGTAGTAGTCGCTGATTTGGAAACCACCCTCAAAGTGTTTGCTAAATTTCCAATCCATGTCAACAAACTCCCCCAGGAGTGCTGGAGGCACAAATTGGAAGATAGTATCTACGGCTGGCGAGAAGGTAGAAAAAAAGGATTTAACAAATCCTAGGCCTTCACCGTCGCTCATGCGCATGTGGTGGCCTCCCGGGGTATCGATGTTCACGTCGATGGTTACATCGTCAGGCTTGTTTTTCTGTCTGGCACCAATCACGTACGGACGCTCTATATTACCGTCGATAAATCCCACAAACACCTCGTCGCCACTATAATGTCTCGACGTGGTGGCCTTACCGTCGTTCTTGCCAGCGAAGGGGACCCATGGCGAAGCATCGGATTCCGACACGTTTGATGCATCGCCCTGCCAGGGGAACACCAGCCTTACACGGTGGAAAAGCGTGGGGTCGTCGGCATCTTTGATGGTGGCAATCTGCGGCCCCGAATACCTTACGTGACCAGAGGGAATCACAGCTGGGTAAAACTCGTAAACCGTATTCTTATCAGAATCAGTAGATTGGTTGGCTCCGCTACCCTTTACCTCAAAGGTTAAACTACTGTTATCGAAAATGGCAGAGATATTTATCACGATAAACCGCTCGTCATTCACCTTGATGATGTCACCCAGCTTGAGTGCCGGCCAAGTAGTGTCGTAGTTGATGGTTATCACGTTGTTGGCTGCATCTTCTTCAAGCGTGCGTATCTTGCCATATCTTTTAGCGTCGTATATTTCGTCTTCGTTGGCATAAGCCGAGGTGATTTCGGTAAACTCGTTAAAGCCGTCCTTTTCTTTTTCCTTATCGATACCAAAGGGCCTACTAAACAGTTTGAATGTATATTTGCCGTATTGCTCGGCTGTTCCTTTATCGTCGAAGTACATCCCATTAGAAGCCAGATTCCATGCTAACGTACTCGATATAGCCTCAATCGTACTCACGGTGTCATCTATCAGCGTATTCGTAGCCCAACTCGTAATATTCTTATCGGTATTTAAGAACGAGGACACCTTTTTCATGAAGTATTTGTCAAAGAGTCCACCAGGCCTAAACAGCTCTCCCCTTACCACATAAGGAAATTTGGGCACTGGGGTATCATAAACGGTTTTGTCGTAGGCCGCTTCCATCTCATAGTTGCCATCGGTCACTTTCGATAAGAGCTCTTCGTCGGTATTCTTATTCGAATAGGTAATCTTGTAATAATTCGAAACCGATTTTATCTTACTCTCATCGCCGTTGTAACCTATCCGTAAACTACCGTCCTCGTAGTACAGGAATTCGCCCCAACGATTGGTGGTACGGGCCAGCATGTCGTAGAAGCTTTCGTTATACTGTACCAGATAAGGGAAGATATGTTCCACCTTTTTACTATCCGTATTGGTATAATACAGCACGTGCATATTATCTTTATTGTAGCTAGGGTTCGTTTTGCTGTCGTATGGCAGGGTGTACTTTGCCAATTCCGTAGAGAGAATACTCGAAAGTTGCTTACCTACAAACGAACGGCTTGTTTTTTTCAGCGTCAGCATCTTGTCGGGGCTATATATCTTCAGCTGCATCGACATGCAGCCCTGCTTATATTCAGGAATTACCTCGTGCACATAGTAATCACTTCCAATTGTATCATCACCAGAGGAAAGTTGAACCTTCCTGTGTTTGAACATGGTTTCAATCGTCGACCTGCTGATGTCCGCCCAAGTCTTTCCCTCTATCGTCTGAATGTTGATATCGGCAATGATTTCAGTTGGCTGATACATCTTCTTGGTCATGTTAAGACCTACAAGCGTGTACTTGTAGCCAAAGATCTCAACGAGTTGCATATCCGTCAACAGCGATACTTCTAACTTATCGCTCTTATCAGTAATAACAGCATCCTTGCAAATGTCGTAAATTGTTAATGTTAATGTGGCCATAGTTCTGTCAGTTTATTATTATTCTTCTATTTCTCCTAATTTCATTTGATATACCACCACGTCGTTGTGGGCAGCAAAATCGTCCAGTTGTTCCTGTCGGATATCGCTCAGCTGTTTCTCCCATTCGTCATTACCTGCGCCGGTATTATCTGCCTGAGCGTTTGAGCGCTCGTCTTTCACAAACTTGATAAAGTTGCTGATACCGGTAATTTCGAACGAGTCGATGATTTCACTGGCACAGTTCACGAACTCAATATTCGGTTTATGGGTCACATGCTGCATCGCAAACACAACGGCTCGGATACCGCTACTCGAGATATACACCAAATCAGTAGCATCGAAAACCACCTTTTGAATGTTCTTCCCTTGATATTGGCGCAACTGATCCTGCAGTGCAGAGGAATTAGCGATCGACAGCTCATACCCTAAGGTAACATACAGCGTCGTATCTACCGCTTTTATCACAAAATCATTATTATCCATCTTGCATTCATATTTTGTTGTTGATTCTTGTTCTTGATTACTTCAGGCGCAGCTTCAGGCCTACCACCAACATGCGCCCTGGCGAATAGAGCGCATATTTTCGTGTCGACGAGTCGATGCGACGATCCACACGGTCAAAGAGATTGTCCACACCGATATTCGGCTCCAGACTGAGCCATCTGGCCACGTCGAAAGTATGGGTGGTATTCAGGTTCCACAGTCCAAAACCAGGCGCATCTTCATAACTGCCGGTATAATAGGTCTTCGACTGCAATCGTCCGTTCAGGTTTACCGTCAGCCCATATTTACCCCATGAGTGGTGATAGTCTGCAGCTACAGTCGCCACATGCCGTATGCTCCTTTCCAGCACCGTCCATTCCTCGCCACTCTTTGTCCGGGCATAGGTATAGGCATAATTTGCTGAGAGGTTGAAGCCTCTGAAGACATTTGCCGATACATTGATCTGCACCCCTTTCACGTCACCCTTGTCACTGTTCTGATAGTGGGCATAGCTTACCATCTTGTCGGCCTGCTCCTGTGTCATCTCAGGAAATTCTTTCATCAGCATCTGGCGGGTGGCATCGTCCACGGGGATATTCTCCTTCACCACCATGTCGTTAATGCGGTTCAGATAGCCCGTCAGGCTAACGGCTATCACCTCGTTGCGATATTCGGCATTCAGCGCAAAGTAGTTGCTCTTCTCAGGCTTCAGGTCTTTGTTGCCAAAGCTGATCTGTGCCTTCCCACGATTCACGGAGAAATAGTGGTAGTAGAGTTCGTCGAGACCTGGCGCACGGAAGCCTGCCGAGTATGTGGCACGGAGTCGGAAGTTACCTGGTGCATACATCAGCGTCACCTTGGGCGTCAATCGGGTGCCGAATGTCTCGTGGTTATTCAGTCT
Organism: uncultured Prevotella sp.; assembly: GCA_905234145.1. Taxonomy (GTDB): domain Bacteria; phylum Bacteroidota; class Bacteroidia; order Bacteroidales; family Bacteroidaceae; genus Prevotella. The sequence goes on along the minus strand of CAJOGK010000031.1, from coordinate 7,317 downwards.
TAACCCGATGGTAGCTGTGGCGAAACCTTGCCCCACACGCACCTTTGCCTCATGCTGGGCATAGGCTGCCAACGAATACACATGCTCGTCGATATTGCCACTGCTGGCTGTCAGATAATCCTTGCGCCAGTCGGCTCCGAAGATGGTAGTAGAGTTCTTTGTTAAGCCAAGAATGGCCTTCGCTTGTCCCTCCATCATGCGCTGTTTCTTCGACTGCACATAGTCGCCCACAGCATAGTCTTTCGTCGCTACGTCGTATTCCTTGCCATAGCGGAAACGGTCTACCGTGAAATCAGCCTGAAGGGAGTTTTTCTGTGTAAACTTATAGATACCGCCCACGCTCCAGCGCAGTCCCTTGTAGCGCATCTCGTAGTCGGTGCCACCAGTAATGTTTGGGTCGGTATTCGGGCGGTCGGTGATTTTATACGAATAGTCCAGACCTGCATTCAACGCCAGATGCTTGTTGGGGGCGTAGGTGAATTTCTGTCCTACGATGTTCGCCCGATAACCCGTAAACAACGGGGCTATCGAGGGTTGCGTCTCGGTGTCAGAGCCCTTAATGTATTCAAGGTCGTTATTACGATAGCTGTCAGCCCTGTCGTGGGTAAACGAGGTATAGCTGCCGAAACCGTTCTTGTAGATATCGAGGGTGGCACTCTCTGTCAGCACGCCATGCCCACTCACGCTGGTCGTATTGGTAAAGCTGCACAACGAGCTGGTGGGCTGGTCGGTGATGATGTTGATCACACCGGCAATGGCATCACTGCCATAGAGCGACGAAGCCGCCCCGTCGAGCACCTCAATACGTTTTACTCGCGACATATTGATACGGTTCAGGTCTACATTGTTCGAAATGTCGCCCGACAGCTTCTGTCCGTTTATTAATATAAGAATGTATTTGTTGCCCAAGCCGTTCAGTCTAAGTTGCGAGCCCATGCTGTTGGGTGCCATCGACACTTGCGGCATCAATCGTGTCAGGGCACCGTCGAAGGTCGTAATGCCCTGTTCGCGAATCTCCTGACTGGAAATAACGTGAACGGGTGTTGCTGTACTTTTCAAACGCTGATGATGGCCCGAACCCGTCACTACAATGGGGTTCAGGTTATACATGCGAGCCACGCTGTCGCCACGCTCCACCTTGTGAATCTGCGAATAGGCGACAACACTCCACGACAACGCAATGAGAATGCTGCTTATTTTCTTTTCCATAATTGTTTGCAAAATTACACATTATTTTTATAAAAAAGATATTTTTACCGATTTCTTTTGGATCTTTGCAAAATCTAAGCATAATTTGGCCTGCAATTAAGTAAAAAAAAACCTGTGCCCCAGCGAGCACAGGATATTTTATGATCTGCCAAAAGATGTTGATTAGAGTGGAATTTTGTAGCCAATGGTCAGCATGAATACCGAATTTCTACAATCAAGCCCATCGTACACTTTTGTAAGCCCCCAGTTGTAACGGGCATCGAGCACGAAACCTGAGATCTCGTAAGAAAGGCCTACAGGAATAGCAAAATCAAAGCTCTTTACGCCTGGAAGCGATTCTGAATCTGAAGCTGACTGTCCGTTGTATTTAACGGAACCTGAAGCCTTAGCTTTTACCTTGAAAGCAGGCTGAATACCGGCCTTAATAGCCAAACCTGGAGCAACATAGAAATTAGCCAGGATGGGGAGGTTAATATAGTCGATATTGAACTTAATAGTGGTATTATCAAAACCCGTTAAACTTCCTTCAGCCTTCACACCCTCCATGGCATAGAGGGCAGCCACGCTAAGACCAAAGCTATGGGTAGCCATATACTCACCCTCAAAACCTGCGATAAGACCAACCTTAGCCTTGCCGCCATCACTCTTAGTCCAGGTGGCCAAAGTTCCACCGACCATTGGTTTCAGTGAGAATGTACCAATTGGATACTGAGCACTTGCGCTCAAAGTAGCTACCAAAAGGGCAGCAATCATCATCATCTTCTTCATACCTAATAAATTTTAATGTTTATAATAATTGATTAAAAATCGCACTCACTTGCGCATTTCGGGGGCAAAGTTACAAAAAAAAGTGAAATGCGGAAAAAGAAAAGTGAAAAAATGTTCAAATAACGCAAAATAAATTGTATCTTTGCACCATAGTACTAACAATCAATTAAATAACGTATGAAAAAATATCTATTCTTACTAGTCTTCGGACTTCTGGGTTTTGCACTGGAGATACAGGCTCAGCCCTTGTTGAAAACCCACGTGGAAACGGGCGATGTAGAAGGTGTAGCCGACGAAGTGCTGGCCGTTTATAAGGCTATCCCATACGCAGCGCCTCCTGTAGGCGACCTGCGCTGGAAGGCACCACAGCCTGCCCAGGCTTGGGAGGGCGTGAGAGTGTGCGACACATTCGGTCCCCTACCCCCACAACCGACTCGCCCCGGCCGTACTGCCGACATGATGAGCGAGGACTGCCTCTACCTTGGCATCGCCACACCAGCTAAATCGGCTACAGACCGTCTGCCTGTGATGGTATGGATTCATGGTGGCGGATTCCAGACGGAATGGTATGGTGGCGACCTTTGGCGCTACCTCGCCCTCCGCGGCGTAGTGATCGTTAGCGTGGAGTATCGCACGGGAGCCCTGGGCTTCATGGCGCACCCCGAACTGACAAAGGAAGACCCGAACGGACATTCTGGCAACTATGGCATATTAGACCAGATTGCCGCCCTGCAATGGGTACAGCGTAACATCGAGAACTTTGGAGGCGACCCCACCAATGTGACCATCTTTGGCGAGAGTGCCGGTGCTATCAGCTGTAGCATCCTCTGCGCCTCTCCACTAGCCAAGGGGCTCTTCCACCGCTGCATCAGTCAGAGTGGTGGCTCGTTTGCACCTTGGAGCGACAAGCCCCGCTCGCTGGGCTTAGACGCATCGCAGAAGGGTGCCGAGGACCAGGGTATCGCCTTCCAGCAGCATCTGAAGAAAAAGAACCTGAAGCAGCTCCGCAAGATGGACGCCATGGAGCTTTGCGACGGTAACGTGGGCTTTGCTGGGTTCTGGCCTTGCGTAGACGGTTACGTGATTTGCGACGACCAATATCGCCTGTATGAGCGTGGAGAGTATAACGACGTGCCTGTAATCGTGATGACCAACTCGGACGAGGGCGCCCTCTTTGCACCAGGCAACATGACTGCCGAGAACTATCAGAAGACAGCGAAAGGCATCTTTGGCGACTGGGCTGAAGAGGCCTTTAAGGTCTATCCGGGCAATACCGACGACGAGGCCTGGCACGCCTTTGGCGACGCTTTCAGAGATATGGGCTTTGCATGGCCTTCTTACGTTTGGGTAAAATTGCAGGCCAAGACGGGTAAGAGCCCTGTCTACGCAGCATTCCTGGCTCAACCTTCTACCATGAGTTTCTCTCAGGATAAGCGTCGGCGCGGCGTGGCCCATGCAGATGATATCATGTATCTGAACGGCCATTTCCTGACACAGCCCGACAAATATCCCGCAGAGTCGGCAGTAGCTGAGATTATCCAGCAGTACTGGGTAAACTTCGCCAAGACGGGCAATCCTAACGCCAAGGGCCTCCCCTTCTGGCCGACGTTCGACGAAGATAAGCCTACCACCATGCAGTTCTCGAATGGCGCCTCGCTGATTATGCGTCCCAACCGCGAGCAGATAGACTTCGTAGACCGCTTCTACAAGGCTAAGCGCGAAGAAACTGAAAATGCACGCAAGTAAATGACGAAAGGTATGAAGAAGCTATTTCTAACAATGCTGGCCGCTATCTGCTTTGGAGCGGTTTGCCATGCTCAGAACGAAGCAAAGACACCCAACGGCGTAGAGGCCGTAGACATGGGACTGAGCGTGAAGTGGGCCAATATGAATGTGGGTGCCGAGAAGGATTCCGGCTATGGCACCTACTTCGCATGGGGCGAGACCAAACCGAAGCAATACTACTCGTGGAACACCTATATCTGGAGCAAAGGCGACACGCAGTTCCTGATTAAATATTCGCTCAACGACAGAAAGGCGCAGTTGGAGCCCTCTGACGATGCTGTTCGTGCCAATTGGGGCGGCGAATGGCGCATGCCTACCGTGGATGAGTTTGAGGAGCTGATAGACAAATGCACATGGGAATGGACGACAAAGGATGGCGTAAACGGCTATAAGGTGACCAGTAAGAAGACGAAAAACTCGATCTTCCTGCCTATCACAGGCTTCCGTTTCTATGAGGGCATTCAGTTCCGTGCCATCAGAGGTATTTACTGGACATCGACCGTATACACAGCCAATCCCGTAAAGGCCTGGTGCCTGGAATTCGATTTCGAGAATGTAAACGTGCACTTCGGAAACCTTTCCAGCAATCGCTTCAGTGGACGAACCATCAGAGCAGTCAAGTAAGCGGCATAAAAAAATCAAGGAGCAGCATCCATATATCACTTTTTAATTTAACTTTCATATCTACAGCAAGTTATTATAGGTGATAGATAATTTCTATCTATCACTAAATAAGGTTAAAATACAAGATTTTATGCAAAAGTCTTGCATTTGGCTTAAATATTTTGTACCTTTGCATTTGAAAGAGTAAGCATCCAACCGCTATTTTGGCGTTCTGAGATATAGTCATTACCTTTGTGCCATCAACTTAAAAGAAACGAGTTATGGCGGTAAGTAATAAAGATATTGAAGCCTTATGGAAGCGTTATTCTGAGGAATGTGTGAAAAAAGGAATCTCTGTGACAAAGTTCTTCGAGTCAAATGGTGTCCCTTATCACACGTTTGAAAGATGGTACAAGAAAAAGTACACTCAGGCAGATGTTGTCAATTGTGTAGTAAAAGAGAACCAGGAATCTGTTCCACAGGCGTTAAAAGAGGAAAAAGTAGATATGTCGGATGCTTCTAAGGATGCAGAGATTGATTCAAAGATCATTTCCTATGTTTATGTAGGCTTCAATGATGGTATGAAGATAGAGCACCACAAACTGAGTTATAATGAATTGGTAAGTTTCATCCAAAAGATTCAATCGTTATGTTTAGCTTGACAGGTGCAACAAAATATAAGTATATTCCTAATTATAAGGATATGCGTGGAGGTTATGACAAATTATGTGGTGTTGTACATACTCTTGAAGGTGAAATGGAAGAGGGTACAGCCTATGTTTTTACCTCAAAGGATCAGAAACTGGTAAAGATTATCCGTCATGAGCATAATGAATGTCAGTTGTATACTCAGCGTTTTGATGGAAAAATGAGTTTCATCAGGCTTGAGTTTATCGGTATACGGCCTATTTATGTGTTGGAGTATCAATATCTGGTAGCAATGCTGAGTTGTCCTGTCGTCAAGAAGATTGGAGCTATAGCATCTGATTATGAAGAGAAAATAGCATAATTGTCTTTCTATGATGTTAAAAATGTTTAATTGAAGCAGACTGGCAGGTTGGATTATTTGTATGCAAATATCTGATTATCAATGTGTTGCGCTTGTTTATAGGTATTGAATTAAGTTGCCTTGGAGACATTGTAGCGTCCCGTCTGAGGGTGTTGTATGGAGTAGTATTAGGAAGCGTTCATGATGTCTTAAAGTGGTCTAAATCACTGATTATCAATATGTTAAACTATATTTATATTGTTGCGGCTGTCATAAAATATGAGTACCTTTGCATAGCAAAAGTCCCATGTTATGGCAGGTCAACATTTAGACATAGAGCGCATGATAATGCAAGCCCGATACGCGATGCAGCTGGAAGCAGAAGCATCATCAGTAAAGGTTGGTCGATTGTCTGATATGGAACGTGAACAGTATCAAAACCAGATAAAGGATCTTCTTCAGGCCGTAGAGACTCTTTTGAAATCGAATAATGCGATGGGAGAGAAACTGGAGAAGACAACAGCTGCATATGAGGATCTAAAGGCTAAGTATGAGAAGCTTGAAGGCGAGCTCGCCATGCGCAAACGTGGCCAGCACGGTACGAGGAGCGAGAAGCCTAAAGACACTACTCCATCAGAAACCGATACCGACAAGACCAAGGATGAGGATGAGCAGGACTACATCGAGAACGGAAGCAGGAACGATGCTCTCGCAGATGATGAGGAACAGGACGAAGAGACCGCTCCAGTAGAGCCTCAGGAAAAGAAGCCTCGTGATTTGAGTAATCGCCCGGATCATTACAACACCATGCATGCAGATATATGTGTCACCCATGACTGTGACCTTGAGAAACTGAAGGAGATGGGGCTGGAGTTTATCCGTTACACAAGGCCTGTCGATCAGTTTGACCGTGTGAGTGTCACACGCCAGGACAGATATCTCTATGTGTGGGTACGCGACAAGAACGGCAATGAATTTCCTTTCTTTATACCCAAGTCCAGGGAAGACGAGAAGCGTGAATGCGTATTCGTCAACGAGTCGAAATATGATACGCCAAGACTGGTGCCTCATACGAGTGCTACTTACTCAATGCTTTCCGACCTTGGGGTGAACAGATTCCAGTATGCCCTATCGAGTGGTAGGGAGATGTATCGCATGTTCAATGAGAAGATGTGTATGTCGAAGCAGAGCATCCTGAACTGGCTGGCACGGGGAGCTGAGCTGCTTGAAGGTGGCAAGAAGTATATCAAAAAGAAGCTACTGAAGAAGGACACAAGCATCTACTGCGATGAGACATGGGTATGGACAAAGGTCTTGATGGCAGACGGCACATTCAAGTATGTGAAGCGCTATATGTGGGTCATTGTGAACCTGACGACGAAGGTTTGCTATTACCTCTTCGGACGTAGGAAACGCAAGGTGATTGAGGATTTCCTTGGTGACTTCAAGGGAACGCTGATGACTGATGCTTATAATGCATACGCCTATTTCAGCAAGCTGGATGGCTGTACCCATTTGTGTTGCTGGGCACATGTGAGAAGGATATTCTGGTCAGCGTTGAAAGACTACAAGGACGAGATGGCTCAGGAGTTTATCGACCTGATAGGTATATTATATAAGGTGGAACTGGAGAGCATCCTTCTCCATCGGACTGAGGCAGAAGTGCTTGATGCCAGGAAGACGGAATCGATACCGATACTCAATGAGCTTGATCAGCGGGCGATGGCTTTGCTTGCCAAGATAAAGAGCAAAGAGGTGAATGTATCCAGTAAGCTCGAACATGCATTGAATTACATGCACAACAACTGGAAGGAATTGATAGCCTATATAGATGTCGGAAGTGTTTTGATAGACAATAACTGTTGTTATCACAACTTAAATATTATCCCAACTTTTTTCAAAGGTTCCCACTACAAAGTCGTTGCATGATGCAAAAGTTGTGATAATAATTTCGTATATTACGC
>CAJOGK010000030.1 GCA_905234145.1 uncultured Prevotella sp. | reverse complement strand
ATGGGTAGGTAATGAGAACGGCTATGCAGATGCAACCAACTGGTCGTTCTTGCGCATCAAGGAGGTGTATCCTGGTTACGACAAATATTACGAATTAACCAGTGGCCATGCGGATGGTGATACTTGGGTTCCTTCAGAGTGTAATACCAGTATCCGTCCGGGATGGTTCTATCACGAAAGTGAGGATAGTCGAGTAAAAAGCATTGAACAATTGACAGACCTTTACTATCGCAGTGTGGGACATAATGGAACCTTCCTTCTGAACTTCCCAGTAGATAAGGACGGACTCATCCATCCTATCGACTCTGCCAATGCTGTCAATTATCACAAGCAAGTAGCTGCAGAACTCAGCAACAACCTTCTTAAAAAAATTAGCATCAAAGCCTCGAATGTACGTGATAAGAAAAACTTTGGTACACAAAATTTGACGGATGGTAACTACGATACCTACTGGGCTACTGAGGATGGCGTTACTACTGCAACACTCGAAATCGCATTGAAGGGTACGCAACGGGTAAATCGTGTGATGTTACAAGAGTATATTCCTTTGGGACAACGTGTAAAGCGCTTCCATTTGGAATATCTTGAAGGTGGGAAATGGCTACCCATCAAAATCAAAGAAGCAACGACTACCATTGGCTACAAGCGTTTGCTTCGTTTCCAACCCATCGCCACCAAGAAATTACGCATCTGTTTCGATGAATCACGTGGGCCACTTTGCATCAATGGTCTTGGCGCCTACTATGCACCCAATGCCTTGGAGAGCTATGAGCAGAAAGAGGAGATTATGAAGGGGTTCGACTATACGATTACAGCCAAGGACAACCATAGTTTCACCCTCGACCTTGGCGAAAAGCGACAGATACGTTCCCTGCATTACAAGCCCACTACCAGTGGTATGATATCCCACTATGAAATCTGGGCAGGTGACACACCTGATAATATGAAATGTATCGCTGGAGGCGAATTCTCAAATATCCGCAACAACCCTATTATGCAAGATGTTTACTTTGCTCCCACCGATTGTCGCTATGTGCAACTAAAGGCTGTGCGCCTTGTGAATGAATCAGAATCAGCGTCTTACGAAAAATTGATTATCCTGTAATATGAAAAGAATACTATTATCTATCGCCATCTGCTGCATAGCATTCAGTCTATCAGCAGCAAAAAAGGCCAAAACACAATTCCCTTACCAGAATCCGCAACTTTCTGTAGAGGAACGAGTAAACGATTTGATCGGACGAATGACACTCGAAGAGAAAGTTGGTCAGTTGCGTTGTACCCTCGCCTGGAATTATTACACCATTAAGGGCAAGGATGTGGTTCCTTCAGAATTGTTCAAGAAAGACATTGCAGAAGGACAAATCGGTATGCTCTGGGGTACTTATCGTGCAGACCCATGGACACAGAAATCGTTAGAAAACGGTCTTAACCCAGAGCTTGCAGCCAAAGCGGGTAATGCACTCCAGAAATATGTGATGGAGAACACACGACTTGGCATTCCACTCTTTTTGGCAGAAGAGGCCCCTCATGGACACATGGCCATTGGAACCACAGTCTTTCCAACAGGTTTTGGCATGGCTGCAACATGGGATCCTGCTCTGATAGAAAAAGCAGGTGAAATCATTGGTCGTGAGGTTCGTTTACAAGGTGGACATATCAGCTATGGTCCTGTTCTTGACTTAGCTCGCGAACCAAGATGGTCACGTGTAGAGGAGACCATGGGTGAAGACCCCGTGCTTACAGGAGAACTCGGTGCTGCGATGGTAAAGGGACTGGGAGGAGGTGATCTCTCGAAACCTTGGAGCACGATAGCCACGCTGAAACACTTCATTGGTTATGGCACAACAGAAGGAGGACAGAATGGTGCCATCACCATTGCTGGTGAACGAGAACTGCGTGAGAGCTTCTTACCACCTTTCAAAAAGGCGATAGATGCTGGTGCGCTCTCAGTGATGACCTCTTACAACTCGCTCGATGGTATTCCAAGTACTGCCAGCAAAGCGCTTCTGACAAATCTGTTGAGAAACGAATGGGGCTTCAAGGGATTCGTGGTAAGTGATCTTTATAGTATTGATGGTATTTATAATACCCATCGTGTGGCCCAAAACAATCAAGAAGCAGGTATCATGGCACTTCAGGCTGGTGTGGATGCTGACCTTGGCGCAAATGCCTTTGCACGCCTCATTGATGCTGTAAAAGATGAACTTATCAAGGAGTCAGAAATCGACCTTGCAGTAAGTCGTATCCTGAAGTTAAAATTCGAGATGGGTCTCTTTGACAATCCATACGTCGATGTGGAAAAAGCAAAGACGATGGTCAGAAGCGAGAGCAATAAGGACGTGGCACGCCTTGTGGCTCAGAAGGTCATTACCTTACTCAAGAATGAGAACAACATTTTACCTCTTAATAAAAATGCAAAGGTGCTTGTTTGTGGTCCTAATGCTGATAATGTTTATAACATGTTGGGCGACTATACAGCTCCCCAGGAAGAGGGCAATGTAAAGACCATCCTCATGGGTATTCGTAGCAAATTGCCTGTTAGTCAAGTGGAATACGTCAAGGGTTGTGCTGTACGTGATACCACAGATTCGAATATCTCAGAAGCTGTTAAGGCTGCACAGAAAGCCGATGTCATCGTTGTTGCTGTTGGAGGGTCTTCTGCTCGCGACTTCAAAACAAGCTATAAAGAAACGGGAGCTGCAGTAACGGATAGTAAGACCATTCTGGATATGGATTGTGGTGAAGGCTTCGATCGTGCTACCCTTACACCTTTAGGTCATCAGATGAAGCTTTTAGAGGCTCTGAAACAAACAGGAAAACCATTGGTTGTCATCTATATCGAAGGTCGCCCGATGGATAAGAGTTGGGCTGCTGCCAATGCCGATGCCTTATTGACAGCCTATTATCCAGGACAAGAAGGTGGTACTGCCATCGCTGATGTACTCTTTGGTGATTACAACCCAGCTGGTCGCTTACCCGTTTCTGTGCCTGCTCACGTTGGACAGATACCAGTTTATTATAACAAAAAACCACCTCGCATCCACGATTATGTGGAGATGAGTGCTCGTCCACTCTACGCTTTTGGCTATGGACTATCGTATACCACCTTCGAATACGACAATCTGAACATCGAGGAAACGGGCGACACACAATTCAAGATTACACTTGATGTGAAAAATACAGGCCAACGAGATGGTGAAGAGGTGGTACAGCTTTACCTCAGAGATGAATTTGCATCAACAGCACAACCTATGATGCAATTGAAAAAGTTCGAGCGAGTCTTTATCCCCAAAGGCGAAACACGTCAGATAACCTTCGTGCTTGAGGCAGAAGACCTTTCTATCATTGATGCCGACATGAACAGTGTAGTGGAGCTTGGCGACTTTACCGTCATGATTGGTAGTTCATCAGATAATATCAAATTAGAAGCCACATTTACCCAAAACTAATGAAAAAGCTATTTATATTTTTCACTTTTCTCTGCTCGATTTTCACAGCAGTAGCTCAATCGCCAGTAGATTATGTCGATCCCTTTATTGGCACGACCAACTATAGTGTCTGTAATCCAGGATCCGTACTCCCCAATGCCATGATGAGCGTGGTACCCTTCAATGTGATGGGTAGCGACTTGAACCAGTATGATAAAGACAAACGCTGGTGGTCGGCACCTTATGAGTATAACAACAAGTATTTTACAGGCTTTGCCCATGTTACGCTTAGTGGTGTAGGATGCCCAGAGCTAGGCACTTTGCTCACGATGCCTACAATGGGTAAGCTTGATGTGGATTATCATAACTATGGCTCAGAATATGCTGACGAGAAGGCCACACCAGGCTATTATGCTGTTAGCTTAAAGAAATATGGCATCCGTTGTGAGGTAACTTCAACCCTTCGTAGTGCTGCAGAGCGATATACTTTCCCTAAGGGTGAAGGACATATCCTTCTGAACCTGGGCAATGGCTTGACAAATGAGGTTGGTGGGATGGTGCGTCGTGTCAGTGACACAGAGATTGAAGGCTATCGCTTATTAGGTACATTCTGCTATAATCCGCAAGCCGTTTTCCCAATCTATTTCGTGATGAAAGTGAACAAAAACCCCATTTCATCAGGCTATTGGAAGAAACAACCACCAATGGATGGGCCAGAGAAAGATTGGGATGCAGATAATGGAAAATATAAACTCTATACCACTTATGGTAAGGAATTAGCTGGTGATGACGTGGGCTATTTCTTTAACTATCAATGCGAGGAAGGCGAACAAGTAGAAGTGCAGATGGGTGTTTCATTTGTTTCTATCGCCAATGCTCGTAAAAATCTCAACACAGAACAACCTACGTTTGCTTTTGACCAGATTCGCCAGAAAGCCCGTGGGGCATGGGATGAAACACTGAACCGTATTACCGTTGAGGGTGGTACAGAGGCACAACGTCGCATGTTCTACACGGCACTTTATCACACCCAGATTCATCCGAATATTCTCCAAGATGTCAACGGGCAATATCCTGAAATGGAGAGTTTCAAGATAGGCAACGTAAAAGGAAATCGTTACACTGTATTCTCACTTTGGGACACCTATCGGAATATGAGCCAGCTTATGACGCTACTCTATCCTGATAAGCAACTCGATATGGTGCGCTCGATGATTCAGATGTATAAAGAATGGGGATGGATGCCCAAATGGGAGCTCTATGGCAGAGAGACTTGGACGATGGAGGGCGACCCCAGCATCCCGTTTATTGCTGATACATGGTTGAAAGGTCTTCGCGATTTTGACATCGAAACAGCTTACGAGGCTTTCTACAAATCAGCGACCTTGCCAGGTAAGGAAAACAAGATGCGCCCTGATGTAGACAATTATTATAAAAGAGGTTATGTGCCAATGGGCGAATATGCTGCTGATATGTCGGGCGATAATTCTGTAAGTCATGCTTTGGAATATTATATTGCCGATGCCTCGTTGGCAAATTTGTCCCAGGCCCTGGGAAAAAAAGAAGAGGCCAAACGCTTCCGCCAGCAAAGCTTAGGCTATCGCCATTACTATTCCAAAGAATCGGGCACGCTCCGTCCTATTTGTCAAGACGGATCATTCTTGTCGCCTTTCGACCCCAAAGATGGTGCTGACTTCTCGAATGCACCTGGTTTCCACGAAGGTAGTGCCTGGAATTACACATTCTATGTGCCTCACGATATCCTCGGATTGGCAAAATTGATGGGTGGAAACAAGAAATTTGTAGACAAACTACAGCGTGTCTTCGATGAAGGTCTCTATGACCCTGCAAACGAACCCGATATCGCCTATCCTTACTTGTTTACGTATTTCAAGGGTGAAGAATGGCGCACGCAGAAAATTGTACGTAGTTTGATAGACAAATACTATGGCGATACGCCCAAGGGTATCCCTGGCAACGACGATTGTGGCACGATGTCAACATGGCTCATTTTCTCTATGATAGGACTTTATCCGGATTGCCCAGGCTCGCCCTATTATGCCTTGACAACCCCTGTTTTTGATAAGATTACGCTCCATCTTGACAAGCGTTATTATCCCAATGGTGATCTTGTGATTGAGGCTCCCCATCCATCACCTGAGGCCTATCATATTCAGAAAATGACCCTTGGCGGTAAGTCGCTTAATCGCTATCGTATTTCTCACGAAGAACTCATCAACGGTCAAACGCTCAAATACATTCTGAACCAAAAAGATTGAATGATTCCACGCATGGCGAGATACATAATCTGCGCCAACCATAAGGCATGATTGCCCATTGTATCAAGAAAAAGATAATAGGTAGCAAAGAAAACTAACGCTGAAATAAATGAAGATATAAGCATACCCCTTGTAGCAGTAAGGCCGATGAAGATACCATCCCAAATGAAAGCCATCGCCCCTGCTACAGGGATAAGCCATACCCAGAAGATATACTCACTAGAAGACGTCATCACCTGAAGCTCATCGGTAAGAATACTGACAATCCAATCGCCTAAACAGATATAAAGAATAGTAAAGGCAGAGGTAACAATTAGTGTCCACATCCAAAGCCTTCGTAATGTTTCGCGAAAGGCCAAAGTGTTTTTTGCCCCATAAGTTTTGCCTCCTAAAGCTTCACCAGCATAAGCAAAGCCATCCATGAAATAGGAAAAGAAAAGGTACATCTGCAACAAAACCGCATTTACAGAAAGAATCACAGCTCCATTTCTGGCGCCTACTGAGGTAAAAAAGAGATTGACTGCTACCAAACAAAGGGTACGAAGAAAGATGTCGCGATTAATCTGGAAGAGTCTACCCATCGCCTCTCGGATGAATATACCTTGCATGACCAAATACTTCTTTAATCGACCATAATAGTGATGCAATAAGAACAAAGCCACGATGAATCCGGCATATTGGGCTATAACCGTACCCAAAGCCACACCCTCAATCTTCATGCCAAAGACATAAACAAGGGTTAGTGAAGCAAGGATATTGACAATATTCTGCATGATGGATATCAACATCGGAATCCTTGTATTCTGCATACCGATATACCATCCAGAAAGGCTGTAAAGGCATAGCATAGCAGGAGCGCCCCATATAACAATGTCGAAATAAGATGATGCGAATGGTAACACATCATCCGTAGGGCCTATCAAGGCAAAAGCTACCCATTTCATCGGTATCTGCAGGAATAATAAGAGCATAGCAATACCCATCGCTATTGTCATCGAACGTACCAAAAGCTTTGTGACTTCTGACAAATCCTTGCGCCCGAAAGCTTGGGATGTAAGACCACTGGAACCCATGCGGAGAAATCCAAAGAGCCAGTAAACAAGATTGAAGATCATAGACCCTACAGCTACTGCTCCAATATAAACAGCACTTCCCATGTGTCCGACAATAGCCATATCAATCATTCCCAGCAGGGGAACAGTGATGTTCGACACAATGCAGGGTATGGCAATTAACAGGATTTGACGGTCTCGGATGTTCATTTTTGCTGCAAAGTTACAAATAAATCATAATTCACAATTCATAATTCACATTTTATTTGTACCTTTGCACCCAAAATTCTAAAAGGTATGAATATAGAAGCATTGATCAGCAAGGCAGCAGGTGAGGCAGTAAAGGCCCTTTATGGCATGGATGCCACAGAAAAAATGCTGCAATTGCAGAAAACGAGAAGTGAGTTTGAGGGAAACTTAACCTTGGTTGTTTTCCCTTTTGTTAAGGCTGCTAAAAAAAGTCCTGAGCAGACAGCCCAGGAGATTGGAGAATATCTACAGAAGAATTGTTCTGCTGTAGAGAAGTTTAATGTGGTTAAGGGATTCCTGAACCTAAGTGTTGGCGATGGCGCATGGTTAGAATTACTGAGTGCCATCAATAACGATGACTGCTTCGGAATGAAAAAGGCCACAGAGAACTCACCCCTTGTGATGATTGAATATTCTTCACCCAACACCAATAAGCCACTACATTTGGGCCATGTTCGCAACAATCTGTTAGGTTGGTCACTGGCTCAGATTATGGAGGCCAATGGTAATAAGGTGGTAAAGACCAATATCGTAAACGACCGAGGCATTCACATTTGTAAGTCGATGTTGGCTTGGTTAAAATATGGTAATGGCGAGACACCAGAGTCATCTGGCAAGAAAGGTGACCACCTGATTGGCGATTATTATGTAGCTTTCGACAAGCATTATCGTGAGGAAATCAAGGAACTGGTAGCTCAAGGTATGGACGAAGAGAAAGCCAAGCAGGAGGCTCCATTGATTAAAGAAGCCCACGAGATGCTGGTTAAATGGGAGCAAAACGATCCTGAAGTTCGTGCTTTGTGGGAGAAAATGAACAACTGGGTCTATGCTGGCTTCGATGAAACCTACAAGAAGATGGGTGTTAGCTTCGATAAGATTTATTATGAAAGTCAGACCTACCTGAAAGGCAAAGCCAAGGTGGAAGAAGGTCTCGCCAAGGGGCTTTTTGAGCGCCATGATGATAATTCTGTATGGGCAGATCTCACCAACGAAGGTCTTGACCAGAAACTGTTGCTCCGTTCTGATGGCACCTCAGTTTATATGACCCAGGACATCGGTACTGCAGAGATGCGTTTCCAAGATTATCCCATCGACAAGATGATTTATGTAGTTGGCAACGAACAGAACTATCACTTCCAGGTGCTCTCCATCTTACTCGATCGCTTAGGTTTCAAGTGGGGTAAGGAACTTGTACACTTCTCATACGGTATGGTAGAATTGCCAAATGGTAAGATGAAGAGTCGTGAGGGAACTGTGGTTGATGCTGACGACCTGATGCAGTTAATGGTAGAAGATGCCTATAAGACTTCTATGGAATTGGGCAAATTCGACGACATGACAGAAGAAGAGCGTCGCGAGATAGCCCGCATCGTAGGTATGGGTGCTCTGAAATATTTTATTTTGAAAGTTGATGCCCGTAAGAACATGCTCTTCAACCCTGAAGAAAGTATTGATTTCAACGGCAATACAGGTCCTTTCATTCAGTACACTTACGCACGTATCCGCAGTATTCTGAGGAAAGCTAATTCTAAGGAATCTGGGAATATAGGAATGGGTGGCAGCCTTAACGAGAAAGAGGTTGAGTTGATTCAGAAGATGAATGAGTTTGGTGCTGCAGTGGAGCAGGCTGGCAAGGACTACTCACCCTCGGGCATTGCCAACTACTGCTATGAGCTAACCAAGGTATTCAACCAGTTCTATCATGATTACTCAATCCTCAATGAGCCCGACGAGCAGAAAAAGGCCATCCGCCTCATGCTGGCAAAGAATGTAGCTAAGATCATCAAAAACGGCATGGGATTGCTTGGCATTGAGGTTCCTGAAAGAATGTGATGCAAAACCCTCCTGATTATAGACACGACACCGTACTGCCCTTACCCCTAGAGGTAAAGGCAGATGCGTGGGCCGTGGATGCCGCTTGCTCTGGTAATCCTGGTCCCATGGAATATCAGGCCATCGATTTGCAAACTGGTGCAAGGGTATTTCACTTCGGACCAATCAAAGGTACCAATAATATTGGTGAATTTCTAGCCATCGTGCATGCCTTGGCTCTTTGTTGGAATCAGGGGCTCTATGATAAGACAATTTATTCAGATAGTTACAATGCCATCTTATGGGTTAGCAAGCGCAAATGTAAAACAACTTTAGAGCGAAATCCACAGACTGAACAACTATTTCAGATTATCGCTAGAGCAGAAAATTGGCTCCAAACACACAACTTCCGTAATCCCATAATTAAATGGGAAACGGCAAAATGGGGGGAAGTTCCAGCCGATTTTGGCCGCAAATAGATTCCTTTAATTCTTTTTAACTTGTTTTACAAGTCTTTACTCCATTTTTTTTCATATATTTGCAAGCAAAATTGCAATTTGAACTATAAAATTAAAGCGCGCTAAGACAAGTGACTAATAATATCTTATACAGTTTTCTCAGCTTGTTTGCCTTGTTTGGTAAAGAAGAACAAGTTGATAAAGCATGGGCACAAGCCATGCTCTCAAACTATCTGCGACGTCATTTCGGCATTAAAAACATAGATGTATACCTTGATTTGTATACTGATATGCGCGATTTGTACGAATTGTCAGACAATCTTGATATCAAGGAAACAATCAATGATATCTGTTCTAATCTGAATGGACAGATTACACCAAAAGAAGAAGCACTTTTGCTGCTTCGACTCATGGAGTTCTGTAGTGATGACGGTAAGATTTGTGATTCCATGTTCAAAATCATTGCAGAGAACTATCAGATACCTGATGAGCAATACAAGGACTTCACAGATTTTGTGCTGAATCAACAAACCAAGCATGTCTTATTACATAAGCTACCCGAAACTGATGGTTGGCTGAAGACACTCTTAGATCCTGTAACGGGTTTGCTTATATTTACCTATACAGGCGATGACACTGTGATGCTCAACGATGTACCTGTTTTACCAGGCGCATTCCAAGTGTGGCTACAAAGCAGTGTTTTGAAAGGTAATAACGGAAAACCTATTTATTATTCAAACATCCTAAGAACCTATGCTGCTAAAAATGGTGAGTCGCAAGAGAAATATGAAGAAGTAGAGTTCTGTGGACGAAACATCAATTTCCGTTTCCCCAATAGCGACAATGGCATGCACGACCTGAGTTTCACCTTGCACAATGGTGAACTATTGGCGATTATGGGTGGCTCTGGTACGGGAAAATCTACTTTACTCTCCATTTTGAATGGTACGCTGATTCCTCAGGAGGGTAGCATTACCATCAATGGACACGAGATTTCAGAACCTGCAGCAAAAAATCTAATTGGCTTCGTGCCTCAAGACGATCTGTTGATTGAAGAACTTACTGTATACCAGAACCTCTGGTTTACAGCAAAGCTCTGTTTTGAGGGTATGAAAAATGAGGAGATCGACAAGCGTGTGATGAGAACCTTGAAAGATCTTGGACTCGATGCAGCCAAGGATCTCAAAGTTGGTTCTGCCATCAACAAATATATCTCTGGCGGTCAGCGTAAACGTCTGAATATCGCCCTTGAGCTCATTCGCGAGCCAGCTGTTCTTTTCCTCGATGAGCCGACCTCTGGTTTGTCTTCAGCTGATACGGAGAAAGTTATCAACTTGCTGAAAGAGCAAACGTATAAGGGCAAGCTTATTATCGTGAACATTCACCAACCATCGAGCGATGTATATAAACTGTTCGACCGTTTGTGGTTGCTCGACAAAGGCGGTTATCCTGTATTCGATGGCAATCCAATCGATGCAATCCTTTATTTCAAGGAAGCTGCCAACTATGCCGATACCGAGACCAGCGCTTGTCCTACATGTGGAAACGTTAATCCTGAAATTGTATTGAATATCATCGACGAGAAGGTTCTTAATAGTAGTGGAGAGGCTTCTGATGAGCGTAAGATGACACCACAGGAATGGCATGAGCTATATCTGAAGAACAGAAAAGAATTGCCTACACCTGAGGTGAGCAAAATTCCACCATCTGATCAGAAGAAACCGAATGCTTTCAAGCAATTCTTAATTTTCTTACGACGCAATTTCAGAACCAAGATAACAAACGTACAGTACCTCTGCATCACATTATTAGAGGCTCCGTTACTTGCTCTCGTTTGTGCATTCCTTACCCGCTTTGCGCCACCAGAGGGATATAGCGTGATGAACAATAAGAATCTCGTTAGCTATTTCTTCATGGCCGTTATCGTTGCGACCTTTATTGGCATGAGCGGAAGTGCTGAGGAAATCATCAAAGACCGTGCACTTCTTAAACGAGAAAAGTTCCTGCGATTGTCGTATAGCAGCTATATCTGGTCAAAGATCATCTATATGGCTGGCGTGTCGTTGTTACAAACGCTATTGTTTATTCTGATTGGTAATTTTATCATGGGAATCCAGGGACTCTTCTGGACGTGGTGGATTATCCTCTTTATTACAGCATTCCTATCAAATTTGGTTGGACTACTCTTGTCACAATGCTTAAGTTCTGTCGTAGCCATCTATATCAGTATTCCGATGCTGTTAATTCCTCAAATCTTGTTGTGCGGACTGGTTGTAAGCTTCTCTGACCTCACCCCCAACAGCACCACAGGAAATGTACCAGTAATTGGCGATGTCATCCCATCACGCTGGGCATACGAAGCATTAGCGGTTACATCTTACACTGATAATGAATACGAGAAGCCCTTCTTTGCACTCGATAAGGAGAAATACGAAACACAATTTTATAATCTTGGGTTCCTTTATGAACTCCAGTCGCAGTTAGAAACGATGAAGGATGAGATGAATCGTGGCAAGACGCCTGATCCCAATCATCTTATGGTTATAAAGGCCAACCTTCCTATCCTAACGGAATATTGTGGAATGGAAGCATATAAAGGCGATGATTCTTACAATTCTTTGAAAGCGTATATGGCGCAAGCAGAGGATATTCTTGGAAAACGTAGCAATAAAGCCACATTAGAAGCCGATAATATTGTTTCCAACATGATACGCAAAGTAGGAAAAGAGGCCATACAGGATTTGAAGAAGAACAATTATAACATCAAATTAGAGGATTGTGTAATAGGTGCAGATCAGGCTCGAATGCTTGATGTCATCAACACTTCAATTGTGCCACGAACAGGTCTTATTTTCCTGACGCCTCGCAATCATTTTGGCCGTGCGCCTTTCTATAGCAGCGAGAAAATCCTTGGCGACTGGCATATCAAAACGCTTTGGTTTAACATGGCCGTCATGTTGCTGATGTGTATTGTTGCAGCCATCTTCTTGTTTGCAGACTGGCCTGGCAGACTATTGAGAAAAGATAATTAATAAGTAACAAAGTAATATTCTTATATTTAATAACTAAATTTTTTAAACAATGAAAAAATTATCATTTTTCGCTGTAGCATTAACAGCAATGGTTTTCGCAGCATGCGGAGGCAACAAAGGTAATCAAACTGCTGAAGTAACTGATTCTATCAAGACTTTCGAGCAGCAACAGATTGAGGCTAGCATTAAGATGCACGTAGACAGCCTTGCAGAGGAAATCGGCAAACTGAAGATGGTTCCATTCTTACAGTCTGACGGTAATGGTGGTTTGAAGCTTACTAAGGAAGAGCTTCAGGTAAAGCCTGACTATCTTTTGGATCCAGCTGCTGCACAAGAGGCTACTACTCTGGCTGATAAGTATCGTATCTTGAGTGCACTTGATATTGACAGAAGATATGCTAAGTTGTACGAAATGCCTATTGATGAGTATGATAAGGCTATCACAAAACTTGGTGCCGACATCAACGATCCTTCTTTCAAGAACGTTGAAGAGGGCGAATCTGTTGGAGAGTCAACAAAGAAACTTTATGATGCCATGAACGAGAATGGCCGTATCAACTATTTCTGGCAGATCGCAGCAGCTTCACTCGTTGAGCAGCTCTATCTTGCTAACAAGAAGGCAGACAAGTTCCTTAGCACATTCACCGACGAGACTGCTACTAATACTACTTTCCGTATTGTACTGATTCTTGATGCACTGAACCGTCTGGCTGAGTATGATCCCGACATTAAGCCTGTTGCTGAGGCTCTTGCTCCTCTGGATGTTCTGAACGCAACATCTGTTTCAGAGCTGAAGGCTCAGTTGGCAGAATCTGCAGATAAGATTGAGGCTGCTCGTAAAGCTCTCATAAAGTAAGGTCTACACCTTATTATATATATAGCCCTCAGAAGATGTTCACTTCTGAGGGCTTTCTTTTGATTGCAACTCACGGTTTACGGAAAATAGTGAGTCTATTTCCATTGAATTCCTCTGTACTGTAGACAACAGCATTTGCAGGAATCTTTGGTGCCCGAGTTCCCTCAGAAACCGACATTGAGCAATTTACCTCCACACGTATTTCGTCCCAAAGATTTTGTTCCATAAAGGTTTCTAAAGTCTTAGCACCACCTTCTACAATTAAAGATTGTATCTGGTGGGCATGCAAACTCTCCATATTCAAAGGATGGGCATGATCTACAACGAGGCGTTTAGGATTCAACCCACGCCATTCACGAACATTGAGTTGCGGATGATCACGCTCTTCTGTTACGCGCCCCACCAAAATCGCATCCTCTTCTGCCCTTAATTTATGAGAGAGCATCTTCGTATAGTCATTTGAAATCTGTACAGGTTTAAAATGGTCATCAATAAAACCATTGGCGGTCTGTGCCCATTTCAAAATGATATAGGGTCGCTTTTCACGATGGAAAGTGAAAAAACGACGATTTAATGCCTTACATGCTTCTTCAAGTACACCAACCTTTACCTCTATGCCTGCCTCACGCAGTTTCTTAATACCTCGCCCTTGTACCTCGGCAAACTCATCAATACAACCCACAACAACTCTGCGAACACCTTTTTCGATGATTAAATCCGCACATGGGGGTGTCTTTCCAAAATGAGAACAGGGTTCCAGACTCACATATATCGTAGATTCTGGTAATAGCAGTTCGTCCTCAGGAAGCACAGACGCAAAAGCATTCACTTCTGCATGGCCCTCACCACAGCGTACATGATAACCCTCTCCAATAATCCTGCCATCTGCACTCACAATAACAGCACCAACCATTGGATTCGGTTTGGCATTCTGCAACCCGTTTTTCGCTAACTGAATACAGCGTCGCATGTATTTTTCGTCGTCAATCATAACTTTTCACTTTTATCTTTCCTCATTTAACTTATTTATTTGTATCTTTGCACCCACTATGACATACGAACAACTCTGGCACAGATTGACAGCTATCTATGATGCTGGCGAAGCGAAAGCTATCGTCCGCTATATGCTTGAGATGCAGTTTAATCTGTCATTAGCAGATATTCTTTGCGGCAAAGTTACGGAATTATCCGCAGACAACCAAGCAGAACTCGAAAAAATCATGGTTCGATTGGAAAAGGCTGAACCGATACAGTATGTTTTAGGCTTTGCAGAATTCTTTGGACGTCAATTCCATGTTGCTCCTGGTGTACTTATTCCACGACCAGAGACCACAGAACTCTGCGGATGGGTTGTCTCAAAGGCTCAGCACGCCTCGCAACTACTTGACATTGGGACGGGTAGCGGTTGCATTGCCATTACTTTGGCAGCAGAATTGCCTCAAGCACAGGTTTCTGCCTGGGATATCTCTGACGATGCTCTCTGCATCGCTCGTGACAATGCCATACGGTTAGGTGTCAACGTGGCATTTGGGAAACACGATATACTCGATACAAGCATATCTACTTCTGCCCAACCACTTTACGATGTCATCATCAGCAATCCCCCCTACATCAAACCGTCAGAACGCGATGTAATGGCGAATAATGTGCTCGACTATGAACCTAACATTGCCCTCTTCGCCCCTGCTGATAATCCTATCATCTTCTATCAGAGAATTGCAGACTTTGCATGGAAGCACCTCAGGAGTGGCGGTTATCTCTTCTTCGAGTTAAACCCTCTAACGGCAGAGGCAGTAGGTGATTACCTGCATCAATTAGGTTTCTCAGACATTGAATTCCGCCAGGATTCATACGATAAACAACGTTTCCTTAAAGCTACTAAGATATGAAAAAAGAAATCACGGAACAAGAAGCCTTCCTGCAACTGGCTACCCTATGTGCCCAAGCTGAGCACTGTGAAAAGGAGATGCGTGACAAACTCAAGCGCTGGGACATTGATGAATCCGCACAAGGCCGCATCATCCAGCGACTGGTTAGCGAACGTTACATTGATGACGAACGCTATGCCCGAGCTTTTGTCAAAGACAAGATCGGCTATAACAAATGGGGGCGTCGCAAGGTGCAACAGGCACTCTGGTTGAAACAGATCGACCCAGATATCCAGCAGCGTGTGCTCAATGAAATCGATGAAAACGAGTTTCTTGATGTACTCCGTCCGCTGCTCCATCAGAAACGGAAGACAATCAAAGCCCAGAATGACTACGAGCTCAACCAGAAGCTCGTGCGCTTTGCTTTAGGGCGTGGCTTTACATTCGATATCATCCGTCAGTGTCTCGACGTTGACGAAAACGAGTTTGAAATAGAACTTGAAGCATGACCATCTCCTTCTGGCGAAGACTGCTTGATCTGATAGCCCCTCGTCTTTGTGTGGTCTGTGGGCAAAGGCTATCAGTGACCGAAGAAGTCATCTGTTCCAAATGCAACTTCCACCTGCCTCGCACTGGCTTCCACCACAATGCCTATGAGAACGAGATGGCCCGACTCTTCTGGGCACAGATACCCATCGAGCGAGCCACCGCTTTCTTCTACTATGAGTCGCATGCCGAAACCGCCAACATCATCTACGAGCTGAAATATAAGAACCGCCCGGAAATCGGTACCATTATTGGTCGCATGTTTGCCAAGGAGATACAGCCCTCTGGATTCTTTGATGGAATCGACGGAATCGTGCCTGTTCCCTTAGCCAAGAAGCGCCTACGACAACGAGGCTATAACCAGAGTGAAGAGATAGCCCAGGGTATCAGTGAGATCACAGGACTGCCTGTCATCAAGAATGCCGTACGCCGCACCGTCTTCGAAGGTAGCCAAACCAACAAGGGGCGTTGGGAACGTAACAAGAACGTAGAGCATGTCTTTGAACTCACCGATAGCCAAGTTGTCAGCAACAAGCATCTGCTCATAGTCGACGATGTTGCCACCACTGGCGCCACTTGTATCGCCTGCGCCAAAGCACTCTGCCAGGCAGGCAACGTCCACATCAGCGTCCTCTCCCTCGGCTTCGCTAAGTCATAATTTCCTTATTGTTGAGGGGTTATTTCTGGTTTCTGTTCTTTGCTATCAGCTTCTTGATGGTCTCCACACTGGCACTGGTAGTCAGTCCGTCCTCAGGGGTGTTCATGCAGTAGTCCACCAGACGCTCCACACTTGAGGTGGCGACATGCAGACGGGTATCGGCTGTAGCATAATAGATCAGCACACGCCCGTCCTCATCCTTGATCCATCCGTTGGCAAAGGCGACGTTCATCACATCACCGATATACTCGTTGCCCTCCGGTACGAGGAAGAAACCGCCAGGCTTGGCAATCACCTTCGTGGGATCCTCCAGTGAGGTCATATACATATACAACACATAGCGCAGGCCGTCAGCCGTACCACGCACACCATGTGCCAGATGCAGCCAGCCCTTCGCCGTCTTCAGCGGATGGGGACCCTCGCCGTTCTTCACCTCGGTGATGGTGTGGTACTTGCGCTCATAGATGATCTTCTCTTCCTTCACTTCGGCATGCGTCATGTCATCCACCAGTGCCCAACCGATGCCGCCGCCGCTGCCGGTGTCGATGAAACCATCCTGCGGACGGGTATAGAGGGCGTACTTGCCGTTGACGAACTCCGGATGCAGCACCACGTTGCGCTGCTGACTCCTGGTCTTCAGGTCGGGCAGGCGCTCCCAGGTCTTCAGATCCTTGGTGCGGGCGATACCAGCCGTTGCTGTAGCAGCACTCAGGTTACCGGGCTGTGACGGGTCGTGGCGCTCCGCACAGAACACGCCGTAGATCCATCCGTCCTCGTGCTGGGTGACACGCATATCGTAGATGTTGGTAGCAGGATCCTCCGTATCAGGCATGGTGATAGGTTCCTCCCAGAAGCGCCACTGGTCGATGCCGTTAGGCGACTCTGCCACTGCGAAGAACGACTTGCGGTCGGCGCCCTCCACACGACATATCAGCAGATACCGTCCATCCAGTTTGATGGCACCTGCGTTCAGCACCGCATTCATCATGATACGCTGCATCAGGAAGGGGTTGTCCTTCTCATTGAAGTCGTATTTCCACTCCAGAGGTGTATGCTCTGCCGTCAAAATGGGGTAAACGTATTTCTCATAAATACCGTTACCACCCTCAACCACTTGATTCTTGCGCTGAAGCAGGGCCTCATGGCGCTGGCGTAATGCCTGTACTTTTTCCTGATAGTTCATAATGCTTATTGATTTCTTAACGCTCTAAAATCTCCATACACATACGCCCATTGTGATAAGGGCATTTCCAGAAGCCTGCCTTATCATCGACGGTATTCAGTGAGCCGTCGCGATGGCGGCTCCAGTACCACTCACCATACTGACGGTCTATCAGATTATACTTGATATATTGCCAGCAACGGAGGGCCTTCTCGAGTGCAGCCTCATCATGGAAATGCTGATAGATGTTATAGAAGCCTACGACACTCTCAGCCTGTACCCACCAGTGCAGGTCGTCATCAACAGTTCCAGCTGTCAGGTTGGCCTCGTGAATCATAGAGCCATCGGCATTGAGTCCTTTCTCGGATGCCTTTGCCACCATCTGCACGATGGGCTCCACCTTATTTAATATAGAATGGTCACCCAGCACCAAAGCCGCCTCATGCATCAGCCAGGAGCACTCAATATCGTGTCCATAGCTCTCCAACTGACCAGCACCCCGCGTCCAGTCCATCTCGAAGAAGAGATCGAGGTGGTGGGTCTCGGGGTTAAGGATCTTGTCGGTGAAGATATCGATCAGATTGCGGACAGAGCCCTCTACACTGATCATAGTCTCAGGCGGCAGACTGATGCCAATGGGGAGTACCGATCCGAGAGCAGGCACATAGTCGCATGATTCCGCTGCATGCAATTCTTTGAGACATCTGAGCAGATTGGTATATGGCTCGATGATGTGCAAGTGCGTATTCTGCGACTTCGGATAGTTCTCGTCAAGCTCTGAGAGCCGCATATCTGCTATCTCGCCCCACTCCCGCGTGCAAGCTTCAATATAGCCGTTGTGCACCCGGTCGAAAGCGTGCGCCTCAATACAGTCATACAACTGCAAGGCATAGTCCAGCGCCTCCCTGTCGCCTGTGGCGCGCACATACTCCGTCAGTCCATAAATCACGAAACCGATGGCATAGAACTGCTTCTTCGTGTCCTTGGGTCGCCCCATGTAGTCGAGGCTCCAATACACACCACCGTACTCGGGATCGATGAAATGCTCGATGATATAGTCTTTGGCACGAGTGGCCATTTCCAGATACTCAGGCTTGCGCAGCGTCCGATAGGCTGCCGAGAAGGTCCAGAGGATGCGGGCGTTCAGAATGGCCCCCTTGTCAGCATCGGCATGCAACACATTGCCGTTGTCGATACGTCCATAGAAGCCGCCATGCTCCTTATCCTGCATACGGTCGATCCAAAACCGCAAGATGTTGTTCTCCAACACCTCGCGCACCTCCTGCTTCAATGTTTCGATTTCGCTTAACTTTACCATAGATTTATTTTGATTTTTCAATATCTTTTAGGAACATAACATTTTCTGCTTCCTTAAAGACCTTATAGTCTTCGCCACAGGGCGTGTTGGGCACAGGACCAAACCACTCCTTCTCGTAATTTCGCCACAACAGGAAATAACAGATAGGATACTTGTCCATCTGGGGCTTGAGCACCCGTGAAAACCAAGTGGAGTCAGGGGTGTTCTGCATGCCGCACTCCGTCATTGCCAACAGCTTGCCGTTATCCTTGGCAAACTTTGTCAGGAAGGTGAGGTCGGCATTCAACTGCTTCACAAAATCCGCTTCGGTGCCCCACTGATAGGCATCCTCACCGATCAGCGTCACCCGATCATTGCCTGGATAGCGTGCCATGAAGCGCTCTGTGGTCCAGTTGCCATCCAGATTAGGCGAATAGCTCCAGAGCAGATTGTCGAGACCACGACCTACCAGATAATCCTGCAGCAGATTCCACAGGCTCTTGAACTCCTCGTCGGAACAGAGCTTCTGTCCCCACCAGAACCACGAGCCGTTGTTCTCGTGCCAGGGGCGGAAGATGACAGGTACAGGTTTGCCCTCCTCATCTTTCAGTGACTCGAGGAAATCGCCCACGCGCTGCATCCATGTCTGGAAGAGCTCGGCTTTCTGTCCACCAGGAAGAATGTTCTTCACAATGGTAGTGTCAGCAACGTCCCAAGCAGAGCCGGCAGGGAACTTCTGTTCTCCCCTACCACCGTCGGGGGCTGTTGTCAACGGGTTACGCGGATGCCAGCTGATGGTGACGATACCACCACGCTTCACATGCGCCAGCAACTCGTCGTGGATACGGGTGAAGGGTACACTGTCGAGGTTCTTGTCATCACCCATCTCAATACCACCCAGATCAAATCCCATCACGGCAGGATAGTCACCAACGGTCAGCTTCACGTCGCTCTTACCGTCTTCGTAAGCCCAACCGATGCCATAGAACGGATCATCCTGATGACCCGCCATATAACCCTTCTTCTGGAGGGAGTCCATACGCTCCTCCAACTGCTGAGCCAGTGTTTTCACGGGCTCAGATTTCTGCTGTGTTTTACAGCTCATTATCGCAACTGCGGCGATTAGTAATAATAATAGTTTTCTCATATCGCGTGCAAAAATAAGCAAAGTTGCCGAATTATGCAAATTTTTTATTGCCTTAATTCAAATTCATGCACTGAATATTCAATATCTTAAACATGTCGCTTAATTTTGATTACATACATAGCAGATGATACATACCACTAATGAGAAATTTTTGTCACACTCTGCCCTGCGAAAATTTTGCAATCTACAAAACAAATTTCAAAGAAAAATCACGAAATCTAATGACATCCGACATACAATGTTGATTAAACCTTTTATTATCAGTAGTTTACCTTTCATTTTGAGTGTTTTCATCCGACAT
>CAJOGK010000029.1:27767-53479 GCA_905234145.1 uncultured Prevotella sp. | reverse complement strand
AATCAATATACTAAAATATGTAAATATATTTAGTTAAAATATTATCCCCTAAAATTAACAAATAATTCACAGATTAACTTAACAACCTAGGACTGTCCCTGCTGTGCGGAGTGCAGAGGGACTGCCCCCTGCGTGAGAGCCCCAACCTTCTCCAAAGCCTTGCTCAACTGTTCCGGCATCTTCTGGTTATACCGCCAGCCCATCACAGAACTGACAGTACCCGCAACATCCTCGCCTTCTGCTGCAAGGTCTTGCACCCATTTCTGTTGCATCACCACCTCGGTGATCTTCTTTGGGTTCCTGCCTATCAGATAGCGCAAATGGCTTGCCAATTCCGTCAGCGTGTTATGGCGGTTATTTTCCAGATTCACGCCCTCCAGCCAAGCCTCGATAATCTTGCTATAGGCCACGCCATTGTATCTTGGCGCTCGGCTTTGCCGCTTGGCTCGTCCAAGAATTTAGGAATTTTATTATCGTCGCCTTGCGACGGATCTCCTATATTCCTATATTCCTTAGAACTTAAATTATTCTCCTTAGAATAAATATTTTCCTTGGCAAAGTCAATAGTAGGCTGGCTATTACCAGCATGGTATTCCTCGTTATACCTCTTGCCAAATTCTTCACTTTCATACGTAATCAGTTTTTCTTCGTCAATAAAAATAACATCCTCCTCCGTAGTCAGGAACGCACCTCTTGAAGCATCCTTGCAGGCCTCATCGGGGTTAAGCCCCAGCTTCTTTGAGAACACTATCTGGTTGTCTATCAGGTTGCCTACGTTGGCATCAGCCATAAATACCACCTTCAATCCATGCCCTGAAGGTGTAACGAATACAAACAGAATCCTTGCTTTATCCTCATCAGAAAGTTTGGCGAATGCTTCCTCCCAAACCTTGCGTACATCGCCCTCTACATGATCGAAGTCAATCACGCACAATCCATTTAGCCTACAGTACTTCTGATTCCTCCACTGACCCCGCTTGGTGGTTTTCTCGCCAGTCTGCTTGTTCTCGAACGTCATGTCCGACTCATCATACGTGGCTATGAAAATCACAAACGGCAACGACTTCTTCTTGTTGTCGTAGGCACTCTTATCGCCCCTAGCCAGAACCTCGCGAGCCTCTTTCACTTTTCTGAAAGTTTCAGGCGCCGTGATTAGCGCCCTAAACTGTTCCCTGGTAATTACTTCAGTTGGCAGACCGAAGTTTCGTTGAAAGCTAAACATTTGTCTATCTTACTTATTAAAGTGTACATATCTCTCCTTACGTCAATCAGTCCTTTCGCCTCGAAGGTGAGCCACGCCACCACTTTCTGTTCTTTTGCCACAAACTTCACCTTCACACTGGGTTCATTCAGCAGAAACTCACCCTCCGGCAACTGCGGCTCCTCTATCTCCATGTCCTTTGTCAACTTTGCCAGCTCCTTGTGGAAGTAGGCAGCCTTGTCGGGCACATCCTCAGGACATTTCAGTTCTATACACGTCAGCGGGTTCTTGCCCGAGGTAATGTACCGCTTACTCTTACCCACCTTCTTCACCTCTTTCTGGCTGGGCTCACCCTGAGCCTGAGGGTCAACCTCTATCGAACCGTCATCATAGATTCTGGTGTTCGACTTAAACGACTTCTGCAGTTTTCTGCGTGGAGAAGAGGCGCCTTGCACCTCTTTCTCCTGCTTCTTCATTTCTTCCATTAGCTCTAAATATTCTAACGTCATAAATCCGTTTAATCCGTCAAATCCGTTGTCGAAAAATCACATCATGTTAATCTTGTCGATGTAAATCGTCGTGGCCATCATCTGTTCACCAGTTTGTTGAGACAGCCAGTCTCTTACAACCATAGAGCACTGCACCCTGTAGAAGTAGTTCTTGTCGTAGATCGGACAGTTAACGGCTCGTTCGCCCGTCACCTCACCCAAGAACGTGTCAATACCATCAGTCAGCTTAAAGGTAACTGCATTCATCACCTTTTCCTGACCACTCTTTTTGTCGGTGTACTTTCGTGTTGAAAGTGCCGACTGCTCCAAAATTCTAACAGTCTTTTCCATACTTTATTGCTGTTTGAATTGTTACTAACTTTATCCTTAAACCTTTTCCTTTGTTTACATCGTACCTTCGAGGGAGTTGTTTTCCCCTTTCGGCACTGCAAAATTACGACATATATCAGAAAGAAAAAAGTAATATAATGCATATATCCACGCTTGTCTAACGTGTCTAATTCATTCGCCGTTTTTTGTCTAACATGTCTATTACGATGTCTAACAAAAAGGTAAAAGAAGCCTCATAAATGCACTTTTTTTCGCTTTTCCTTGGAAGTATCAAAAATATAGTCTATCTTTGCACCAAGAAAAGACGAAAGGATATATGATGGACAAGAGATTTACACCACGTTCAAACGAAGAGATGCTTGCTGCAGTGCGAGCATTTCAGGCAAGACAGCGTGAATGGTTCAAGGAATCCGACAAACGTCTGGAAAAAAGAGTCATTGAACACGAACCTGCTGTATAACCTTTTATGTACACACTTGATTTAGACCGACTTAATCTCCGTTCTCCCTATTACGTTTGGAAGGTGAAGGACGGAGTTTATGCATTTGATACTGATTACGAAGACCTAACGACCACAAACTCCGCGACACCATCCTTGCCATCATCGAAGAGTTCTTCCGTGCCAATGGCGGTGTGCTGCTCTATATCTGTGCCACAGGCGACGGTATGCAGAAGTATCGTTTCCACTTGTTCCTTCGCTGGTTCAACACCTACGAGCACCGTGACCTCTACGAGATTCGTACCGTTGAGGACGTGATGGACGATAAGACTCCCAACTACGGCGCTATTATCGTAGAAAAAACGCACCCAGACCTTGAGTTGATCTTGGCGCGTTTCGATGAATTGGCAGCATTCTTGAAGAAGCCTATCGTGTAGCCTTTTCTTTTACAATCTCTTGTTTCAGGGCTATAAGCTTCGTGTATAGCCCGTTATAGGCGACCCTAACAATACGTTCTATTTTCGCGGGCTTCATCGCCGTCATACGTCTTTTGTTAGCCTCAATATCTACAAGGTTTACGGGTTTGCCGTTCATCATCCACTTCCCTTGTTCGGCAGACACACTCTTACAGATGTTTCGAATACGTTCCTCATCATCTATATCGATGATATCAGGGAGCCACTTGGCTATCTGGCGTACAAAACCAACAACCGTCACGACATTCTCGCGATTGCTGCGTGTCTCAAAGAGTCCAGCATCGTAAATAGCCTGATACAACCAATACCATTCCAGGCCTTTACTAAGGTCTATCTTATCTTGGTTTCCCATACCAACAGATTCATTGATGATTGTTTGCAACTGCAACAACTGTTGATTGGTCGTAAATAATTCATCGGAGAAAACGTCATTGACTACCAAATCGTCACATACCTCTGCGACTTTCTTAACCTCTTCCACCACCTCTGCCTCCTCAGCATCTTCAGTACCTTTTTGGGCTTCGTTGCTGCTTATCTGCTGAACGGTGCCGAAATAATTATGCTGTTCCTTTACATAACCATTCATCTGTGCACCGGGCATTACATTGATTGTTATTTTCGGTTCGTTCATGCTGCTGGTAATTGTTTGTCGGGGGTTACTCCATTATTTGTTTGTTGCTGTACGATGCCATTCACATTGGAGCCAGCCTGTGCCGTAATGTTCATCGAAAGCTGCAACTCTTGTTGCTGCTTGGCCAGAATTTTCTGTAAGATACCTTCTGAGTGAGTTTTCCAGACATCATTTACTTGAAGCATCGTATTCAATGGCATGTAAACGTTCAGAGCCACTGCCGACGGAAAAATCAACAGTCTCTGCTCAATTACTTCGATAGGAACTGAGGTTTCCAAGGCTGCACTCAATTGAGTTGCCATCTCTTTAGCCTGCCTGTTCATCGTTTCCTGGGTACTATTCAACTCTATCCTGATTCTGTCTATCTCGCACTCCAGTTCATGGTAACTCGGCAGACGGTGTCGGTTGAGCATATTAAGAAATTCTTCAGGAAAAAGCACTTCACAAAGCTCGTCCAAATCGGGCGATTGCTGTGTATCATTCATCCGCTTTTCAATCTTATCCATAGCCCTGGTTAGACTTTCTCGCTTGGTACCCATTGATACAAGTTCTTCGAAACGTTCCTTCAAGGGACTGTGGAACAGATGGAGAAAGGGATCGAAATCTTGTTGTCCTCCCACGGTGTACTGTGCCAACTGAGCAAAGTTCGTGTAATTGAGTCCTACAATACGGCGAACCATCACTGAATATACCGTACGGAGAAATGCCCATTGCTCTGCAAATTGTGACAGCAGCCGTATTTTATCCTCTACTGAGTGTGCCGACATCATAATCATTGTGAAAGCATGGAGCAAGCAATAGAAGTAGCCAGTCTCCTTCATACCGTTGCGTGTACCGTCCACCTCCATGCGACGAAGTTTCTCGTCCATCGTCAAACGTAATTGCTGCCAGTTGGTTTCGTAGCCTGTTTGCCCCAACCGAGTCAGTAATGTTAAGAGTGTACGAGAGTCGCCCAATGCGATCCAGCGTTCGGTCAATTTCATGAGATCAATTTCCCCTGTAGCCCATTGTCCAAGAAACACATCCTTTTCAGCTACGAAATCCATAAACCTCCAACCGCTATTTGAATCCAAGTCTCTCCACAAGTAGCAATGGTAAAACCGCTGCATCTGCTCATGCAGTTCCTGAGCTAAACCTTGACCGAGCATTTTTTCCACATCTTGTTTCAAGTATTTCCAAGTAAACCACTCTGTACTGTCTGGTTTTTCTATCTCCTGTTGGAGCATTGCAAATATATGAATATATCTCTGATCCATCGTCTTTTTTATTATTTACTAATCGGAGCACAAAGGTACAAAAAATCCCGATCAATTTGACATGAACGGGATGTTATTAAGAGATTTTAGGAATTAAAGCCTCGATTATTTTCCATTAGAAGCTTTCAACTCCTCTATTTTCTTTTGTGCTGCAGGGAAATTTGATGTAAGTGCTTCCGCGTTCTTTATAAAAACTGTACTGCTTGAGTATCTTTCAAGTTTAAGGTACCAACTGGCTTTACCTTTAGAGACAAGGGCGCGATGGTTCCTGGAACTTTTGTGCCCTTCGAGCTCTGCCGAGCGCGAACTTACTCGAAGCGTAGCTTCAAGTAGGCGATTAAGCGAAGCTTCAAGTAGAACTTCACTTCCCCCCCCCAATAACGAAGGCTGCCCCCACAAGGCAGCCTTTCTTGTTTTAATGTGCTCTTTTTGGATACAAAATCTTTACACGTAAATCCTTATATATAAGCACGCACTATCCAATGCTAATTCAGCCCATTTCACCTCTAAAAAGCCTGGCCTTGCGCGCTGGCGACGAGAATACTGCAATCCCCCTCGAAGAATAGTTCAATCTATAAGATTGCAGTATTCCCGCTATAAGGGAGCAGTATAGCCTCCCCATGATGTAACAGCTTGCAGCAAAAAATCCACTAAACTACAAAAGTTTCGAGGAAAAACAATGGTAGTTATAAAAATACTTTGTACCTTTGCAGCTGCAAAAAAATTAAAATGAGAGAGTGATGAAAAAATTATTGATGATCGCCGCGATCTTCATTGTTTGCGGCAACAGTATTGTATTAACCTCCTGTAGCAAGGAAGAAGTAACTGCCCAAGCGAAGAAGGAGTATTTCCAGTCGTGGAACCAATGTCAGGCGCTGACTGCCTTGAAAGAGTATGTTGAAGACGTAACCAACCCGAAGTCGGCCAACTTTATCAGTGTGGAAGACCGTATTGCCACCTTCGATATGGACGGAACCTTCGTTGGCGAACTCTATCCCACCTATTTCGAATATAACTTATTGGAATACCGTGCGCTGGACGATCCTTCGTATAAGGACAAGGCTCCTGACGATGTACGCGAGGCTGCTCAGGACATCAGGGACTATGTACGCAAAGGTAAGTCGCTGCCATCACATTTCGACATGAAGCATGCCCGCGCAGCTGCTAAGGCCTACGCTGGCATGACCATCGCTGAGTTTGATGCCTATGTGAAAGCCTATGCTGCTCTGCCTGCCAACGGATTCAAAGGTATGACCTACGGCAAGAGTTTCTATCAACCCATGCTGGAGGTGTTCGAATATCTGAAAGACAACAACTTCACCTATTATGTTGTTTCAGGTTCCGATCGTTTTATCTGCCGTGCTTTGGTTGAGTCGATCGGCATTGCACCTAACAGGGTGATTGGTATGGACGTGAAATTCATGTCGAACAAGCAAGGCGAGGAGGCTGGTGTGAACTACACCATGGGAAAAGAAGAGTACCTGGTGCGCACAGACAGTCTACTGATTAAGAACCTGAAAACCAACAAGGTGCTGCAAATTTCACAGGAGATTGGCAAGGTGCCCGTACTGTCGTTTGGAAACAGTGGTGGTGACTCTGCGATGCATAACTACTGTCTGAGTAACTCAAAATATCGCACTGCAGCGTTCATGCTCATTGCCGATGATGAAGATCGCGACCATGCTAATAGGGAAAAAGCCCTCAAGCTGGGGGAGCAGTGGCGTGAAGCAGGCTACAACGTGATCTCCATGAAAGATGATTTCAAAACCATCTATGGCGCAGGTGTAGAGAAAGTAGACTTCACTTTCCCTGCAGAGTAAAACCCTACTAAGATATTGAATCGAGTAGGAGGAAAATGAAATAGTTTTCCTCCTACTCGATTTTTCCTCACATGGGGTCTGACCCTTCGTGAGCCAATGTCGTTTGGTAGGTTGGTTAGTATTCCAAGAGGTCGAGACCCTGGCTGCGGTAAAAGGCAAACTTCTGGTCGCTCGACAGGAGCGTGAGCCGCTCGGTGATGGCATGGGCTATGATGACGTGGTCGCTGGGGTCGCGGTGGTCCTCCGCCTCGTTGAGCGTAAGACGAGAATAGGTGAACATCGTGCGCTCGGTGATGGGGAGAATGTCTACCATGGCTTCGTCCTTCATGGCAAGAAGCATCTCCTCTGCCGTTTTCCAGTATTTAGGCAATAACTTCTTGTTGTTGAACGACACTATCAATTCGCGGGCAGTCTCGGCACTGACATAGAGCTTGGTGCCGGGATCATTCAGAATGTCCCAAACATGGTCATCAAACGGGTCTGTGTCTGTCAGCCAGTCGATGATAACACAGGTGTCAAGGAGAAGTCGCATCATACGATATTACTCGGAATAGACTGCTAACTGGGCCTTCAGTTCGGGGTCGTTGATGACAAATGCCCCTTTGTGCGCCCTTGCCCATCTCATGAATGCACTCCTTGCCGGCTTCTTCGAGTTGATGGCTCTGTTGGCTGCCATCTTTGCCTTTCTCTCTTCGTGTGACATAATTATGCGTAATTAAAGTGTTATAACGGGTG
The DNA here is from genome assembly GCA_905234145.1 of uncultured Prevotella sp. Taxonomy (GTDB): domain Bacteria; phylum Bacteroidota; class Bacteroidia; order Bacteroidales; family Bacteroidaceae; genus Prevotella. Next base: position 46,082 of record CAJOGK010000029.1, on the reverse strand, counting down.
CAAAGGTACACAATTTATTGCACATTTGTAGCAATCCTCCAGAAAAATCTACATGTTTTAACAGAAAAACGGGCAAAGACGGGCGCGCAGGGGTCAGGAACTTCTGAGCCCCTGAACTTACTCAGTTACTCACTTACTCACTTCGGACATTTAGGTTTTTCATCTTGTACGGGTGATGGCATCCCAAGGGATGGATGGTAAGATAGAGAGAAAGAGATAATTTATAATAATTATAATTATGTTATATATATTATATATAATATATATAACATAAAATTTCTGTTCCAAGGTTTTCCAAAATACAGATGTCCGAAGTGAGTAACTGAGTAAGTGAGTAACCTCGGTGTGATGTGTGAAGTCTGATGGAAGATGTAAGATTTCTGAAAAAAGTTGCTTAAAAATTTGTGTAATTCGAAAAAAATTCGTACCTTTGCATCATAGATGCAAAAAGGACATAAGCGTCTATAATTTGCGGCATAACTATGGAGTAAATTTTTCTTAGTGCACGAGGAAGTTCTGCATGGCTTAGCAGCAAAAACAAGGAAGAAAGGAATAGGTTTTAAGGAAAAGGAAACATTTTTACACCCTTAAAATTTATAATTTTATGGCACTTAAAGTAAAGGCAGTAGAAAGACTGCTGAAGTTTACAAACGAGGAGAATGATCCTGGTGTTTACCGCTATGTGATGAAGCCTGAGATGTACTCTACGCTGACCCAGACAAAGGTAATCCGTGAGGCTGCTCTGCGCAGTGGTGTAAGTCAGGGCGTGATGAAGGCCTGCTGGGATGCAGCCGGTGAGGTAATCAAGGCTTGGGCTACGGAAGGCCACTCGGTGGCTCTGCCCGGACTGGGAAACATGCGCTTCGGACTGCGCTCGAAGGCTGTGGAGGACGTGAACGACGTAAAGACCAGTCTGATTTCGAGCCGTCGCATCATCTTCACCCCAAGCGTGGATCTGAAGGACGAGCTGGCCAACACCGCCATCCAGATTACCTGCTACGACCGCAACGGCAAAGAAGTAAAGCGTGTAACCTCTACATCTGGCGACGTAGAAGATCCTGAGAACGGGACAACGGATTCCACGGATTTAACGGATAACAACGGTGGAAGCCAGAACGGCGGCGGTGACAACGGCGGCAACTCAGGCGGTGGCGACAACGGCGGTGGCAGCCAAAATGGTGATGATGATTAATCAAGAAAGGAGGTAACAAATGAAGAAACGTATCATTGATATCTCGGTAAAGATGATAATAGCCGCTCTCACAGCTTTCTTGACGGCCATCACAACGACCTCTTGCATGGGGCGCGGCCCAATAAGTTTCTAGGCCACAGATTCCACGGATTCTGAAAACAATCAAGGGGACTGACAGACTGCAAGCGCTGCCAGCCTCCTTCTATGTATCAAGAAATTACTTAAACTTCAAGCCCATGTTGTAGAGGATAAAGCTGTAGATATCGGCTTGCTCCTCGAGCACTTTGGCGAGAGGCTTGCCACCGCCATGACCTGCCTTGCTGTCGATGCGGATAAGCACGGGATTGGCGCCCACATGGCACTCCTGCAAGGTAGCGGCAAACTTAAACGAGTGGGCAGGAACCACACGATCGTCGTGGTCGGCTGTGGTGACGAGGGTAGCGGGATAGGCCGTGCCAGGCTTCAGATTATGAAGCGGTGAGTAGGCACGCAGGTACTCGAACATCTCCTTGGAATCGTCGCTGGTGCCATAATCGCTAGCCCAGTTCCAGCCGATGGTAAACTTATGGTAGCGCAACATATCCATCACACCTACCTGCGGGATAGCTACACGGAAGAGTTCTGGGCGCTGGGTCATACAGGCACCTACGAGCAAACCGCCATTAGAGCCACCTACGATGGCCAACTTATCGGAACAGGTGTAATTCTCGCTAATCAAGTATTCTGCGGCACCGATAAAATCGTCGAACACGTTCTGCTTCTGCATCTTGGTACCTGCCAAGTGCCATTCCTCGCCATACTCATTACCGCCACGCAGATTTACCTGCGCATAGATACCGCCCTGCTCGAGGAAGGGAATGCGAGTGGCTGAGAAGCTGGGGCCAAGGGCGATATTGAAACCACCATAGCCATAGAGGTAAACGGGGTTCTTGCCATTGCGCTTCAAGCCTTTCTTATAGGTAATAAACATGGGTACACGGGTACCGTCCTTGCTCTGGAAGAAAAGTTGGCGCGTTTCGTAATCCTGTTGGCGGAACTTCACGGTAGGCTGAGAATAAACAGTGCTCGTATTCTGGGCCATGTCGTAGCGATAGATCGTACCAGGACAGGTAAACGAAGAGAAACTGTAGAAGCACTCAGGCTCTTTCTCCTTGCCATAGAAACCGACGCTACCCACGGAAGGAAGCTTTACTTCGTGCTTCAGCTTGCCATCGAGGCCATACACATAGGCATGATCGGAGGCGTCTTTATTATAGGTAAGGATAAACTGGCGATTGATAACTTCAGCATCGGAAAGCATATCCTGCTGCTCGGGGATAAGCTCCTGCCAGTCGTCGACACCGGGCTTGTTGATATCAGCAACCATCACACGACCCTTGGGGGCACCATAGTTGGTAAAGATATAAAGACGATCGCCCTCATTGTAAATGGGCGCATACTGGTAATCCATATTTTTGGTAAGCTGGATAAACTGGCTATCCTTCTTTCGCAAGTCGCGCACAAAGAGGTTATTACCTGCACCAGCACCTGCCTCATAGAGATACATCACCGTTTCGTCATCGTCGATGCTGCAATAATAGAAGCGCATAGGCTCTGTGGGGTTCTGATAGAAGAGCACATCTTCGCTCTGAGGGGTACCAATCTTATGATAATAGATCTTATGACCAGAGTTGACATTTGAGAACTCCTTGCCCTCGGTAGGACGATCGTAAGAGGAATAGTAGAAACCATCGCCCTGCCAGGCAGCACCAGAGAACTTGGCCCACTCAACATGGTCATTAGTAAGTTGGCCTGTCTTGAGGTCGATGACATAAAACTCCTCCCAATCGCTACCACTGCGCGAGATGCCATAAGCAGCATACTTGTTATTGTGGGAGAAATAGACACCCTTGAGGGCTACGGTGCCATCGGTGCTCAGCTTGTTGGGATCGAGAAACACGCGCGCCTCACCATCGAGGGCATCCTTGACGTAGAGCACACTCTGGTTCTGAAGACCATCGTTACGATAGAAATACCACTTGTCGCCATGCTTGCCCGGGGCGCCAATCTTTTCGTAATTTGCCAACTCGGTTAGGCGCTTGAGCAATTTTCCACGGAAGGGAATCTTTTGCAAATAGGCATTGGTTACTTGATTTTCAGCCTTGACCCAAGCAGCTGTCTGAACGCTGGTATCGTTTTCGAGCCAACGATAGGGGTCGCTTACTTTTACACCGAAATACTCATCAACCGTGCCGTCTTTTGCGGCTTTAGGATACTGCAAACTGCTTTGGGCCTGCAGCATAGTAGTGGCCATGATTGCCATGCTAAATAAAACAGTTTTCTTCATATTGTTAATAATTACACGCATTATTTTATTTTCAATGTGCAAATTTAATGAATTATTTTGTAAATTGATAAAAATTGTATAACTTTGCACCAAAATATGATATAAAAGTGGAAAAAACTGAATTTGCACTCTTAAATAAGATTCAATATCCTGAGGATTTACGCAAATTATCAGTGGACGAATTGCCCAAAGTTTGCGATGAACTCCGTGAGGATATCGTAAAGGAGGTAGCTGTAAACCCGGGCCACCTGGCATCGAGCCTTGGCGTGGTAGAGATTACCGTAGCCCTGCATTACGTTTTCAACACCCCAGAAGACAGAATCGTTTGGGACGTAGGCCATCAGGCTTATGGCCATAAGATATTAACAGGCAGAAGAGACCAATTCTGCACCAACAGAAAGTTGGGAGGCATTAAGCCTTTCCCATCGCCCGAGGAAAGCGAGTACGATACCTTCGCCTGCGGACATGCGAGCAACTCGGTATCAGCAGCCCTCGGCATGGCAGTAGCTGCAAAGCTGGAAAACAAGAATGACCGCCACGTGGTGGCTGTGATTGGTGATGGTGCTCTGAGTGGTGGACTGGCCTTTGAGGGACTGAACAATGTATCGTCATCGCCCAACGACCTGCTGATTATCCTGAACGACAACAACATGTCGATAGACCGCTCTGTAGGTGGCATGAAGCAGTATCTGCTGAACCTGAGTACCAACGAGACGTATAACGCCATCAAATTCAAAACGGCACGCTGGTTCAATCGCCACGGTATGCTGAACGACGATCGAAGGAAGGGACTCATCAGACTAACGAACGCCATGAAGAGTGCCATCTCGCACCAGCAGAACATCTTCGACGGAATGAACATCCAGTACTTCGGCCCCTTCGACGGACATAACGTAAAGGAACTGGTGCGTATCCTGAGTCAGATGAAGAATATGACGGGCCCTAAGTTGTTGCACTTGCATACCAAGAAAGGACATGGCTATGCCCCTGCGGAAAAGGATGTAACCACCTGGCACGCACCAGGCAAATTCAACCCGGATACAGGCGAACGACTCGTAGACAACGACCCCAACAAACCACAGAAATACCAGAACGTGTTTGGTCATACCCTCTTGGAACTGGCCAAGCAGAACGATAAAATCGTAGGTGTAACCCCAGCGATGCCATCGGGATGCTCGATGAACATCATGATGAAAGAGATGCCAGAGCGCACCTTCGACGTGGGTATCGCAGAGGGCCATGCAGTAACCTTCTCGGGCGGTATGGCCAAAGACGGGCTCCTACCCTTCTGCAACATCTACAGTGCGTTTGCACAACGAGCTTTCGACAACATCATCCACGACGTGGCACTCCTGAAACTGAACGTGGTGTTCTGTTTCGACCGTGCTGGACTGGTGGGCGAAGACGGTCCTACGCATCATGGTGCCTTCGACCTGGCCTCGCTACGACCCATCCCGAACCTCACCATCTGCTCGCCTATGGACGAGCATGAGCTGCGCAGACTGATGTACACCGCTCAGTTGCCCAACAAGGGTGCCTTCGTGATACGTTATCCACGAGGAGGTGGCGTACTGAAAGACTGGCGATGCCCCTTCGAGGAAATCAAGGTGGGTACAGGTCGGAAGATGCAGGACGGTAGCGATGTGGCCGTTTTGAGCATTGGGCCGATGGGTAACAATGTAACCAGAGCCATCGAGATGTTAAAGCAACAGGGTAATACCGTCTCTGTCGCTCATTACGACATGCGCTTCCTGAAGCCTATCGACGAAAACATCCTTGAGGAAGTGGGCAAGAAATTCAAGCGTATCGTCACGATAGAAAATGGTGCGCGACAAGGCGGACTTGGCTCTGCTGTGCTGGAATGGATGAACGATCACGACTATGCGCCAAAGGTAATCCGTCTGGGCTTGCCTGACAGATTTGTGGAGCATGGTACAGTAGATGAGCTGCAGAAAATCGCAGGAATCGACGAAGAGAGTATCATCAAAGCTATTCTTGGAGCATGAAAATAGTTATTGTAGGTGCAGGTGCCGTAGGAACTCATCTGTCGAAACTGCTGTCGCGAGAGCACCTGGACTGCGTGCTGATTGATGACAACGAGGAACGTCTGGCAAGTCTGGGCGATTATGACGTGATGACTTATTGTGCCTCGCCAACGAGTATCAAGGCCCTGAAAGAAGCGGGTGTAAATCATGCCGACCTCTTCGTGGGTGTTACCCCAGAGGAGAGCATCAACATGAACGCCTGTATCCTGGCTCATGCCCTCGGTGCCAAGAAAACAGTGGCACGTATCGACAATTACGAATATCTGGCACCCAGTCTGCAACCGTTCTTCAAGAATCTGGGACTCGACTCACTGATTTATCCGGAGGTATTGGCGGCAATGGATATTACCAACGGCTTGAAGATGTCGTGGGTAAGACAGCGTTGGGACGTGCATGACGGTGCGCTGATTCTGCTGGGTATCAAACTGCGCGAGACAGCGGAGATACTGAACCTGCCACTGAAAGACCTCTGCGGACCAGATGACCCCTACCACGTGGTAGCCATCAAGCGCGACGGAGAAACCATCATACCTGGTGGTATGGACGAGCTGCGCATCAACGACCTGGCCTATTTCATGACCACCAAGGAGTATATTCCCTATATCCGCAAGATTGTGGGCAAAGAGCATTATGCCGATGTAAAGAACGTGATTATCATGGGTGGTGGCAAGACTGCCGTCAGAGCGGCACTGACCACGCCTGACTATATGAACGTAAAGATTATCGAGAAAGATGCAGCCCGTTGCGAAAGACTGAACGAACTCCTGGAAACCAACGATGCCATGGTGATTCATGGCGACGGACGCGACTTGGGACTACTGGAGGAGGAAGGTATCAAGAATACGCAGGGCTTTGTGGCACTGACAGGCAATGCAGAAACAAACATCCTGGCTTGTTTGACAGCAAAGAAACTGGGGGTAAGAAAGACCATCGCCATGGTGGAAAACCTCGACTACGTCAGCATGGCGGAAAGTCTGGATATTGGTACCATCATCAATAAAAAAACCATCGCAGCCAGTCATATCTTCCAGATGTTGCTGGATGCTGACGTCAACAACCTGCGCTCACTGATGCTGGTAGAATCGGAGGTGGCGGAGTTTACTGCTGCAGAGGACTCGAAGGTAACCAAGAAGCCTGTAAAGGATTTAGGATTGCCTTTCGGTGTAACCATCGGAGGATTGGTGCGCAAGGGCGTAGGTATGCTCGTAAACGGTAACTCCCGGATAGAGCCAGGCGACTCAGTCATGGTGTTCTGTCATGAGCAGAAACTGAACAACGTGGAAAAGTTCTTTAAGAAGAGTACGATATGGTAAACTTCCGTATCATCAGTAAAATCATAGGTTCGCTGCTTTTCATCGAAGCTTCCTTCATGTCATGCTGCGCCCTCATGGCCTTCTATTTCCAAGAAGACGACCTGATGGCTTTGCTGATGTCGCTGTTGATTACCTTCGCTTGTGGCTTTTTATTCCTCTACATGGGACGAAACGCAGACAACAGTCTGAGTCGTCGCGATGCGTATGTGGTAGTGACTGCTACCTGGGTTATCTTCTCGATATTCGGTATGTTCCCCTTCCTGATTCATGGCAGCATCCCCCGACTGGTGGATGCTTTCTTCGAGACCATGTCTGGCTTTACTACCACAGGTGCCACCATCCTCGATGATATCGAAAGCTTGCCGCATGGCTTACTCTTCTGGCGATCGCTGATGCAATGGATAGGTGGCTTGGGAATTGTATTCTTCACCATCGCCATTCTGCCATCCCTCGTAGGCGGTAGTGTGAAGGTATTCGCAGCAGAGGCGACTGGCCCCATCAAAGCCAAGATGCACCCAAGACTGACCACTACAGCCAAATGGATTTGGAGTATCTACCTGATTCTGACCATCGGATGTGGTCTCTCGTTCTGGGCTGCTGGCATGGATTGGTTTGAGGCCACCAACTACTCGATGACAACTACGGCTACAGGTGGTTTTTCAATCCACAACAACGGTATGACCATCTACCAATCGCCTACCATCGATTATATCACCATCCTCTTTGAGTTCTTAGCAGGTATAAACTTCACCTTATTATATATAAGCATCTTCAAGATAAGGCCTGGTGAGCTTTTTAAGAATTCTGAATTCAAGCTCTATATCGTCATGGTGCTCTTGGCCACTGCCTGTATTATGGGCGTGCTGATAGCGATCATGGACTACCCCGTGGAAAAGGCGTTTCGCAATGCGATGTTCCAAGTGGTATCGTCGATTACCACTACGGGTATCTTCAACGATAACATAGGTGCCTGGCCTCATATCACCTGGATTGTGATGGGCATTGTGATGTTCCTGGGTGCCTGTGCCGGTAGTACCAGCGGAGGCTATAAGTGTATCAGAGGTGTGATGACGCTGAAAGTGCTTCGCAACAACTTCCGTCAGATTATCCACCCCAACGCAGTATTGCCCGTAAAGATTAACGGACAGAGTGTACCCGAATCGCGCATTACGGCACTCTTTGCCTTCTTTACGCTCTTTATGCTGATGATGCTGGCAACTACTGCCTTTATGGTGATAGCAGGTATCGATCCCATCAATGCAGTCACGATCGCCATGAGTTGTGTAAGTAATGTGGGTCCGTCGCTAAATGAGATCGGTCCCTCACTCTTCTGGTCGGATATGGCTGATTACATCAAGTGGGCGCTCTGTTTGCTGATGCTGATGGGGCGTCTGGAAATCATGACAGTGCTCGTGCTGTTTACACGTTCTTTCTGGAAAGAAAACTAACTCCAAATAACTATGATTAAATTTGAACCACTGCTGAAGCAGACATTATGGGGAGGCGACAAAATTATCCCCTTCAAGCATTTAAATGAAAAGTTAGAGAACGTAGGCGAAAGCTGGGAAATCTCTGGTGTAAAAGACAATGAAACCATCGTGGCTGAGGGCGAATACAAAGGTAAGAGCCTGAACGAACTGGTAAGCGAGCAGAAAGAAAAACTCGTGGGCAAAGAGAATTACAAGCGTTTTGGCAATGAATTCCCCTTGCTGATTAAGTTTATCGATGCGCGTCAGGATTTGTCGATTCAAGTACATCCTACCGACGAAATTGCCCATCGCCAGGGCAAGAGTCGTGGAAAAACAGAGATGTGGTATGCCTTGGAGCCCACACCCGGCGCACAACTCTACAACGGACTGAAACAACAAATCACCCCAGAGCAGTATAAGGCGATGGTAGAAAACGACACCATTACTGATGCCTTGGCACGCTATGAGGTGAACGAGGGCGATGTATTCTTCATCCCTGCAGGACGTATTCACGCCATTGGTGCAGGTTGCTTCGTGGCTGAAATCCAACAGACCAGTGATGTAACCTATCGCATCTATGATTTTAAGCGCAAAGACAAGAATGGCAACTATCGCGAACTACACACCCAGCTAGCCTCAGAAAGCATCGACTACACGGTGTTACCCAACTATCGTGCTGACTATAAGCGCACCAAGAACGAAGGTGTACAGGTAGCCACATGCCCCTACTTCACCACGGCTGTTTATGACCTGACAGAACCCATGACGCTCGACTATTCTGAGCTCGACTCGTTCGTCATCTTGATAGCTGTAAAAGGCGAAGGGAAACTGACGTGCAATGGTCAGGAAATGACTTTCCAGATGGGTGACACCGTGCTCTTCCCTGCCACGACAGAAGAAGTAAAGGTAGAAGGAGAGATTAAATTCTTAGAAACCTATGTGTAGTTTATAGTTTATAGTGAATAGTGAATAGTTATGATATGTCTGCTAATCTCAGATAACCACAGGTAATCATAACCATAAACTATTCACTATCAACTCTCATCTAAATATGTTCTTATGTCTTCCTGCACACGACGGAACTGTTCGCACATCATATAGCCACTGTTCTTTTTGAGCATCACCTTAATGTCCTGTACCGAGTTTTCGTAGCAGGACATTTCATTTTGCTTCTGCGTCTTGTGGGCAGAAGCATGATAAATCTCGTTCTGACGCTCCTGGCGCAACAGATTGCACACCTTTGAAAGGATTGGCGTCACCACGGTATCAAACAAATGATGACCCTGTATATATAAATAGGTAGTCTGGGGTGTTACACCCAATCTTAAGATATCATCCTTTGTAGCCAGATATTCTTCCTTGGCATCAGGGAACTGGCGCTGGAGTTCGTGGATTCTTGTGCGCACCTTATGCTTGAGTTTCTCGATAGAGGTTAGCGGATTTTGTACACTGAACCCACCAGGGTCTATAACACGATTAAAATCGGTCATCGAGAATTTGGGGTAATTTCCATTGCGGTAAAACATGACTGACCACACGAAGAGTGGGAAAACAGCCTCACTGTAGAGTTGGAAATACTGACGGAAATCGAAGATACGATGATCGTTGAGCGTTATTGATACACACACATTGTGGAGCGATGGGGCATAACACTGATAGTTCTCAATCGCATAGACATAAGTATGGAATACATACGGACTCTCCAGCACTTTCTTCGACTGATTGGTTCTGCCCTGTAACAGATAGTCGTAATCAGCATCTACACAAGCTATCATATCCCTACCCAGAGGTTCGCCCTCAAGGAAGTTCATCAGCACGGATTTCTTACCTCGCGTGAGATTTGATTTCGAAGGGAGCATCACCTCGAAATAGCGCTTGTCGTTTTCAAACTCGCTGAGTACTGTACGCCAAAAATAAATGTCATCATAACTCTCGACGTAGGCCACAATCCTTCGTCGCGCCTTCTTTGAGGTCAGTGCATTTGCGGCCTCAAAGTACCTGCTATTCAGATTATCCCTCAGACGATAAGACATAATATGACAGATAATCTAGAGTGTGATATCTGACACTTCCGTGACGCTATCAATCCAGCCATTCATGACAACAGCAGGTGAGTGTGTGGTCAGAATAATCTGCACCTGAGGATTCAACTCCACACAGAGATCAATCAGTCGCTTTTGCCACTCGATATGGAGCGACACCTCTGGCTCGTCCATAAAGAGCACAGTAGGCTGGTTATCCTCCACTAAAACAGTTAGGAGGATGGCCAGCATTTGTTTCTCACCACTCGACAACTGATAGGGAACCAACGTCTCACCTATCTGTGAGAAACGAATCTCATTCTCTGTACGCACAATCTTTTTGCCCGTTTCAGAGAAGAGATCATCCACGATATCCTGGAAGCGCTGCTTTTGCAACGAGAGTTGCTGGGCAGCATTCATATTACCTGCTTGTAATTCAGAGATAATACGATTACCTATGTTCACCTGATAATCGAGATATTTTCTTTGCAGGTGATACAACTGAAAATCAAGAGCTGACGAGATGCGTGTATCGACATGAGCCATCGTATCGAGGTCGAGCACAGGCGAATCCAACGAACGGATCACATCATAGCGAATCCACTTGGCATCTTCTGGTTCGACATCGATTTTAACCCCTTTGAGCATGTGACTGGGAAACTCGCCACCAGCAGACAGACCCTTTACCACCTTATTCAGAATGGTACTTTTGCCCTGTCCGTTACTACCGCTCAGAATATTTACCTGACGGTTCAGATTCCACACAATGTGCTTTTTCCCGCTCCAAAGCGAGTCGATCTCAATGCGCTTGATATAGTCAGCGTACTTAGGCATATTACTTGAAATTAGGACGTTCTTCGCCTGGATGCCAGTAATCGTAGAGGGCTATCTCGAACACTAAGTTGGAATAGCCTGGAATTGAAGATGTAGATGACGTACCATAACCCAACAAATAGGGGATATGAACACGCCACGAGTCACCTACACGCATGTGCATCAATGCGGTTGCAAACCCATCAACAACATCACTGACTGCCAAATCAGCAGTACCTGCGGTTTCCCATGTAAAATCGCCAAGATAGGTCTGATCGAACACATAGCCCTTTGGATATGATTTCGTGGGAATCAGATGACCACGATATGCCACACGAACTGTATCAGTATATAAAGGTGTGGTGTCATCATTTTCTGTGACTGACTCCAACTTCTCCACATAGATATAATCATCATTCGTAGTGGTGACATTTGCATTTTTTGTAAAGGTGAGAATCTTACGATAGCTGGAATTAGCAGCCCACTCATCGAGAGCAATATAGTTTTTCATCTCCCAATTGTCGAAATCGCCCTCTTCCTCGCTATCCTCGCTGCAAGATGATACCATTCCCGCTAACGGGAACAGTATCACTGCCAGCAATATGTATTTCCAATTCTTCATTTTTTTACTGAAGTTTCTTCAACAGACTTGCGATACTAACCTTATCCTCGATGATGCTATTGAGCTCGCTGATAGCTACACGCTCCTGCTCCATTGTATCACGGAAACGCAGGGTGACGCATCCATCGTTGAGGGTATCGTGGTCGACAGTAACGCAATATGGGGTACCAATGGCATCCTGACGACGATAACGCTTACCGATAGAATCCTTCTCATCGTACTGACAAGTAAAGTGATACTTCAGTTGGTCGATAATCTCGCGAGCCTTCTCGGGCAGACCATCCTTCTTAACCAAAGGCATGACTGCACACTTCACTGGAGCTAAAGCAGCAGGCAAGTGCAATACTGTACGTGTCTCACCATTAGCCAATTTCTCCTCCTCGAAGGCGTGACACATGATGCTCAGGAACATACGGTCAACACCGATAGATGTCTCGATAACGTATGGGGTATAGCTCTCATTGGTCTGAGGATCGAAGTATTTGATGCTCTTACCTGAATACTTCTCGTGCTGAGAAAGGTCGAAGTTGGTACGAGAGTGGATACCCTCAACCTCCTTGAAGCCGAATGGCATCTTGAACTCGATATCAGTTGCAGCATTAGCATAGTGAGCCAACTTGTCGTGATCGTGGAAACGATAGTTCTCTGCACCGAAGCCCAGAGCCTGGTGCCACTTCATACGAGTTTCCTTCCACTTAGGGAACCACTCCAGCTCCGTGCCAGGCTGTACGAAGAACTGCATCTCCATCTGCTCGAACTCCCTCATGCGGAAGATGAACTGACGAGCCACAATCTCGTTACGGAAAGCCTTACCTATCTGTGCGATACCGAAAGGAATCTTCATGCGACCCGTCTTCTGTACGTTCAGGTAGTTCACAAAGATACCCTGAGCTGTCTCAGGACGCAGGTATATCTTCATCGAAGCATCAGCAGAAGCACCCATCTCAGTAGAGAACATCAGGTTGAACTGACGAACATCCGTCCAGTTACGAGTTCCACTGATAGGACAAACAATCTCCTCGTCGAGGATAATCTGCTTGAGCTCGTCGAGGTCTGGTCCCTGCATCGCAGCAGCATAGCGGGCATGGAGGGCATCACGCTTCTCCTTGGTTTCCTTTACACGCTCACTGGTCTCCAGATACTTAGCCTCATCGAAACTATCGCCAAAACGCTTGCGGGCCTTCTCTACTTCCTTCTGGATTTTCTCGTCGTACTTGGCAATCTGGTCCTCGATAAGTACATCGGCACGATAACGCTTCTTAGAGTCGCGGTTGTCGATAAGGGGATCATTGAAGGCATCAACGTGACCAGAAGCCTTCCATATTGTGGGGTGCATGAAGATAGCCGAGTCGATACCTACGATATTCTCATGGCCTTCCACCAATACTGCTTAATATTATTCTTCAACTCTACGCCATTCTGACCATAGTCGTAAACAGCGCCTAAACCATCATAAATCTCACTTGAGGGGAACACAAAGCCATACTCCTTGCAGTGGCTTACGATTTTCTTAAATACATCTTCTTGTGCCATATTTTTAACTACTTTAAATTCTTAACTACTTAACTTCTTGTTAATTTGCGTGCAAAGGTACGAAATATTTCCCACAAAACTTTCTTATTTAAACAAAATTATGTATCTTTGCGGTGTAGAACTATTAACAGGGGCGATGAAGAAGATAATTTTAATCTTTTTAGCTGTTATTACAACGCTATTGGATGCTCAGGCACAGACAGTAGAAAAGGAACTGAAGGCTGATGTGAATCGGGCTGCTGGCATGTTCTATGCCCGTCAAGCTGGTAAAATGCCAAAAGACACGCCTGCACCTATGGGCAAGAAGCCATTCTATATCAACCACTATGGTTGCCCTGGCTCCTATTATCTCGACAAGTCGGAATATTACATAGAGACTTACGCTGTGTTTGCAAAGGCAGACAGTCTTGGTAAACTCACAAAGTTGGGACAGGACGTTTTCAAGAGAATCGAGATGCTTTATCAGGATGCCCATGACCGTTATGGGGAATTGACGACCAAGGGGAGCCAGCAGATGAGAGCATTGATAAAGCAAATGGTAGAGCGTTTTCCCGATATGTTTACACCAAAAGGCTATTACAGCGTACGCAGTATTGTAGAGAATCGCTGTATCATGACCATGCAGGAAGGACTTCTGCAATTATCGTCGATGCGACAACCACTCGTGGCTCGTAGTAAGGCTTCGTATCAGGAACTGAAGTTCATGGATGGTGACGACAAGGAACTTGTCTCTCAGCGTGTAGACTCTCTGACACAGGTTCGCTATGACCGATTTACTGCACTTAACTCAAACGATGGGCGCCTGATGGCTTCGCTCTTCAACGATCAGAACTACGTTATTACCAATATCAACGCAGCCAGACTAAGCAAGCAACTCTTTATTCTGGCAGGCAATATTCAGCATATCGACATTGCAGGACTAGTGACGCTTTGGGACATCTTTACACCAGAAGAGATTCACCAACACTGGCGCAAACAGAATGCCTGGCACTATATCAACTATGGAGGATGGACGCTGAATGGAGGCTATCAGCCTTATGTACAGCGCGCTGTGCTTCGTAATATGATGCACATGGGTGACAGTGTGCAAAAACGTTATAACCCCTTAATGCACCTGCGCTACACCAACTCACAAGTAATAATGTCGCTCGCCTGCCTAATGGATCTGGATGGTTACGGACTCCATACAGACAACCTGGATTCATTGGAGACTTATGGTTGGGCCAACTATCGTATTGCACCCCTTGGCGGCAGCATCGCGATGATTCACTACCGTAGTGACCGTAACGATCCGGATGTATTGGTAAAGGTGTTGCTTAACGGCAAAGAGGCTCGTCTGCCCATAGAGACAGACTGTGCCCCTTATTATCACTGGCAAGATGTAAAAACCTACTATCTGCGCAAGCTGTACCGCTACGAAAACCGCAGGTCTAACTTTAATGCAAAGAGAAAATGACAGGAAAGAAAATACCATATCTGACAGTGATTCTTTTCATTTTTCACTTATCGCTTTTCACTTCCACTGCCCAAACGGTAAAGGAACTGATTCAGAAGATGCCATCATATGCCTCGTGCAACTATCATACCTATCCTGATAGCATCACTACCCAACTGACACCAGCACCAAAAGGCAAGAAACCTTTCTACATCTCCCACTATGGCCGTCATGGCTCACGCTACATCAGTAGTCGTATTGGCTATGATATCCCCTATATGATGATGATCCATGCTGACAGCCTTGACGAGTTGACACCTGTAGGACACCAGATATTAAGGGAGATGAACTCGATAATGCACGATACAGAAGGGCGCTGGGGAGAATTGACAGGTTATGGTAAGCGACAGCAACAGATGTTAGGAAGGCGAATGGCAGAGCGATTCCCAGAGGTATTTTGCCCTGGCGCAAATGTAAAGGCCATCAGTACCATTGTACCACGATGTATCGAATCGATGGGCTCTTTCGCCATGGAAATGTTACAAGTTTGTCCTCAACTAAACATCACGATGCAGGCTTCTAAGCGCACCCAGTGGTACATGAACCATCAGGACCAGAAATTACGCAGGAACTTCATGACACCTGAGGCCAGAAAAGCCCTTGATGCCTATAAGGCCACCAGAATGGGTAATACACGACTGATGGAACTGATATTCAAAAATCCTGATATCGTAAAGGAATTTGTAAACGAAGAGGACTTCAGCTATTATCTGATGAAGATGGGGCTTTTCCAACTCAATACCAGCTATAATCGCAATTCTAACTTGATGCAGTACTTCCATACGAACGACTTCTACCTGATGTGGCAAGTTGACAATGCCTATTGGTATCTCCAGCATGGTGCCTGTAAGCTGAATGGTGGCAATCAGCCCTATTCACAGCGTTATCTCTTGCGGCAACTGATAGCTGATGCTGACAGTTGTCTACGTTTGGAGCACCCTGGTGCCCAATTGCGCTTTGGCCATGAGACTGTACTGTTGCCATTGGTTTGTCTGATTGGAATAAACGGCTATGATTTGGCTACCGATAACCTCAATGACCTTGAGGAAAAAGGCTGGTGGTGCAGCAACGTCTTTCCCATGGGCAGTAACCTGCAGTTTATCTTCTATCGCAGTGACATAAGGGATGACGATGTTCTTTTTAAGGTACTCTTAAATGAAGAGGAGGCCACCCTGCCTATCAAGACAGATGTAGCCCCCTATTACCATTGGAATGACTTCCGACAATTCTGTTTGGAAAAACTAGCTAGTTACAAATAGAGCTTAGTTGAAGATATATCTGATACTAAACTGGATGCGATAGGTTGACATAAATCCGTTGTAATCAGCGTACGTCTCCGAGAGCACTTCACTTCCGTTTTTAGGGAAATTATACGAGTTTGTACTAGCAGTATAGGTTAGTGGCATCATGGAATTAACCTGCTTGTAAGCACCCCAATGCTTATTGATGAGGTTAGGCAGATTTTCGATATCCACACCAAACTGCAAGGTATTACGCTTGCCACCCACCTTTACGTAAAAGTCCTGCATAAACTTCAGGTCGAGCTGATGGTGCCAAGGCATGATGGCGCCACCACGCTCAGCATACTCACCCTTGTGCTTTTTCAGATAACCATCTTGTTCAATATAGGCCCAGAAATCATCTTTCTGCTGCTGGGCGCTATAGTCCTTCAGGTCGGTAAAGTTCCACTTTTCGAGTGCTTCACGACTCTCTGGAATATACATCAGGTTATTCGAACCGCCATCACCTACAACGTTATTCTTACCAGTGTTCAGCACGTACGAGAAACGAGCATAACGGTAGTTGGTGCCACCAATGAAGCCTGTATTCATGCCCTCATACACAAGTCCAATGGTAGAGGCGAGATGCTTGAGATACTCTTTGCGATAGCTGGCAGTAATGAGCAGACGATGGGGTGATACATAAGTAGCATAGCCCAGTTCGTTGTCGTTGACTGCATTTACTGAGTAACGATTGCTATAGTAGGCAGAAGTTACCTGGTCGCCAATACCATCGCCATAACTCTTGGCTTTCGAGTAGGTATATGAAGCCTTGAGGTCGAGACCAAAGTCGAACTTTTTGGCGAGCGCAGCAGTAAATGAATAGTAGTACGCACCACTTGGGGCATTGGTAATCACAAACGGATTCACGCCATTTACATAAGTAGTATAGAGCTTACGAACATCGCCAGGAGCAATCTCCTGTGTGAGTGAACCTTTACGATGCACATTGGCACAACGAACAACTGCAGGATTATAATCACGATTGTAAACTCCCTCCACCGAGAAGTCGATGTCGTAAGGCAACTTCACATCCAGTGCCAGAGAAGTCTTCCACGTAGCATTCATCTTCAGATTCTTGTCGATGATTGTGGGCGATGCAGGGGGAGCTGGATCATAACCACCAATCTTGTCTAAATCGAGCGTCGTAATCTGCTCTGCTACACTTGACGAGAAGGTGGGGATTCCTGCTGTAGCCTTTTGAGGATCAGTGTAGCTATACTGAATCTGTCCGCAGTTAGAGTTACCCACTGCAGAAACTAGCCAAACAAATGGCAAGCGACCAATGAAGTAACCTGTACCTCCACGAAGTACAAAGCGCTGATCGCCTGTCATATCCCAGTTGAAGCCAATACGTGGACTGATCGTCAGTCCACCTGATGGCAACTGGTCTGTCTCATACTTATTATTGTCGAATACGAGGTTCGCAAACTGATGATTATAGTTATTCTCCAGGGCTGGATAGATGGGTTTCTCCAAGCGTATACCTGCTGTCAGACGGAAACGATCAGAGATATTCATCTGGTCTTGCAGATAGATAGAGAGCTGTTGGGTCTTCATCTTTGCCAGGAACTGTGAGCCATCAGCATCAGCAGACATGGTAACGAGATAGGCTGCAGGGGTTGCTTTCATCCCATGAATTATAAACGAAGAATCCATTTCCGCCCTGCATAAAGCCATTGGTAGCCTCGTTCGTCTCAAACTGCAATCCTGCTATCAGCTTATGAACACCAATACTGAAGTTCAACTCATCAGTACCCACGAAGGTTTTTACACTGGCTTCGTTACCTGCTGTGAAGATATCAGGGCCAAAAGCAGCAAATGCAGCACCATCCTTCAGAATATGGGTAGTGGGGAAAGTACCTCCTTGGTAGGTGCGTGGTTCTTTCTGATACGAATAAGTAGCTCGCAGGGTATTATTCACCGCCCCCCACTTGGCATTCCACTCCGCTGCAAAAGAAGTAAAATTATACTCCTTGGCATAGCGCTGGCTCTGGAAATAGAGTGAGGAGTTAGAGGCGATATTATAGCCCGAACGAATACCTGCTTCTATGTTGCCTGGATATACAGCACTGGAACTCAGTGGCGATACAGAGGTAGAAGGCGCACTGATACTCTTAGATTTTGACCTCGAGAAACGCACATTCAACTTATTATTCTCATTGATATTCCAGTCGAGTCGAGCCAGAATCTTA
This sequence comes from uncultured Prevotella sp., assembly GCA_905234145.1. Taxonomy (GTDB): domain Bacteria; phylum Bacteroidota; class Bacteroidia; order Bacteroidales; family Bacteroidaceae; genus Prevotella. The sequence continues at coordinate 27,778 of CAJOGK010000029.1, read as the reverse complement.
TGGGCAGGCGC
>CAJOGK010000029.1:0-27737 GCA_905234145.1 uncultured Prevotella sp. | reverse complement strand
AGATACTGCTTAATCATTTCCATCTCTGATACAGTAGGACGATGATTAATGTTATCCGTAGGATCCCACACGCTGCCATCAGCACTCGCACGAGCTGTAGGACCTGCCTTCACATTATCCTCAAGCTCTCCGTTAAGGAAGAAGAAGAGCTTATCCTTGATGATAGGACCTCCGATGGTAATACCATACGTCGTAGCATGATCCTGTGTACGCTCAATCTTTGCAAGGTCGCCTACCGCATTACCTCGCAGATGGACATTGGTGGTATACATATAGGCAGATGCCTTGAATTCGTTAGTACCACTCTTGGTAACTGCATTGATGGCACCACCAGTAAATCCACTTTGGCGCACATCGAAAGGAGAGGTTGAAACAGAGACTTGCTCCAAGGCATCGAGAGATACAGGCGAGCCACCTCCAGGCAAGTTGCCACCAATACCAAAGGCATTATTAAAGGCAGCACCATCGATGGTAACATACGACTGACGGAAGTTACCACCTCCCACAGCAAAACCATTACCGGTATTTGCTCCTGTTGGCGTAAGTTTCATGATATCGTTCAAAGAACGACTAACAGTAGGCACTACCGCCATCTCTTCTGTATTGATACTTGTTACAGAACCAGCACGATCCGTACGCATATTGCTACGACCTGCTGACACCACAACCACCTCTTGCAGCACCTCAGAGTTTTCCAGGAGTGTTACATCGAGCACGGCATTCTGTCCAAGGGAGAGCTGCAAATTGGTAAACTTCTGAGTCTGATAGCCTATATAGCTAACCTCGACCTCATAAGGGCCACCAGCACGCATACCATCAATGGCATATCGTCCACTAATATTGGTTACACCACGATAAACAGCTCCTGAGGGAATATGCTTAGCAGTAATCGTAGCACCAATAGCCTCCTCACCACTAGCCATTACCAAACCGTTAATACCAGAAGTTGTTACCTGTGCGATTGCTGTTACTGACATCAGCATCAGCGCAACAGTCATTAAAATAAATCTCTGTCTCATTTATGAGTTATTTTATTTGTCCTATCTGATTGCAAAGATAAGCAAATAAATTGAACTGACAAACAAGAATAGGGATTATTTGCAAAATTGCTACTATTAATAGTAAATATTGCTAGATTTAATTCTAGCACTTTTTTGATTTAATTCCAGCAAGTGTTAGATTTAAATCGATGATAACGAGCTACGTGGGTCGAAGGCAACGAGCTACGTAGTTCGAAAGGTTCGAGGCACGTACCTCGCGATGTTCGAGGTACGTGCCTCGTTGATGGCTTCCCTTTGCGAAAGCAACGCTTTCTTTAAAGCCCCCAATCCTTTATTATATCTTCACTCTTCTTTGACTCCATCTGTTCTTCTAGCTCATCAGGTAAATTACAGAAGAAGTCAATACCTGTTTTCTGCTCCAAGTCATCAATGCAAACTACATATCCACTTAGCTTGTCACTTGAACGATCCTCATTCAGATGTTCTGCCCAAAATCCAAGCATTCTTTGACCTGAAGACGTCTTAGCATAAAGAGCCATGAAATAATACTTCGGCACAATATGTGGCCCATGTCCATCATAAGCAATAGTCTTGCTGAGAATTTGATCATCTTTATCAATCGTACCACCTTTCACGATGAATAGCGTATCCTGATCACCAAGCTTCTTTGCCCATGTATTTACTTGTGATTCCATTTTTTGCCACAACCCACCATTAAAATTCTTTACCATTGGCATAATATTTGTCATGAAGAAAGTCTGTTCATTGGCATCTTTATTATACAATCTGTCAGCAGAAGGGCAAATATGACCCTTTTCGTAATAAGCATCTGTTGTACCAGGATAATAGCTTTTACTTAATTCACTGTATGTTGCTTGCTGTTCCTCCATCGGAACATCAGGATCATACCCCCATGGATCACCATCAGGCCATAAAGATTTACGGGTATTTCCGTTAGTTGCAACTGTTCGTTTTGTCAAATCATAACAAGTCCACCGTTGCGCTTTCTTACTACTATCCCACTCAATAGAAAACGTTACGCCATAATCTTTTGTAACATGGGTAACTGTTTTGCAACCAGATTTTATTTTTGGCATTTCCAAACGTGCCAAATACGCATTACTGGAAGCATCATTCTTATTGTTGTTAGTAACAGTTGGAGTTGGAGTAGGGGTTGGAGTAGGCGTAGGTTTAGGATCAATATCATCATTTCCACCACCGCCACCACAAGAGACTAACACTACAAGCGAAGATAAAAAAAATAACCGTCTCATATAAATAACATTTTAGTAAATACTCTATAATCGTTTTAGGACAAAACTTTTTTATTAACTCCACAAAAGTAAGAAAAATACTCGATATTTCCAAATAATAGGTTAAAAAAATAAGAAATATTGTTTTTTTTAATATAAAAACTCCTGGCATCATCTCTGACACCAGGAGTTATACATGTTTATTGATGAATTATTGAATACTCATTGATTCAATTTCCCAAGTTGCAGCCTTCTCGGTATCACTTGTATAGCGGAATGCTACACGAACAGTACCTGCTGGCAGGGTAGCATTACTCTCAATAAATGTCCAGTTGTTACCTGCTGGCCACTTATCAACTTCAGCCTCCTTCCATTCATCAGCCTTCACAGCACCACTACCATTTGTTGTAGTATACATCACCTTAACATATTCGGAAGTAGCATAGTTCAAAGCCTGCTTGAAAGACATGGTTGTAGCATTCTCGATCTTAATAGAAGGACTAACAAGCCAGTTATCAGTAACATATCTGGTTCCACCGACATAAGCCGAAGCTTTCATTCCATACTTAGAGTCATAAGCCCATACAAAACTGAGTCCATCAGGAAGGGCAACAACATTCTCAAGCGTCCAGTCACCCAGACCTTTGGCTTTAAAATCGTATGCATATGTAGCACCAGTATCACCATTAAGCGAAACAAGATAGCCTCCCTGTGCAATCTGAGGAACGCCTTTGTACTCACCAACCTTACCACAGATAATTACATCGTCACCGACCGCAAGTTTCTTGTTGCCATCAACCCACTTCTTATTGCCAAGATAAAGAGCACGGTAAACCTGGAACTGACCTGCGGTAGTTCCATCATCAGAGATAAAGAAATCTGCATTACCATATTGCGAACTAAACTGACTCTTAATTTCCGATACCTTAGCCTTGACAAAGATTTCCTTGGATGCATCGTAATTCTTTGCATATTCAGCAAGAGCGACGACATTGAATGGGTTGTTAGCTGTACCATCACCCTTAGCCATACCTTTCTGGGTCAGATTGAATGGCATTGTTGTACTACCTGTATTGCTTGAAGAACTAAATGCAATAGCAGCAGAACGCGTTGCACCAGTATTAGCAGCAACAGAGAATTTAACAATAGCTGTATCTGCAGGATTCTTTTCGAAGATAGTCTTCACACCAGCAACATACTTGGTCTCTAGGTATGTCAACCAAGACTTAGCATTTTCGGGAATAGCTGCATAAGCACCACTTCCTTTATATGCCACCTTAACTTCAAATTCTTGAGCATCAGGAGTAATGGAAGCTTCACTTACAGGCAGCTTCAGCATAGACTTAACAACCTTGATAACAGTAACGTCAACTAATTCTACGGTTGTGCCGTAAGTTGTCTTAGGACCTTCAACAGTAATTACATCACCTGGTTCAAACTTCCAGCCATCGGTACCGTTAATAGGTTCGTTAGCCAACTTACCATTCTTATCAGCTGTACCGTAGATAGTAATTTCACCTGTACCATCATTAAGATACCAGTTACCATACTTGGTATTGTAAATACCTGTACATGTACCTGTTACACGATAGTTTTTACCATCAGCGCCAGCAATAACTTCTGCACAAGTAGCCTCTGCAGCTACGAGTGAACCCTGGCGCACTGTCAAGAACTGCTTCTTTGAACCAACTGAAATCTGAAGAGCAGCCTCACGACCACCATCAACAGCATCAGCATGGAATGAAATAGTGGTCTCACCGGCAGCACCAGAAGTAGCACTTGCAGTCAGCCACTTGGGAACAGGAAGGGTTCCTTTTTCAAACACATTATCAAATGACCAACTATCTGTAGACTTTATAGTTACAGTCGCATTACCTCCAGACACAGGAATCGTCACAAAAGTCTGATCAATCTGGATATTATCCAGTGCACCCAGCGGATCATTGTCAGAGGCACATGAAACAAACATGAGCGCAGACAAGGCAACTCCTAAGATATATCTAAATTTCATAATTATATCGCCTTTTATTAATTAAACATGTATTTGATACCGATAGATGCATACCAGCACTGGCCAATAGCGTGGTTAGGAACCCAAGTCTTGGTGTTTCCATTAACAGCCTTAGGCGTAGAGAATACAGGATATCCATCAGCATCTGTATTCTCATAGCGCAGGATACGGCCCTCATTCAGAGAAGAATTCATGTACTTGCTAACACCCCATGAAGAATTGAAGAAATTAAGAACATTCTTAACATCCATACTCAACTGCAGTGTGTGCTTTGTCTTACCAATATTCAGTTTGAAATCATGCTTATAAGCAATGTCAATACGATGAACCCAAGGAGAATATACACTATAACCCTCAGCATACTCACCCTGATGTTTCTTAAGATAGCTGTCACCATGAACATAATCCATAAAGCGAGCCTTATCATCCTCACTTACAAAACGGAACAGGTTATTTTGTACCTCAGCATCTGTAGGAATATAAAGAGCATCATATGCATAGCCATCACCATTCATATCATTTGAAATCATATATGAGTAATTATAGCCACCACGCCAAGTCTCATAAATCAAACTATAGTGGTTACCACACTTATCATGCAAAGTTGCAGAAGCAACAAAACGATCAGGTGTAACATACTGTGAATTGTGCAGTCTGATATTATTTGGACCTTCTGATGTAGGAACATAAGTAAATGCAGACTCTGCAGCAGAACCTGGCATACCAGTAACCTCCTTAGATACAGTATGAGTATAAGCAGCCATCAAGCTAACCCAATCTGCAGGCTGAGCATTCAAAGTTACGTTAGCACTCCAACCATAACCACGAGAGGTATTCTCAAGAACAAATGCCTTTGTTCCTGTGCGGAAATCTGTAGGATAGATAGGACGATTATCAGCACCATTCCAACGAGTAAATCCTTCAACAGGCATAATGCTCCAGTCAGAGATACAAACAGCATTAATAGTCTTATTAAAAATACCTTCAACTGTTGCAGTGAATGGGAAACTAACGGGGAACTGATAATCAACGGCCAAAGAGGTCTTCCAAACCTGAGGCATTTTGAACTTAGGATCAACAGCAGAAATAGAAGAAGGAACGGTACCACTCTCAGGAGAAACGGTATTGGGGAATCCCATGCTTACCAATTTGTCCAAAAGGGCCTGAGTAGTTGCATTACCACTAGCATCAGTAACCAAGCCACCAGAGAACTGGCTCATTACTGAAGACATGTCACTGTACTTAGCCTTAACAGCATCTGGCAACTTATCATATTTGATAGAAGGACCAAGCTGTGCTTGATATTGCACCAAACCACCATTAGTTGGCATGTTAGTGAAGAACACGAGAGGTAAACGACCAGAGAACAGGCCCGTACCACCACGAACTTTCAGGCTCTTATCACCAAATATATCATAGGTAAAGCCAAGACGTGGAGAGAAAGTGATGCTGTTCTTAGGCCACTTACCTGTATCAATATGGCGTCCATTGTAATCCAAATCATAGATAGCCTTATTAGTCATCAGGTCGCTATTGTTGAAGAACAGTCCATCAACACGCAGACCATATGTCAACTTGAACTTATCTGTAATGTTCCACTCATCCTGAGCATAGATACCAGCCTTGTTGAACTGAACACGAGCAGCAGGTGTTGTCTCACCATCGTAACCATAAGTCAGACATACAACCTCAGGTGTTGCACCCTGGAAGAAGTCGTCCAAAGACTTATAACGATAATAACCTGTACCATTACGCATATACTGGTTATCAGCCATTTGGTGTTCATAGCTCAAACCTGCAGTAATCTTATGATTATCAAGATAATAGGTTACATCATCCTTGATATTCCAAATTGTGTTGTGAACGGCATTGTTCCATGTGAACAGCTCATATCCTAAAGCCATGTAGTTGGCATTATTGTCTGAGCCATCCAAAATATCAATGAATGGGAACTCAGAAGAATTGGTGCCACGAATATCATCGAGCTTAGAGATAGTTGCCAGGAACTGGTTTGACACCTTATCAGAGAAACGGCTGTTAAAATCCAATGACCAAGAGTGAACAAGGTTCTTCATTGAATACATTGAGTTAGCAAACGACATTGAGAACTCAGACATACGGCTATAAGCAGAGCGAGTACCACCATCCATAGAAGAAGCGTTAGGAGAACTCCAACGGTTATTCTTGGTAAAGTTGTAACGCAAAGCCAAATGATGCCTGTCTGTTATATTCCAGTCTAAACGAGCCAAAATCTTATAGTTGCTCTCATCTGCAGGGAAACTAGTCCAAGAGCCTGTATCATAACCGTACTTATTTGCTACAAACTGAGAAACTGACTCTAAATCAGAAAGTGTTGTACGAGAAATATAATTATCAGCATCGGGTACACCATCTTCAGAAGCTCTCCAACGATTAGCAATAGTAGGAGTCTTGATCATTTCACCATTTACAAAGAAGAACAACTTGTTCTTGATAATTGGACCACCCAGAGTAAAACCATAGGTAGTCTGCTGATCCTTTGCACGTGCTCCACCAATTTGCTCACGATCAATGGCATCACCACGCATATTCTCATTGCGGTGATAAATATAAGCACTTCCCTTGAAAGTGTTTGTACCAGACTTGGTAATAGCGTTTACACCACCACCGATGAAGTTAGTCTGACGAACATCGAATGGAGAAATTACAACCTGCAACTCCTCGATAGCATCGATTGAGATTGGGTTACCACCACCAGGTAAACCATCAGAAAGACCGAAGTTGTTGTTAAAGTTTGCACCATCAACAGTGAAGTTAGCTGTACGACCATCAGCACCTGCGAAACTCATGCCATTACCACCATAAGGAGACAGACGGGTTACGTCAGTAATACTACGACTTACCGTTGGCATGTTAGTAATCTGTGAACTGCTGATATTGGTAGCAGCACCTGTCTTCTCAGCTGCAAACTTAGAAGCCTTACCGCTTACAACAACTTCTGCAAGCTCGTTAGCATCTTCAGAAAGCATAACTGAAAGGTTGTAAGTCTCAGCCAGCTGAAGGATAATCCCCTTCACAATTCTCGGCTGGAAGCCAATGTAAGATACGGTCACCTCGTATGGGCCTCCCGTACGCATACCATTAATTGTAAAACGACCAGACGTGTTAGTTACTGCGGTGTAACGAGTACCAGAAGGCTCGTGAACAGCCACAACAGTTGCACCGATGACTTCCTCGCCGTTCTGATCGTCGAGGGTCACCTTTCCAGCCATACTTGAAGTTGTGATTTGTGCCATTGCTGTCAACGACAACGTTAACAACATAGCAACCAGAAAGATCAATCTTTTCTGCATAAACTTTGAACTGTTTTAATTAATTAATCAGTGGGCATAGCCCATTACTTATATTTCGCTGCAAAATTAGTGAAAATATTCGATTTAATGTTATAAAATAGCAACTTTTTTAAAAATTGGTAAAAATACTTGCGATTTACACCTTATTTATAATATAAGAGGCAGAAGTTAATCTTCCGCCTCTAAATCTTCTTCGTATTCGAAGTCTTCAATATCCTCGATTTCATCATCATCGAGATACTCGATATCTTCATCTTCACCCTCATCTGCTAATTCTTGTGCAAATCGGCTCATGTCCTTATCACGATGCACAAGCGAATCTTCGGAAGTAAGCACTGCTAACTTGTTACTCTCTGCATTCAACTCTCGCCAAAGCACATCCTTCAGTTCCTCAAGTCCGAATCCAGAAACAGCAGAGATAAATACGACAGGCAGGTCCTGAGGCAAGGTCTCTTTCAGCATATCAATGAGTTCTTCGTCGAGCAAATCACATTTGGTGACAGCCAAGACACGATGCTTATCAAGTAGCTCTGGGTTGAACAGTGCCAACTCGTTAAGCAGAATCTCGTATTCACGCTTGATGTCGTCTGTATCGCCTGGAACCATAAAGAGCAACAGCGAATTGCGCTCAATATGTCGAAGAAATCGCAAACCCAGACCTTTGCCTTCTGATGCACCCTCGATAATACCAGGAATATCGGCCATCACGAACGATTTATTGTCGCGATAGCCCACAATACCCAGCGAAGGTTCCATTGTGGTGAAAGGATAGTTGGCTATCTTTGGACGCGCATTAGACAACGACGAGACTAAAGTAGACTTGCCTGCATTGGGGAAACCTACGAGTCCCACGTCAGCCAGCAATTTCAATTCCAGGATAACCGTCATCTCCTGCATAGGCTCGCCTGGCTGTGCATAGCGAGGAGCCTGATTAGTAGCCGTACGGAACTGGAAATTACCCAATCCGCCACGCCCACCTTTCAGCAGCATCACTTCCTGACCATCGTAGGTAACGTCGCATACGTACTTACCTGTTTCTGCATTATAGACTACAGTACCACAAGGCACGTCGATATACACATCCTTACCATCGGTACCATGACACTTGTCACGCCCGCCATTTCCACCATGTTCAGCAAAGATATGGCGCTCATACTTCAGGTGTAACAGTGTCCAATAATTGTGGTTACCTCGCAAGATAATGCTACCACCCTTGCCACCATCACCACCATCAGGACCACCGTTAGGATTATACTTCACGTGCCTCAGGTGCATCGATCCCTTACCACCCTTACCAGAGCGGCAGTAGATTTTTACGTAGTCTACAAAATTAGATTCCATCAATTACCTTGCAGATGTCAGCAAAAATTCTATCCAGTTCACCTGAACCATTAATATGATAATGCACACCCTCTTTCTTATACCACTCAATAAGTGGCTGGGTCTGAGAGTGGTAAACCACGAGGCGTTTCTTAATGGTTTCCTCATTATCATCTGCACGTCCACTCTGCTGACCACGCAGAAGCAGGCGCTTCATCAACTCATCCTCTGGCACTTCGAGTTCAATCATGGCAGCAACCTTATCGCCACGCTCATCGAGCATCTTCTTCAGGGCTTCTGCCTGTGGAATCGTACGTGGGAAACCATCGAAGATTACACCCTTATGATCACCAAAGGAATCGTATACACTGGCAAGAATACTTACCATCAGATCATCGGGAATCAGCTGGCCATTATCAATAAAGCTGGCAGCTGTCTTACCCAACTCTGTGCCTTTCTTGATTTCAGCACGAAGTACATCACCCGTTGAGATATGGTTCAGCCCATATTTCTCAATCATCTTGTCGCTCTGGGTGCCCTTTCCTGAGCCAGGAGCACCAAAAATTACAATATTTTTCATTATCCTGGTTGTTTTTGTTATTAGTTGGATACTATTCTTCTACAATCGTATAGATGTCTTTCAGCCCTCTTCCCTGCTGGTCATAGTCAAGACCATAACCTACGATGAAATCATCAGGAATATTGAAGGCTGCATAGTCAATGTCAAGGGGCACTTCCAGTTTAGAAGGTTTAACAAACAGCGTGCAGATATGCAAGGATGCCGGATTATGAGTGCCAAGCGACTCTAGCATCTGGCTCATCGTACGACCTGTGTCAACGATATCTTCTACAATCACAACAGTCCGTCCTGACAGGTCTTCATTCAAGCCCATCAGTTCTTTGATCTTTCCTGTAGAAGCAGTTCCCTCGTATGAGGCCAACTTGACGAAAGAGACAGAACTAGGAATCGTTATTTCGCGCAACAAATCTGCTGCGAAGATAAACGAGCCGTTGAGTACACAAAGGAACAGTGGATTCTTGCCATCCAAATCCTTGTTTATCTGCTGAGCCACAGCTTTTACACGTTCCTTAATCTCTGCTTCTGGAATCGATGTCTTGAACGTTTTATCCTTAATCTTTACGATACTCATACGCTGAAAGAATTAAAATTAAAAAATCTTCCAAACTCTGCTATTCATTAGCATATTTTTCGTATTTTTGCACCAATGAAGATATTTACGAGTGCCCAGATACGTGAACTGGACAAATACACTATCGAACATGAGCCCATCAAAAGTATTGATTTGATGGAGCGCGCAGCCAAAGCCTTGACCCAAGCCATTACAGAGGTTTGGGACAATTCAACACCTGTCATCATATTCGCAGGACCTGGTAATAATGGTGGTGATGCCCTTGCTGTAGGGCGAATGCTCATCGATAAAGGCTATGACGTCAGAACATACCTCTTTAATATTTCAGGGCATCTTTCCGACGAATGCAACATCAACAAGAATCTGCTGATAGAGAGAAGGCCAAAGTCATTTATTGAGGTTATCCAAGAGTTTGAGCCTCCACAGCTTGATAGTAACATGCTGATTATTGATGGTCTATTCGGCTCTGGCCTAAACAAGCCTCTTGCAGGAGGTTTTGCCTCACTTGTGAAATATATCAATGCCTCAAAGGCAAAGATTGTTAGCATTGATGTGCCATCAGGGTTAATGACAGAAGACAACACCTACAATGTGCGGGCCAACATCATCCGAGCCAACCTGACGCTTACCCTGCAACATAAAAAGTTGTCGTTCCTCTTCCCAGAGAATCAGCAGTATATTGGTCAACTCAAAGTGCTGGATATCCGCCTTAGCCAAGAAGGCATCCAAAAGATAGACTCTAACTATACTGTCATAGAAGAGAATGATATCCGCAAGCGACTGCTTCCTCGCGATCCCTTTGCCCATAAAGGCAAGATGGGCAATGCACTCATCATAGCAGGTAGCTATGGTATGGGCGGAGCATCTGTTCTGGCTACAAAAGCTTGTATGCGAGTAGGTGCTGGCAAGGTTACTACGCATACGCCTAAGCGCAATAGTATGCTTCTACAGATTAGTGTCCCTGAAGCAATCATTGATTTTGATCGTGAGGAAACCACCTTCTCAGAAGCTGTTGATACTGAGGACTTCAACGCTGTAGGAATTGGCCCAGGCCTTGGTAAAAGTGAACAAACAGGCATTGCCGTTATTGCCCAGCTTCGTCGCACCCAATGCCCTGTAGTGATCGATGCAGATGCTATTAATGTGCTGGCCAATCATCGGGCATGGCTTCAGCAGTTGCCCAAAGGGGTGATTATGACCCCACACCCCAAGGAATTCGATCGTCTGGAAGGCCATTGTTCCGATAGTTTTGAACGCTTGATGAAAGCACGCGAACTGGCAGAAAGACTGCAAGCTTATATTCTGTTGAAGGGTCACCACACATCGCTTTGCCTACCCGATGGCCATATCATGTTTAATTCCACTGGTAATGCAGGAATGGCTACAGCAGGAAGCGGTGATGTACTTACTGGTATTATTACAGGTTTATTGGCAAGAGGTTACAAACGTGAAGACGCTTGTATCGTTGGCATGTATCTCCATGGTTTGTCTGGCGATATTGCAGCTCGCGAACTTGGTGAAGAAAGTGTCATCGCCAGTGATCTTATCCAATACTTACCCTATGCATTTAAACGATTAAAAGATTAAACCTTTATGAAACGATTTATACTGAGTTTATCAGTTGCGCTTTGCCTGACTTCAATAAGTCTGGCTCAAACTGCTGTTAGCAGTTATATCCCAGGTGTAACAGCTGAGGGGGCTATCTATTTCCTACCCAAGACAGGTATTCGCATTACAGTATGCGTAGAAAAGACCACCTACACCCCTGGCAATCTCTGTAAATATGCAGAGCGATATCTTCGTATCAAGAATGTATCACAAAATGCGGCTATTGACCACCGTATTATCAGTATCAAACAAGAGGCATTTGCTGTTGCAGACACATCAAAACGTTATGCAGTAAAGTTCGATGCAAAGACCACCGCCTCGAATGTGCGCCTTTCTGGGGATGGTGTCTTGATGGCTATCAACACTGATTACAAGCCATCAGCATTAAAGCCGTTACCCACATTCCAGGCGCCAAAGCCCGCTCTTAATCCCCACCAGTATTTAAGCGAGGAAACTTTAGCAGCTGGCAGCACTTCTAAGATGGCAGAGCTCATTGCACTCGATATTTATGAAATTCGCGAGAGCCGCAATCTGCTTACACGTGGTCAAGCAGACTTCATGCCTCAAGATGGTGAACAGTTACGCTTAATGCTTAACAAGTTGGAAGAGCAGGATCTTGCACTTACCAGTCTCTATACTGGCACAACAATATGTGATACAACAGCTTTTTCGTTTACTGTCATCCCCGATGAAGATATAAAGCAGCAAATACTCTTCCGTTTCTCACAGAAGTTAGGAATCGTTGCTGAAGATGATCTTTCTGGTTCACCTTATTATATAAATATAGAAGATTTAAAAAGTGTGCCTCTAGCAGCAGATCCAATCGATCCCAAGAAAAAGCATAAGCAGGTTAATGGTATCTATATCAATGTACCTGGCAAATTACGTTCTACCATATCTAATCTCCAGGGGCGCCTTCTTTCAAATGAATTCCCGGCAGGACAGTTTGGAAATGTAGAACTTCTGAGTGGTGCTCTCTTTAATAAGCGTTATACTACACGCCTCTTGCTCAACCCGATTTCAGGCGCTGTAGAATCTCTCGATGCAGAGCAGCCTAAGTAAAACAAATAAAAAAATCCCCGCCAATTGGCGGGGATTCATTTTGTTTGCCTTATCCAAGCTTACCGTCAGAACCGAGCACATTCACAATCTTGTGGATGTACATCTTCTTCATGTTCTCACGAGCGGGCTTCAGATACTGACGAGGATCGAAGTGATCAGGATGCTCAGCCAGATACTGACGAATGGCAGCAGTCATTGCCAGACGAGAGTCTGAGTCGATGTTGATCTTGCAGACTGCGCTCTTAGAAGCCTCACGGAGCTGCTCCTCGGGAATACCAACTGCATCGGGCAGGTTGCCACCAAACTTGTTAATGGTATCAACCTCGTCCTGAGGAACTGATGAAGAACCATGAAGCACGATGGGGAATCCAGGAAGCTTCTTCTCGATCTCATGCAGCACGTCGAATGCCAATGGAGGAGGAACGAGCTTTCCTGTCTTAGGATCACGTGTGCACTGCTCTGGCTTGAACTTGTAAGCACCATGAGAAGTTCCGATAGAGATAGCCAAAGAGTCGCAACCTGTACGAGTAGCGAAGTCAATTACTTCCTCAGGCTTTGTATAGTGGCTAACCTCAGAGGCGACCTCATCCTCAACACCAGCGAGCACACCGAGCTCACACTCTACAGTTACATCGTACTTATGAGCATACTCTACAACCTGACGAGAATTCTTGATATTCTCCTCGTAAGGCAGTGAAGAACCATCGTACATAACGCTTGAGAAGCCCATGTCGATACAGTCCTTGCAGAGCTCGAAGCTGTCACCATGATCGAGGTGAAGTACGATCTCAGGCTTTTCGCAACCCAGCTCCTTAGCATAAGCTACAGCTCCCTCTGCCATATAGCGCAGAATGGTAGCGTTAGCATAGTTACGAGCACCCTTAGAAACCTGCATGATAACAGGTGACTTTGTTTCAACAGCAGCCTGTACGATAGCCTGCATCTGCTCCATTGTGTTGAAGTTGAATGCTGGGATAGCATAGCCACCAGCTACAGCCTTCTGCGAGTATTTACGAGACCCAAATCCTTGTAATTTACCATAATAATTATAAAGTTTAAAAACGAGTAATTCAACTTAATCGACTGCAAAGATACAAAAAAAAACAAAAACAGAGAAGAATGATTGCATATTTTTTAGCTACCTATTCACTCTTTTTAAAATAATTAGCATTTTCTTCTGTCATTCTTCCATTTTTCAACATTAATTCAATGTATGTTGTTCCAAATAATCCTGTATTCTTGACTTATAGCGTTCCGAGACGGGGATAGACACATCCCCCACCATAACTCTGTTGTGTTCAAAGACAGTCACATCAGGCAGATGCACCATAAAAGAGCGATGCACACGTATAAATTCCGGCGGCGGAAGAATTTCCTCCAGCTTTTTTATCTGCATAAGACTAAGCAATGTTTCTCCGTTCCTCAGATAAAAGCGGATATAATCTCTCACGCCTTCCGCATAAAGGATTTCATCCAGATTAAGACGCACCAACTTATAATCACTCTTCAATAATACAAAACGGTCACGAAGATAAATATCTTGTTTCTTCTTCATATTAAACCATTCCAGGGCCTTTTCTGCCGATATCTCAAAATCCTCAAACGCAATGGGTTTCAACAGATAGTCGAGGGCATCTACTTTATAACCTTCAATTGCATATTCCGGGAAAGCAGTCGTAAATATGACTCTGACTCCCTTTGTAACAATTTTCGCAAATTCTATACCGTCTAGTTCTGGCATTTGAATGTCGAGAAATAATAATTGCACATCTTTATCGCGCAGATCTTTCAGCGCAGTAATAGCACTATTGTAGACGCCGACCAATTTCAGATAGGAAATTTTCCTTACATATCCTTCAAGCAACGCAGCTGCCAAAGGTTCGTCATCGATAATGGCACATGTAATTTTCATAATTCAATTTTAATATTAGATGAATATAAAGTTCCGTCGTCAGATAAGCCTTTTTCCCATACATATCTGTTAGGATAGGCTAAATCCAGTCGCCGCTGAACCTGATTAAGTCCGATACCATGACCACTGCGGTCTTGCGACGACTTCGAGTGATTGGAATTCTCTATACGACAAGTCAGTTCCTTATCTGATACCGTGATGTCGATATGCACAAAGCTATGCTCAGAAGGACTGACCCCATGTTTAAATGCATTTTCAATAAGCGAGATTAAGATAAGAGGGGCTATCTTTACATCGGGTTTTGAAATCTGGTGATTGAATGTCACCTCCACAGTTTCTGTTAGTCGAATCTTCATGAGGTTGATGTAGCTCTCCAGAAATTGTATTTCACTGCTCAATGTCACCATTTCCTCTTGATTGTCGTATAGCATGTGACGAAGCAACTTCGAAAGTTGCTGGATAGCATCCTGGGCGCGCTTTTGGTCGATGGTTGTTAACGCATAGACATTATTTAAAGTATTGAGCAGGAAATGGGGATTGATCTGCGAGCGCAGACTGTTCAACTCTGCCTTGGCGCGTATCGCTTCCAGCTCTTTCTTATTCTGGTCATCGTTTACGCTTCTACGGGCCACAGCCAATGCTGTCGAACCTCCAGCAAAGATAGCCAGGTTTAAAGTATGGTACAAGATGCCGGAAAAGACATCGATAGCATCGTGTTGACGCATATTAGGAAAAGGAAAGACCATGTTGGTATACACCAACCATACGTGCAGAAAAACACCCAATAGAATAAGTAGAATCAAGTTGACAATCAGATAATAGCGATGTGTACCTGATACAAAATACTTGGGAGCTAAGTACAGATAGTCCAGATAGAATACAATCAGTACCACCAATGGCTGCATACAGTACATCATATACTGTGCAAACTTTATTCCTGTTCCTCGCCAGAACGTAAGTGGCGAGAGGAACAGGAATAGCCATAGAGCAAGGTGGCAAAAAAAACCAATCTGCTTATTCATGTCTTATTGCCTCGATAGGATCCATATTTGCAGCCTTCTGTGCTGGAATATAGCCAAAGAGTACACCAATAAACACACAAACTAGGAATGAGACATAAATACTCCAAGCCGGTACGCTCGATGGCATACCGATGGCAGAAACTGCACTACTGGCCCCTACCCCGACAAGAACGCCTATTAAACCGCCCGTCACGGATATAAGTACCGATTCTATCAGGAACTGCAAGGAAATGACAGGCCCCGTAGCACCCACGGCCATACGCAGACCAATTTCTTTCGTACGTTCCGTCACACTCACCAGCATGATATTCATAATACCGATACCGGCCACGAGCAGTGAGAAGGCAGCAGCCACTACCAGGATAATGGTCACGGTGTCCATCGTACTCGACATCGTTTCCATCATCTCAGCCTGCGAACGAATGGTAAAGTCGTCATCGGCTTCTTCCTTCAGTTTATGATTATCACGCAAAATCTGTGTCAACTCTTCGATCGCAGCATCCGAAAGTTCCTCTGTCACCGCTGAGCAGACAATGCTTGAAAACCAAGTCTGGGCAGCAATACGTTTCATCACCGTCGTATAAGGTGCGATGATGACATTATCCTGGTCCATACCCCAAGAGTTATAGCCTTTCGATTTCAGCACACCCACGATACGCATGGGAATACTCTTAAATCGGATGGTCTTTCCGATGGGATCAACCCCATCGCCAAAAAGTTCTTTCACGATGGTGGCACCTACCACACATACCTTGGCAGCCTTCTTGATATCTTCCTCGGTGAAGCACTCGCCTTCTTCGATGGTCCACAAACGGATATCGAGATAATCGATGGATTCGCCGTACATCGAAGCATTGGTATTCTTACTGCCATAGATGGCTTGACCACTGGCTGTTACCTCTGGCGACACCTTCGTTACAAATCGCTTCTCTCGCACGATACGCTCATAGTCGGCCATCTTCAGTGTCTGCATACTAGAGGGGTCTTGTCTTACACCACCTCGCATATCAGCACCCGGACGGACGGTAAGCAGATTGGTACCCATCGTAGAGAGTTCGGCACGAATGCTCTCTTTAGAACCCTGTCCGATACTCATCATGATGATGACAGCAGCCACACCGATGATGATACCCAGCATCGAGAGGAAGGAGCGCATCTTATTACTCGCCACCGCTCTCAGGCTCACTTTAAACAGATTCAGTATATTCATATCTTAATCATCCTGTGGTACTGGCAGTTTGGCCAGAGCCTCTGCTGCCGATTTAATATTAGTATTGATCGTATCCTCACGAATCTTGCCGTCGCGCAGATTGATATTACGACTGGCATATTCGGCAATCTCAGGGTTATGGGTCACAAAGATAATCGTATGGCCCTGTTTGTATAGTTCCTGGAAAAGCACGAGCATTTCAAACGATGTATGGGTATCAAGGTTACCCGTCGCCTCGTCGGCAAGCAGTACGGCTGGGTCATTGACGAGTGCACGGGCAATAGCCACACGCTGCATCTGTCCTCCCGACATCTGGTTCGACTTGTGATACATACGGTCTTCCAAGCCTACAGCCCTCAGGGCATTCTTCGCCCTTTCGTGACGCTCGTCAGCAGAAATCTCCGTATTATACATCAATGGCAATTCCACATTCTCCAGTGCTGTGGTCTTGGGCAACAGGTTGTAGTTCTGAAATACAAAACCTATCTTGCGGTTGCGCAATTTGGCTCGCTGGGTTTTCGACATCGTCCGCACACTGATGCCATCAAGGAAATACTCACCGCTTGTTGGTGTATCGAGGCATCCCAGCTGGTTCAGCAGCGTCGACTTTCCTGAGCCCGATGTACCCTGAATGGTTACAAACTCGCCCTCATAGATCTTGAACGAGACACCCCTCAGCGCCTTCACCGTCTCACTGCCCACCTGGAAGTACCGCTTCACATTCTGCAGTTCGATTACGACTTTCTTTTCTTCCATATTATTTTCGTGGAGCGTTGCCGCCACCCTGACCGTTCTTATTGTTGTTATTGTTTCTTGGACGTGGCATGAAGGGGTTACCTGCCTGCTGTTCTTGTTCAGGGGCACCTCCGCTGATATTAAAGTCGGTAAGCACCTCTGTGCCTGCTGCGATACCACTGACAATCTCGGTCATCACGCCATTGCTGGTGCCGATCTCCACCTTATGAGCCTTGAATTCATTGCCTTCCTTAGTCCAAAGTTTATGGTCTCCCTCACAATCGCTGATGGTCTCTTCTTTCTGCAGCAGAGCCTCATTAGGATGGAATCGCAGCGCCTTTGCAGGCACAGCGAGCACATTGTTTTTCTCCAAGGTATAGATGGTAACGTTGGCCGTAAGACCTGGTTTCAGCTTCAAGTCGGCATTAGGCGCAGAAATCACCACCTCGTATGTCACCACATTACTCTCTGTGGTAGCCTCCTGGCGCACTTGCGTCACCTGTCCCTCGAAGGTGTCATCTGGGAAAGCATCTACAGTAAAGCTTACACGCTGACCTTCTTTCACACCACCGATGTCGGCCTCGTCGATATCAGCAATGACGCGCATATCCGTCAGGTCTTGTGCAATCACAAAGAGCTCTGGGGTATTGAAAGAGGCTGCCACCGTCTGACCCTCTTCAACAGATTTCGACAGGATAACACCATCGATAGGCGAAGTAATGGTGGCATAGCCCAAGTTAGTCTGAGCCTTCTGCACACTCTCGCGCGACGTGTTGACCTGTTCGTTAGCCTTACGATACGACAGCAGGGCACTTTCGTATTCATCAGCACTTACCAGTCCCTTGTCGTAAAGCGTCTTATACCTATTATAATTAGCCAGCTCATACGCAACTGTGCTTTGTGCACTCGAAAGGTTTGCCTTAGCGGTATTCAACTCGCTAATCAGGTTGGTGCGATCCAGCTCAGCAATCACCTGTCCTTTCTTCACGACAGAATTGTAATCCACATACAGACGACTCACGATACCTGACACCTGTGTACCTACGGTTACCGAGGTCACAGGTTCGATGGTTCCAGTAGCCGTAATACTCGTCTGGATATTCGTATTCTCCACCTTAGCGGTGTCAAACGTTACTTTCTCTTCCTTCTTTCCACCACTCAGGAGGAACCATGCGATAATAAGCACTGCCACTACGCCAATGCCTATCCAGCCTTTTTTACCAATCTTCTTCATATCTTCAAAATACTCTTAACTTTCAACTCTCCACTCTATTTTATCTCCCCACTCTGATAGAATTTCAGCATCTGCTGATTATAGATGGTCAAATACTTCGATTGCAACTGGTTTTGCTGCGTAGAGAGCAGATTATCCTTGCCCGCCATCAGCTCCACGATGTTCTTCAATCCCAGACGGAACTGCTCCGAAAGCAAGTCATAGCTCTGTCGCGCACTCTCCACGCTGCTCGTTGCTGCCAGATATTTCTGCTGGTTAGTCCAGGCATTCAACCAAAACTGTTGTATATCGGTATAAAGTGTCTTCTGCAGGTCTTGCAAGTCTAACTGCGCCTGCAGTTGCTGTATCTTAGCTTTGTTCACTTGGGTTTTCGTTGAGCGGCCATCGTAAATAGGAACGCTTACGCCCACACCCAGTTGCGTGTTCACGTTACTCTTCATCTGTGTGCCCCAATTGGTGCCGCTCAGCGAATTGGTCGATGTGGTAACACCACCTGTCAAACTGATACTTGGCAACCAGCCTGCCTTGGCAATCGACACACTCACATCGCTACTCTTAATAGCCAACTGCGAGCGCTCTACCTCCGGACGGCTCAGCAAGGCCTGCTCATACACACTCTGCAAAGAGGGAATAGCCTCTAAGATACGGTCGTCACTAAAATCAGGGATCACCACGTCGAATTCCTCTTCATCCGTCAGCTCCAGCAATTGTTTCAGTTGCAGCTTGTAATTCATCAACTGACTCTGGGCTTCCACGATATTATACTCATCGTTGGCACGCTGGGCAGAAAGCTGGGCCAAGTCGGCTTTCGACATCTTGCCCACATTCAACATCTCCTGTCCACGCTCCTCATTCTTCTTACTTGTTACCAGCATTTCCTCGTTTACCTTCACATTCTCTGCCAGGTAAAGTATCTGGGTATAGATTTGGGCAATACGCTCTTGGATGGTGTTGGCAGTTTCCTGAGTCTGCAATTCTGCACTCTGCTCAGCCAACTTATCCAGTTTAATCGTGTTGATATTACGGTTTCCGTTCCATACCGTCCACTGGCCGCTCAGCGAGTAAGAACCGTTATAGTAGGTTTTATCCACCTTGGTATTCACCTGTCCGTTGGTAACGGTCGATATGCCCGTATCCTTCCAAGGCTGATAGCCCAGACTCTGATTCGTTGAGGCACTGAATGTAGGCAATAAGGCTGCCTTCGCACCTTTCAGATCCTCCGTAGCACTCTTTTTCTGTAACTTCGACTTCTGGAGCGTAATGTTATTCTCCATCGCATAATCAATGCATTGCTGCATGGTCCACTGCCTTGTGCCGGTACCGGTCACGTCTTGGGCAGTTAGCAACTGCGTACTCAGCAGCACTGCACTTATCAATAATAGTAACTTCTTCATTTTCGACAAAATATCTATATTCGTCGACAAAGATACTACTTTTAACTATTATCTCAAAATATTTTCAACAAAAAAGGACAGTTTTTATGTCAACTGCCCTTTTTTTATTTCGTTTCGATTGACGGTTAGTCCAAATCCGTATAATCCAACTATCACATAACATACTAGCGGTATGATAAAAGGTATCACCATATCGGTGGCATCTGCTATCACACCCACCAACAGGAATCCACAGCCGCCCACAGGTGTCATCATCAACAACGACGAGGCACTCTTCGTCAAACTGCCCAGGCCCCTCACTGCTAATGAGAAGATGGTAGGAAACATGACAGCCTCGAAGAGATAGATACCCAGCAGACCGATCATCGAGTAGCGCCCGAAATTCATCAACACAATCATGACCGATATGACACAGCCGAATCCGCATGTCATCAGCATCACCTCAGCAGGCACTTTGCGCATAATCAGACTACCGCCGAAACGACCCACCATAAAGAAGGCCAGCGCACCCGTCAGTACCAGCGAAGCCGTACGATCGTCCATCCAGCCCATACCCGTCACGTAATTGATAAAGTAACTGTTGATGGATATTTCTGCCACTTCGTACGCCAAGAGGGCTATCAGACCATACACAAAGAACTTGTGCTTCCAGACCTTCAGCAAAGGCACACGACCATATTTCGCTTTATCCGAAAGTTCATCGTGATGCTCTATCTCCGGCAACTTCACCTTCGAGAAGATCGCGGCTATCAGCAACACCACAATGCCCAGAATCACATAAGGCAGGGCCACACTGCTGTTCTCGTAGCCAAACAGGAACTGACCCACGGCGAACGTCGCGAATAAGCAACCCAAACCGTTGAACGATTGCGAAAGGTTTAATCGGCTTGAGGCGGTTTCTTTGCCACCCAACTCTGTCACATAGGGATTAGCTGCCGTCTCCAGGAATACCAATCCCACGCTGATGATAAACAGGGCAAAGAGAAAAGCATCGAGGGTTCCTGCCTCCGTACAAGGTACAAACAGCAGCGAACCGATGGCGAAAAGCAATAATCCGAATACCACGCCCCGACGATAGCCGTAGCGGTTGATAAAGAGACCCGCAGGAATCGCCATCAGGAAATAGCCCATATAGGTGGTTACCTGAATCAGCGACGATTCCGTAATCGAGATGTTCAACTCGTTCTGGAAATGCTTGTTCAGCACGTCGAGAATCGCTCTGGCAAAGCCCCACAGAAAGAATAATGTGGTTATCAGAATGAACGGCACCATATAGCTGGTGCCGTTTGCCCTAAAAAGTCCGTCTTGTTTCACTTTTCAACGTCGATCATTTTCCAGATACCAGCAGCGCAAGCACCACCTACGAGCGGACCTACGATGAATATCCAGAGATTAGTTAATGCTGTGCCACCCTGGAAGATTGCTGGTGCAATCGAACGGGCAGGATTTACTGACGTTCCGGTGTAACGGATACAAACCAGATGAACCAGAACCAGCGACAGGCCGATGGCCAAACCGGCAAAATTGTTGGTAGCACCATTCGTCTTTGCTGTAGCACCAAGCACTACGAGCACGAATACACATGTAAAGATCACCTCTGCCAGCAAACCGCCCAGCACACTGACGTTAGCCTGCAGGTCGTTAGCACCTGTACCCTCCAGTCCGGGCACATTCTCGGTGAGGACATAAAGAAGCAGCGAACCGATGAAAGCACCGATTATCTGGAAGATTATATACATGCCACAATCCTTGCCGCTCATGCGACCGCTCAGGAAACAACCCAGCGTGATGGCTGGATTAATATGGCAACCGCTAATACCACCGATGGTATAGGCCATAGCCACCACAGCCAGTCCGAATGCGAACGCCGTACCCACCACAGCGGGGATATTGTTAATAGGATCACAACCCAGGCTTACAGCTACGCCGCAGCCCATCAAAACCAGCACCATCGTGCCTACCATCTCTGCCAAATACTTTTTCATAATTTTACTCTTTAATAGTTTAATGGTCTTTATTTGGCGACAAAGATAAGAAATATTTCTTTACCTTCCAAACTTTTAGCCCATTTTTTTGCTGATGGCCTGTGCTACCGTATAGGCAGTGGTCCATGCAGCCTGGAAATTAAAGCCACCTGTAATACCGTCGATATCCAGTATTTCCCCCGCAAAATAAAGGCCTGGCACATGCTTGCTCTCCAGCGTGGCAGGGTTCACCGCCTGCAAGGCCACACCACCACAAGTTACAAACTCATCTTTGAATGCAGCACGCCCTGCCAACTCGTAACCATCGCCACCACTCAGCATGTTGGCTAGCCTGTTCAGCTCTTTCTTGTTCAAACTTCCCCATCGCCCGTTCGCACGCTCTCCCAGACATTTCTCTGCCAGATACGCCCATAGTCTTGTTGGCAAGCCACAAGGCGCTACCGATGTCAATTGCTTCTGTGCGCATCTTACCATCAGCTCGCCGAGTGCTTCCATCACCTCGGTATCGCGAAGACAAGTCCAGTTCACGGCTAGCTTCGCCTTGTATTGTTGCTCAGCCAGCAATCGGGCACCATAGCTCGACAATTTCAGGATCGCAGGTCCGCTCATGCCCCAATGGGTTATCAGCAAGGGGCCTTCTGCCCTTAGTTTCGTACCTGGTATTATGGCTATGGCGTGCGTTACCACCGTTCCCATCAGGGCATGCAGCTTTTCGTCGTCGATGCGAAAGGTAAAGAGCGAAGGCACGGGCTCTTCTATCTCATGCCCCTTTTCTGCGAGCCATTGCAGACGCTCGGCCTTAGGCTGTCCACCCGTCGTGACTGCGATGAAGTCATAATCGCTCAAGTCATCCAGCGATTCTATCTTTGTTTCTGTGCATACTTCCACCCCCTGACGTTTCGCCTCGGCCGTAAAACAGTTGATGACGGTATGCGAATCCTGCGACATGGGGAACACGCACTGGTCTTCTTGCGTAGTCAGTTTAACACCGTGCGCCTCAAACCAGCGATAGGCATCCTCGTGCGAAAAGCCCTTCATCAGTCGCTTCATCAACCGATGGCCTCGGGGATAGACGTCCTGCAAATCGCTCACCTCAGCAAAAGAGTTCGTACAGTTACAGCGCCCGCCACCCGAAATCTCCACTTTCGTCAGCACGCGCTTCCCCCGCTCAAAGATGGTTACACCCATCTCCGGCACCATTTCTTTCAGGTTGATGGCTAAGAAGAATCCTGCTGCGCCACCACCTATAATCGCTGTTTTCATTGTCCGCCTAGTCTTGAGTAATAGTCTGCTATATCATCCCAAGTCTTGAAGGTATCACTACCAAAGCGTAGTTGATTGGCCATGCCCGTCCAGTCTTCGTCAGTGCTTATCATATAGTCGCCATACAGCAGTTCGCGCTGATTGGTAAACACGGTGTGCCCCCAGGCAGGCACGTTCACGTAGTCGTATAGCCATTGGTTCGTTTCCGCATAATAGCTACTATCCGCAGGAGCCGGGGCCACGAAATAAAGCTGATAGTTATCCAGCAGCTTGCGGATGGTTTTCTGTGCCGAGCTGTTCGGTTTACCCCACTTGTCTTTGAGCGCATCTACACCTAAATATATGATAGGGCGCTCACGATGCGCCTGGCGGTCATCAATCCATCGGATCACGGGCACCACGGAGTGCATAAACGATTGATCGTTCATCCTGTGCTCACCATGAAAGCGGATGGCTTTTGTGTAGTGCTCGCTATATAGCCCGATAGTGTTTACGGTGGTATCTTCATCGCCAAACAGTCCCCACACGCGGTTTTGCTCTTCTGGCGTCACGCCCGCAAAGCACTGTTCGGTCATCTCCTTATAGGCTTTTACCAGGGCTTTGGTTACCATGAAGTCCTGCACCCCGTCTTGTCTTGGGTTCGAAAAGTGCTGGGCACCTATCATCCCGTGCTCCTTCATCGTGTCGCCCATCTGCAGGGCTGGATTGACCAAGATGCGGTCGTAGCCGTACAACATCTCCGTATACATACCTCCCATCGAGGTGCCGATAATCAGCTGGGGCTGCTCTTTCCGGCAGAGGTCTTGCAAAAGGGCCATGGCCTCCTGCGGAATGATAGGCAGATCAGGAGCGATCACCTCAGCATTGGGGAATACCGTTCGGATACGATCCACCGTACCGCTCTGACCACTGCTGCCAAAGCCGTGCACATACATCACTTTCTTGCCTTTCAGCAGTTCGGGGTATTGTTTGATATATGGGTTGGCGGATTCCACACCTATTTATATATATAAGGGCCTTTATACCTTATTTGCCTTTTTACGTTGGTCGTGATCCAGAATCGTCTTACGCATACGCATCGACTTCGGTGTTACCTCTACCAACTCGTCCTGCTTGATATACTCCAGACATTCCTCCAGACTCATCACGGTCTTTGGAATAATGCGGGCCTTTTCGTCAGTACCCGAAGCGCGCACGTTGGTTAGCTGCTTTGCCTTGCACACATTCACCACGAGGTCGTTGTCGTGTACATGCTCACCTACTACCTGACCAGCATACACATCCTCACCCGGGTCGATAAAGAACTTGCCGCGATCCTGCAACTTGTCGATGGCGTAGGCAAACGCATTACCCGTATCCATCGAGATCATCGAACCGTTGACACGGCGCTCAATCTCGCCCTTATATGGCTGATACTCCTTAAAGCGGTGGGCCATGATGGCCTCGCCCTGACTGGCTGTCAGCACATTGGTACGCAGACCGATGATACCACGCGAAGGGATATCAAACTCGATATTCACGCGCTCGCCCTGACTCTCCATCGAGGTCATCTCACCCTTTCTGCGGGTAACCATATCGATCATCTTCGATGAAAACTCCTCGGGCACGTTAATCGTCAGTTCCTCTACAGGCTCGTGCTTTACACCGTCTATCTCCTTATAGATCACCTGCGGCTGACCTACCTGTAACTCATAGCCCTCGCGGCGCATGGTTTCTACCAGCACAGAAAGGTGGAGCACACCACGGCCCGACACCACCCACTTATCGGTTGAGTCCTCAAAAGGCTCTACGCGCAAGGCCAGGTTCTTCTCCAGCTCCTTTTCCAAGCGGTCGTTGATATGGCGCGAGGTAACAAACTTACCCTCCTTACCGAAGAAAGGCGAGTCGTTAATCGTAAAGAGCATCGACATGGTAGGCTCGTCGATGGCGATTGGAGCCAGAGGCTCTGGATTCTCCAAGTCGCAGAGGGTATCGCCAATCTCAAACTTCTCCAGTCCGATAACGGCACAGATATCACCACAATCTACCGCTTCCGTGCGCACGTGCCCCATACCCTCAAAGGTGTGAAGCTCCTTAATCTTGGTCTTCTCCATCGAGCCATCGCGATGAGCAATCGTTACCTGCATGCCGTCCTTCAGCTGGCCGCGATGCACACGACCCACCGCTATACGACCCTGATAGCTCGAATAGTCGAGCGAGGTAATCAGCATCTGCGGGGTACCCTCTATCTGTTTAGGCGCAGGAATCACTTCCACGATCTTATCCAGCAGATAAGTGATATTGTCGGTAGGTTTCTGCCAGTCTTCACTCATCCAGCCGTTCTTGGCCGAACCGTAAACCACGGGGAAGTCGAGCTGATCCTCAGTGGCATTCAGCGAGAACATCAGGTCGAACACCATCTCGTACACCTCCTCAGGCCTGCAATTAGGCTTATCCACCTTATTGACGACCACGATAGGCTTCAGACCAATCTGCAAGGCTTTCTGCAAGACGAAACGCGTCTGGGGCATCGGACCCTCGAAAGCGTCAACCAACAGCAGGCAACCGTCGGCCATGTTGAGCACGCGCTCTACCTCGCCGCCAAAGTCTGAGTGTCCCGGGGTATCTATGATATTGATTTTCGTACCTTTCCAGTTAATCGATACATTCTTCGAAAGAATGGTAATGCCACGTTCGCGCTCCAGATCGTTAGCATCCAAAACCTGATTGCTGAGGTTCTGTCCTTCGCGGAAGAGATTGCCAGCCAGCATCATCTTGTCCACGAGTGTTGTCTTACCGTGGTCTACATGTGCAATAATTGCGATATTTCTGATATCCTGCATCTTCAAATTTACGATTTACGTATTTACGATTTACTTTTTCGGCTGCAAAGTTACAACTTTTCTTCGAAATATTTGTTGGTTTGGCAGAAAAGTTGTACCTTTGAACGCCGTTCGAATGTACTTTCGCTCGAAAATACAAAAAAAATGCGATTTTATTTGGTATTTTGCTCGCTTATTCGTACCTTTGCACCCGCATTTCGGAAAATCCGGAGCATTTGACGACGTAAACCGCTTGTGATTAGGCTGGAAACGCGTCCGAAAAATGTATTTGCAAACAACATTAATCACATTTAAAATTATGTATTTAGACAAAGCAAAGAAGGAGGAAATCTTTGGTCAGTACGGCAAGAGCGCCACTGATACAGGTTCTGCAGAGGCACAGATCGCCCTCTTCTCTTATCGCATCGCTCACCTGACTGAGCACCTGAAGAAGAATCACAAGGACTACAACACCGCTCGTTCACTCACCATGCTGGTTCGTAAGTTGCTGAAGTACCTCTACACAAACGATATCAATCGTTACCGTGCTATCATCAAGGCCCTCGGTCTTCGTAAGTAATCAAATAAAAGCCTCGCAGTTGCGAGGCTTTTTTGTTCTCTTACTTAACCATTCAAGAAGCTAATCTTTCTGCGATTCTCTTTGGGGCGCACAGCAAAGTGAATCCAGTAGCACCCGTACTTGTTCTTTTCGATAAGGAGTTCATCAAACGCTTCTTTCGAATCGTCAGCATAATCCATAAGGATGGTGGCATAGCGTATCGCCTGCTCGATACCGTAGCAACGGATATCAACAGCACAACCTGTTAAATGATTCGAGGTAGATACACCTCCTACCTTCTTATTTAGCTGAGGGCTACGATAACCACTATTAATTATAATAGGTGTATTACCTCCATACCGCTTGTTATATCGGTCGCGCAGTTCTTCCAGCCAACCACAAATTCTTTTCATATTTTCTATTGCTACATGACTAGGGATGTTATACACTTCGGGATGATTACTCTTCGTAAACTCCCCGAGCGCGAAATGCTCGGAGAGCTGCATCTTACTATTACTTGTTACTTCGTTCATTCTATAATTTACAAATTGATGGATTGATGGATTGATGGAAATCGCTAGCGCATATCACTCACTTTTTTGTATTTGCCCTTCAGATCTCCTTCTGTTATCTGAACTGCCAGATTCTGATCTATCAGACGTTTGATTTTGGTATAAGCTACATTCCTGTTGTTGTACCCAAAGCATTTCATTATATCATCTTTTGTGAACACATCTGGCAGTTGGTTATAACCATTCACAGATTTCTGATAATGGCGCTTACCCGTAAACTGCACATCATTGTTCATGTCGTCGAAATACTTCTCGGCCATCACACCGAAGAAATGCTGCTGCGTGGCGTATTGTATGCGGGCAATGAGTTCA
>CAJOGK010000028.1 GCA_905234145.1 uncultured Prevotella sp. | reverse complement strand
TATCAACGCTGCCATGAAGGCTGCTACCAACGAGAGCTTCGGTTACACTGAGGAGAAGCTGGTTTCTAGCGACATCATCGGTATGAAGTTCGGTTCACTCTTCGATGCAAACCAGACTATGGTTTCTAAGATGGGTGATGGCAACTCTCTCGTACAGGTTGTTTCTTGGTACGACAATGAGAACTCTTACACTTCTCAGATGGTTCGCACCATTAAGTACCTCGCTGAACTCAAATAAGCAGTGAGAGCAAACGAAAGCTTGCTTTCAGTTTGCCGAGTCGCGTGTTTGAGTCGACGAAGTCAACTGAAATATGCAGAGAACTCTAAAGAGTGTAAAAATTATAAAAAAATGCCGTCTGACTTTGTCGGATGGCATTTTTTTTATATCTTTGCCCCCATAAAACCTTATAGATGTCAATTATTAACTTAACCTATTGTAATTATGGCATATACAGAGACAAGAACTGTGGGCTATGGCTCACGCGTAGGAAACTCCTTTAAAGCGATAGGCGGTGGCTTTTTACTGTTTATCCTTGGTACAGCACTCCTTTGGTGGAATGAAGGTCGTGCCGTTAAAACAGAAAAGATGCTCGACGAGGCTGGCAATGCCTATGTTGAGATGGAAAATCCAAATAAAAAGGATGCTTCGCTTGAAGGTGAACTTATTTGCGGAACGGCAATGGCCACTACAGAAGATTCACTGACTGACGCACAATTTGGAATTGGAGCCAAAGCTATTGCTATCAAGCGTATAGTGGAGTATTATCAGTGGGTAGAGCATGCTCAGGAAAAGAAAGAGGATAAGCTGGGCGGTAAAGAGGTTACTACCACCACTTATACCTATAGCAAGGAATGGGTAAGCCGTCCTATTGAGTCTGCCCAGTTTAAAGATCTTGCCTATCAGAATAAGAACATGGTGCTTAATACGATAGATGATGCTGAGCAGTATGCTGAGAATGTATCTTTTGGCGCCTATAAGTTGTCAGAAAGTCTTATTCACAGCATCTCTTCCAGTGAGGGATTGGATTTGGCCATTGCCGAAGATCTGCTAAAGCAGTTTGATAAGAATACGCAGGCCGCCTATGAGCGTTTCTATGGTGTTCAGAAGAAAGAGCCTGCTCAGCAACCTACCCAGCAACCGGCAATCCCCGATTCTGTAAAGGCTTTGCTCCCAGATTCAGTCAAGGCTGTACTCGACTCTTTGCAGGCTGTTAACGATTCGATTGTTAAATCAATGGAGAATGCAGAGAACAAGAAGGATCTTGAGTATGTTCACCAAGCTAGCAATGTTTTGTATTTTGGACGTGTGCCCGGTTCGCCTGAGGTAGGTGATGTTCGTGTGACCTTCGAGAAGATTGTTCCTGCTAAGGTTACTGTGATGGCCGTAGTTGATGGCGATACCTTTAAGCCATTTAAGGCAAAGAACGGCAAGCGTTTCCAGACGCTTGTGATGGGTAAAAAGTCGGGTGATGAGATTATTGAAGCAGAGAAAGAAGCCAACAGTATAATTCTTTGGGCATTGCGTATTCTTGGTATCGTGATGGTCATTGGTGGTTTGAAAGGAATCTTCGGCTTCATAGAGACAATCCTAAAGGTTGTACCGTTTATTGCAGGTATCTTCGGATGGGGTGTTGGCCTTGTTTGTACGATAGTTGGCATCGTTTGGTCTCTTATCGTTATCGCCCTTGCTTGGTTGTTCTATCGTCCGATTCTCGCAATCTCTCTCTTGGTTTTGGCTGGGCTCCTTATTTGTTTTTTTGCTTTCAAAGGTAAGGATAAACTGAAGAAACTTGTGAATAATGGATAGGTTATAGACACCTATTTCAAAGATATCGAAACGAAAGAATAGAGAATGCAACGGATGATTACGATACTTGGTCCTACGGCTTCAGGGAAAACCCCTGTTGCAGCTCAATTGGCGGCAGAAATTGGTGGCGAGATTATCTCGGCAGACTCTCGCCAGGTATATCGTAGGATGGATATCGGAACAGGAAAAGACTTGGCCGATTATGGCGAGGTGCCTTATCATCTCATCGACATCTGTGAACCTGGTACAAAGTACAATCTGTTTCAATATCAGCAGGACTTCTTTGATGTTTATCAGGATATCCAGAGTAGGGGAGCTGTGCCTATTCTTTGTGGTGGCACAGGACTCTATATCGAAGCTGTGCTGAAAGGCTATAAACTCTCACCTGTACCTCAGAACCCTGAGCTACGTAATAGTTTGGAAGGCAAGACACTCGAAGAACTCACCAAGATGCTTGTTGAATTGAAAGCTCAGAATGGCTCCAATATGCACAACAAAACAGATGTAGACTCTTGCCAACGAGCTGTTCGTGCCATAGAGATTGAGACCTATAATCTGGAGCACCCGGTTCCTCTGCGTGAGTTACCACCTGTAGATAGTATATTAATAGGTATTGACATTGATCGTGAGTTGCGTCGTCAGAAAATCACCCGCAGGTTAAAAGTGCGTCTCGATGAGGGCATGATCGATGAAGTAAAACGACTGCTCGATGAAGGCATCCCAGCCGATGACCTTATCTATTATGGACTTGAATACAAGTTTGTAACAGAATATCTGATAGGTAAGTGTACGTGCGACGAGATGTTTACACGCCTGAAGATAGCTATTCATCAATTCGCTAAGCGACAAATGACCTGGTTTAGAGGCATGGAACGCAGGGGCTTCAAAATAAATTGGATCGACGCCACACTCCCTATGGAAGAAAAAGTGGCTCAAATTATAAAAATCTCAAATTCGTAAATCCGTAAATAGAAAATAACAAGATGGCAATAGAAGCAGCAAAGTGGGGCATATTGTATTGCCCGAAAGCAGGAATCACCAACAGACGTAAGCGTTGGGAGAAAATCCAGAAGGTGCTTGATGAAAATCAGGTGGCCTATGATTTTGTTCAAAGTGAGACATCTGACAGTGTAGAGCGCCTGATGAAGATGATGATTTCAAATGGTTATAAAACCATTATTATCGTAGGCGGCGATTCTGCGCTCAATGACGCAGTAAACTGTCTGATGATGGAAGAAAAGGAAGTAAGAGACAGTATTTCATTAGGTGTGATTCCCAATGGTGTGATGAATGATTTTTCCCGCTTCTGGGATTTCGACGAGGATAACATCCCGCAAACTGTTGGATGGCTGAAAAAGCATCGTGTTCGCAAGGTCGACCTTGGTTGCATTCGCTACTCCAATGCCAAGGGCGAGAAGTGTCATCGTTATTTCCTTAATTGTGTCAATATCGGCATGACAGCTGATATCATGAACCTTCGTCGCCAAACGCGTCGTCTCTTTGGTTCACGTAGCTTATCTTTCATCTCCTCGCTCTTTGTGATGCTTTTCCATCGCATGGAATATAAGATGAAACTGAAGATTAATACAGATACGATTGATCGTAAAGTCATGACCGTTTGTATTGGATCTGGCCCTGGTTACGGACAAACCCCTAATGCTGTGCCCTATAATGGCATGTTGGATGTGTCGGTAGTCTACCATCCTGAGATGGTTCAGATGATAGAGGGTATATGGCTCTTAGTCACGGGCCGCTTCCTTAACCATCGAAGTGTACATCCCTATCGCACACGTGAAGTAACCATCGAACAGGCAAAGCATGCACTGGTTGGTATCGATGGACGATTGATGAAAACACCTGTCGGACCCTATAAGGTGAATGTAGAGCAAGAGGTCATAAATTTCCTCATTCCTGCATAAGTTAAGCTGGCAAGACACCAAATCTTGCCAGCTTTTATTTAAATAATTGTTAAATGTCGGAAAATTCTTTGCTGTTTGCCTAAAAATGCGTACCTTTGGAAACATTAATGACTAATGTATTCAATAACAAAAATACCTTTTAAGGAACTATGAGCTATTTACGATTAGAAAAAGCCGTGATGACTAACCTGCAGGAGAGTCTTCGTCGTGAATTACTCCGTACTAACCGCTCAGGTGCTTATAGCAGTTCAACACTTGTTGATTGTAATACGCGTAAGTACCATGGCTTGTTGGTTGTTCCCGTGCCTGAACTCGATGATGAGAACCATGTGCTCTTGTCTTCGCTTGATTGTACGGTCATCCAACATGGTGCAGAGTTTAATCTCGGACTGCACAAGTATCAAGGCAACAATTTCAGTCCTAACGGACACAAGTACATCCGTGAGTTTGATGCTACCCTTGTACCTACGACAACGTATCGTGTGGGTGGTGTTATCCTGAAGAAGGAAGTTATCTTCCATCATTACGAAGATCGCATCCTGATTCGTTATACGCTGGTTGATGCGCATTCAGCTACTACGCTCCGCTTCCGCCCCTTCCTGGCATTCCGTAGCGTACGTCAGTTTACCCATGAGAATGCGACAGCCAGTCGTGAGTATCATGAGATTGATGGTGGTATCAAGACTTGTATGTATGCAGGCTATCCCGATCTCTACATGCAGTTCTCTAAGAAAAACGAGTTTGTTTTCCAGCCCGACTGGTATCGTGGCGTAGAGTATCCTAAGGAGCAGGAGCGTGGTTATGCTTCTAATGAGGATCTTTATGTTCCTGGCTATTTCGAGATGCCGATCAAGAAGGGTGAGAGCATTGTATTCTCTGGTTCTACCTCTCAGATCAAGTCTTCTTCATTAAAGAAATTGTTCGATGCGGAAGTAGCCGATCGTGCACCTCGTGATAACTTCTATCACTGTCTGGTGGCAGCAGCCCATCAGTTCCACAATCGCCTGCCAAATGGCGACCGTTACCTCTTGGCTGGCTATCCTTGGTTTAAGGTACGTGCGCGCGATACCTTTATTGCACTCCCTGGACTGACGCTTTCAATCGGTGAGATTGATTACTTCGAGAAAGTAATGAAAACAGCTGAAAAAGCGCTGCGTGAGTTTATGGCTGATAAACCACTTTCTGGCAAGATTTATGAGATTGAGCAGCCTGATGTTCCTCTTTGGGCCGTATGGGCTATTCAACAATATGGTAAGGAAGTGGGTCGCGACAAATGCTTCGAGATGTATGGAAAGTTGCTGCAGGATATCGTGCAATATATCCTTAAGGGTGGCCATCCGAATCTGCGTCTCGATGAGAATGGATTGCTTTACGCAAATGGACGTGACAAAGCTGTTACCTGGATGAACTCTACGGCTAACGGACGTCCTGTCGTACCACGTTCTGGTTACATTGTTGAGTTTAATGCCTTGTGGTATAATGCCTTGAAATTCTGTGCTTTGATGGCATCAGAGAAGGGCGATGCCAAGGGTGCTGAAGAACTTGAACAGCGTGCTGATTTGTGTAAGAAATCGTTTGTTGAAACATTTGTCAACGAGTATGGCTATCTGCTCGACTATGTAGATGGTAACATGATGGATTGGAGTGTACGTCCGAATATGATCTTCGCTGTAGCACTCGACTATTCACCACTCAACCAGCAGCAGATGAAGAGTGTGGTAGATATCTGTACCCGCGAGTTGCTTACACCTAAGGGACTGCGTTCGCTCTCTCCAAAGAGTGGCGGTTATAATCCTATCTATGTGGGCCCACAGACCCAGCGCGATTATGCCTACCACCAGGGTACTGCCTGGCCTTGGCTCGGTGGATTCTATATGGAAGCCTGTCTGAAGCTATATAAGCGCTCTCGTCTGAGCTTCATCGAGCGCCAGCTCGTGGGTTATGAAGACGAGATGGACTATCATGCTATCGGCACTATCTCTGAACTCTTCGACGGCAACCCACCGTTCCATGGACGTGGCGCTATGTCGTTTGCAATGAATGTGGCAGAAATCCTGCGTACACTCAAGCTGATTGATAAGTATTCATATCAAAAATAAGGAGGAACCACTATGAAAGTATTAATGTTTGGATGGGAGTATCCTCCTCACGTATTTGGTGGACTCGCCACTGCTAACTATGGTATTTCCGAGGGTCTGAAAGCTCAGGGCGATATCGAGACGGTGCTTTGCCTGCCTCATCCCTTTGGCGATGAGAGTCAGCACGCTTGTCGTATCGTAGCGATGAACGCTGTGCCCATTGCCTGGCGCGATGTTGATTACGACTATGTAAAGCAGCGCGTGGGCAACATTATGGATCCCGACTACTATTTTAAACTCCGTGATCATATCTATGCCGATTTCAACTACATGAACGTCAACGACCTTGGCGCGATGGAATTTGCAGGCGGTTATCCCGGCAATCTGCACGAGGAGATCAACAACTACTCGATTATCGCAGGTCAGGTAGCCCGTACTGAAGAGTTCGACATTATCCATGCGCACGATTGGCTCACCTTCCCTGCAGGTATTCATGCCAAGCAGGTAAGTGGTAAGCCTTTGTGTATCCATGTGCATGCTACTGATTTCGACCGTTCTCGTGGTAAGGTAAATCCAACTGTTTACAGCATCGAGAAGAATGGTATGGATTGGGCCGACTGCATCATGTGCGTATCTGAATTGACACGCCAGACGGTTATCAACCAATATCATCAGGATCCACGCAAGTGCTACACGGTTCATAATGCCGTTTATCCACTGCCCGATGAGTATCAGGCCATTCCTCGTCCTGATCATACAGGCAAGGAGAAGGTTGTTACCTTCCTGGGTCGTATCACGATGCAGAAGGGTCCGGAGTACTTCGTTGAGGCTGCTACAATGGTGCTTCATCGCACACGTAATGTTCGCTTCTGTATGGCAGGTTCGGGTGATATGATGGATGCCATGATCCACCTCGCTGCTGAGCGTGGTATTGCCGATCGCTTCCACTTCCCTGGCTTCATGCGTGGCAAGCAGGTTTATGAGTGCTTGAAAGACTCTGATGTATATGTCATGCCTTCAGTTTCTGAGCCGTTTGGTATCTCTCCGCTGGAGGCCATGCAGTGCGGTACGCCTTCTATCATCTCTAAGCAGTCTGGCTGTGCTGAGATTCTCGACAACTGTATCAAGGTTGACTACTGGGATATCCATGCATTGGCCGATGCCATCTATTCAATCTGTCAGAACGAGTCGCTCTTCCAGTATTTGAAGGAAGAAGGAAAGCGCGAGGTCGATCAGATTACATGGGAGAAAGTTGGTACTTGGATCCGCACACTCTATCGACGTACCCTCGGCTGGGAAGAATAAAAGGTAAAAAAGTAAAAAGGTAAAAAAGTAAAAAGAATATGAAAACAATTTGTTTATATTTCGAGATACATCAGATTATCCATCTGAAGCGCTACCGTTTCTTTGACATCGGTACCGATCATTATTACTATGATGACTACGAGAACGAGCGTAGCATCAATGATATCGTAGAGCGCAGCTATATCCCTGCACTGAATACCCTCCACGATATGATTAAGGAGAATGGCAATTACTTCAAGGTCGCTTTCTCTCTGTCTGGAACAGGTATTGAGCAGCTGGAGATGCATGCACCTCAGGTAATCACCAAGTTACAGGAGATGAACGAAACCGGTTGCGTTGAGTTCCTTGCAGAGCCATATAGCCATGGCCTTTCTTCACTAGCTAATCCTGAGACCTTTGCTCTCGATGTAAAGAAGCAGGCAGCTAAGATTGAGGAGCTCTTCGGCAAGAAACCTACCGTTGCTCGCAACTCTTCATTGATCTATAGCGATGATATCGGTGCACAGATTGCCGCTATGGGCTTCAAGGGTATGCTTACCGAGGGTGCCAAGCACGTACTGGGTTGGAAGTCACCCCACTATGTTTATCATTGCAACCAGGCACCTAACCTGAAGTTGTTGCTTCGTGATATCGAGCTCAGCGATGATATCTCTTTGCGCTTCAACAATTCAGAGTGGGATGGTTATCCTCTCTTTGCTGATGCTTATATCGATCGTATCGCCCGCTTCCCAGAGGAAGAGCAGATTATCAATATCTTCATGGAGCTCTCAGCTCTGGGTATCGCCCAGCCACTCAGCTCTAACATCCTCGATTTCATCCACGCTCTGCCCGCATGTGCCAAGGAGAAGGGTATTAACTTCATGACCCCGACAGAAATCTGCAAGGCTTGCAAGAGCGTTAGTCAGCTCGATGTGCCCGATACATTGTCATGGGTTGATGAGGAGCGCGATGTCAGCTGCTGGCTTGGTAACGCCATGCAGCACGAGGCTTTCAACAAGCTCTACTCTGTAGCTGATCGCTTGCGCATTGCCGACGATCCTCGTATCAATCAAGACTGGGATTACCTGCAGGCTTCAAATAACTTCCGCTTCATGACCACCAAGCCTTCTAACGTAGGTCTCGATCGTGGTATTTATAGCGGTCCGTTTGATGCCTTCACCAACTACATGAACATTCTTGGTGACTTCATCACCAGAGTCAATGCCCTTTATCCGCTCGATATCGATAATGAGGAGCTTGAGAGTCTGCTCACCACCATCAAGAATCAGGGTGATGAGATTGAAATGAAGGATAAGGAGATTACCCGCTTGAAGGCAAAACTCGAGAAACTTGAGGGTGCTAAACCAGCCAAGGCTGAAAAGAAGCCTGCTGCCAAGAAAGCACCAGCTAAGAAAGCTGCTGAAAAGAAGTAAATAATATTAATCCCCAGCCAATCGGCTGGGGATTAATATTAATAGGCGAGAACATTCCAAAGGTCGCGGATGCGACTTTCGGGATCCCATTTCTTATTGAATGTCCAGAGGGCTGTTACACCGTGGAAATCGGGATTTTCTTCCGACTGCTCTAAGTTGTTCTTCAGCCAGCCGCTATCGCCACCCTCGCGATGGCAATTGTAATAGTAGGCACGCTGGCCCCAAGGACAAGGATCGAGCACCTTATCAGTATAGGCATAACTGATGTTCTGATCGAGTATCTGACTGGAGAGTCGGCAGTTCATCAGGAAGAACTGTGAATCGTGATGATAGCGCCCGAGTGGTGTGGGGCGCTTGGCATCGAACCATGAGTCCTTGATAACCAGTTTCTGATGCTTGTCGCCACGTCCGTCGTGCCAGATGATAGCATGGCCATCGCCCTCAAAGCGACAACGGGTAGCGTAGCACCAACCACGTGGACAGAAGAAGTCTACGCCCAAACAGCGTAGGTAGAGATCAGCGTGATAATACATGCCGCCACCTTTTGCCCATAATGAAAGCGCATCGTTACCATCGGCCAAAACATTGCAGTTGATAACGATAGTGCGTGTACCTCTGCCAAAGATCGCCATCTGATGGGTGGTGTTACCAGGCTCTACTGTGGTGCCGTAGTTGTTATAGACAGTGAGACCACTGATGATGCAATCGTCAGCACCCTCTTGGAGCACAATCACACCATTTCCCACCTCCTTGCCGTGATACTCTGTAATCTTTTGCGTCTTAGCTGTTTCGGCAAGAATCAGTATTGTACTGTCGCGATCTTCGCCCACCAAAACGATGTTAGGACGGTCGATAATCACCTTCTGCTGATAAGTGCCCTTGCGAATCAGAATCTTATAAGGCTTCTCAGGCACAGCAGGTGCCTTTTCGATGGCTTGCTGAATCTTATCGCCTGGCTTTACCACAGCATCGAAATCAGACGTATGCTTCGCAGGCTTGCGGAACCACTCGATGGTGCCATTTTCATTGGCTCCCTTGGTTTCGAGACTGATGTCGACCTTATTGGCGGGGTCGTATTTCTTAGCCCATTTCTGATAGCGCTTGTAGAGCATGATAGGACGATCGGTATACCAGGCATAGCCATTGCGACGCTCAGCACCGATTTGTTCCAGGTGTCGACGAGGCACACCATCGCGATCGCAAACGAAAGGCTCACATAACTCCAAGTCGTAGAAACGAGCCCACATGGGTTGAGCTGCTGCATCCTTCACGAGCTTTGTATTCTGATCAGCACTGCCGGGATGGCCTGTACGTTCTACTTTATAGCCAGTAAGCTTGTACTTATCAAACCAACGCATGGCTGAATGCACAGCTTTCTTTACCCTTTCATCAGGATTGGGCAATTCCATCAGCAATCGGGTGAGCATGGCACTCTCCATCGTGCAATAGGAGGGTAACTCGAAAGCACGGGCAGCGGCAGGCAGGAAGGTCTCACGATCGTGCTGCTGACACCATACTGTCAGTTCTCCATCTGTTACAATCTGGGTGTTAAGAATGCACTCAATGCCCTTGTCGAAGGCCTTTGTCATCTGCTGGCGTAATTGGTCGTCAGTCAAATCCCCTTGATAGGGTTCTTTCTGAGCTGCAATATCACGCAACAGCATCATTGTGCTGGCCATGGCATCGTCATTGTAAGTGATGTGTATCTGATAGTCGCGCATCTCAGGCCAGAACTGGGGCCAACCACCATTCTCATACTGTCCGCTAAGCAGATAGGCTACACCCTGACGGAAGGCATCACGATAACGCACGTCTTTTGTAGATTGATAGAGCCTAGCCAGGAAATTCATCTGCTGCGTAGTCGCATCGTTATCGGTGGTAGAATCGTTGTGTTTCTGCTTGTCAGCTAAAACCTTTTCGCGCTCTTTGTCGGAGAGGGGTTTCGCCATGTCGATATTCTTTGGCCACCCTCCAGTTACCCTTTGGTAGAGTAGGAGTTGGTTTCCGATACGACGGGCTTCTTCTGACTGGAAGAATTCTGGTGAGGTTTCCCGCATAAGTTGCTTGAATGCCTGCTGAGCAGTAATAGGCAATACGCTCAGCAGCATGATTCCAATCAGTAGTGATTTGATACTTTTCATAAAATGATGATTTACTTGATGTTCACTATAATCTTCTGAAGGTCGATGTCTGCACTCGAATCACCAACCATCAGTTCGTAACGTCCTGGCACCACGCGCATGGTATTGGTCTTTACATCCCAACCCTCGAAACTGCTGCGAGGCAGGTCGATGGTAACAGTCTTCGATTCACCAGCCTTGAGGAATACCTGACTGTAGGCCTTCAACGACTTGAGTGGTCCTTCTGTATCTGCCATGTTTCGCAAATAAACCTGCACCGTTTCCAGACCATCTTTATTGCCGGTATTCTTCACGTTTACCTGTACCTTTTCGTTCTTATACACGGGTTTGCTGATGTCGAATGTGGTATAGCTCAGACCATAGCCGAAGGGGAATAGCGCCTCGCCTGTGAAATAGCGATAGGTGCGGTTCTTCATCGTGTAGTCGAGGAAATCTGGTAATTGGTCGGTGTTCTTGTAGAAAGTTATAGGCAGCTTGCCACTGGGATTGTAGTTGCCAAAAATCACTTCTGCCAAGGCCTGACCACCCAGTTCACCACCATACCATGCCTGGAGAATGGCATCGCACGATTCCAGTTCAGGCACAAGTGCCATCGCAGAGCCAGAGCAATTCACGAAGATGACCTTTTTTCCAGCCTTGTGGAGCATGGCGAGGGTCTCGCGTTGTGCCTTTGGCAGTTCGATGCTGGTACGGTCGCCACCCTTGAAGCCTTCTTCATTGACACGCATTTCCTCCCCTTCGAGTTTTGGCGAGATACCACCCACGAAGATAACCGTCTCTGCATCGCCTATTTGGGCGAGCAGTTCCTGATAGGTAGGTGCCACCTTGTGCTGGATGTCGAAGCCCAGGAAGGCAAAATCGCTTACCTGTACATAGTCGATCTGAATACGATAATGACTACCAGCCTTTACGTCCATTTCCTTTTGAGTGCCTTGGATGCGATTACGTACCCGCCAGATATCCACGATGGTGTCGCCATTTACAATCAGTCGCACCTTGTCGTCAGCATTAATGTTGAAGATAACGGTTTCATCCTTCTCAGGTATAAAGGTGGCATCGAGGCGTGCAGAGAAGTTTTGCAGATTAACGCCAGGGGCAAAGACCGTGTTTCCACCATTGCTAAGCATGATGGGCGAGGTGATATTCACAGTGGCAGCAGGCGTTCCCTCCATGTCTGTGTTATTGTAGTAAGTAGCTTGTATGCCCTTGCTGCCAAGTGGTGTTTTCATATTTCCAAAGCGACTCTCGAAAACTTCGTTGCGTGTAAGACCACATCCGCTGATATAGCGCGCCTGAGGGGCGATCTGCTGAATGCCTTCGAGGGCGGTTATCGTGCGAGTGGCAAAACCAGAGTAGTTTCCCCACATCATCACAGAGTCGATGGCATTAGCACCCAATACAGCTATTTTCCCATTTGACGATTCCAGTGGCAAAACGCCATTGTTCTTTAATAAGACGATGCTCTTGCGCGCCATATCGAGGGCCAGTTGCTTATGCGCCTCGCAAGCCACCACGTCCTCTGGAATCTTTGTCCATGGGTTGAGGTCGTCATTGTCGAAATCTCCCAGCTCAAAACGGGCGATGAGCAAACGACGCAGACTCTTGTCAAGATCAGCTTCCTTCACCTCGCCACGACGTACAGCCTCAGGCAGATGCTTGTATTCCGAGCCACACTCCACATCGGTACCTGCCAGGATAGCCTTAGCCGAAGCCTCTGCGGCATCCTTTGCCACATTGTGCCACTTGGGGAGGAAATCGGTGATGGCACCGCAATCGCTGGTGATCAGTCCATCGAATCCCCATTCGTCGCGCAGTATCTGTTGCTCATAACGGTTCTGACCACAGCATGGCTGACCGTCTATACGCTGATAGGCACACATGATTTCGGCTACCTTACCTTCTTGTACGAGTGCTTTGAAGGCAGGCAGATAGGTTTCCCATAGGTCGCGCTCGGGTAGATTTTCGACATTAAACTCATGGCGATTCCACTCAGGGCCGCTATGTACCGCAAAATGCTTGGCACAAGCCAGCAGCTTACGGTATTTGCTAATGCCCAGATCCTCGCCATTGTAGCCTACACCCTGCAGACCACGAACGACAGCTAGACCCATCTTCGATGTCAGATAAGGGTCTTCACCATAGGTTTCTTGGCCACGACCCCAGCGAGGGTCACGGAAGATATTGATGTTTGGTGTCCAGAACGAGAGACTTTGATAGCGCTTGATGTCGCCAGCACGCTTGGCTTGTTGTGCTTTTACGCGTGCTTCATCGCTCACAGCAGTGAAGACCTTGTGTAGCAGGGCATCGTCCCATGAGGCAGCCATACCCATTGTGATGGGAAATACGGTTGCAAAACCATTACGCCCTACACCATGCAGGGCTTCGTTCCACCACTGGAACTGGGGGATGCCTAACCGCTCGATGGCAGGCGAGGTATCCATCATCAGACTGACTTTCTCTTCGAGTGTCAGTCGCGACAACAAATCGTCAGCTCGTTGTGCAGCTGACAAGTTTGCATTCTGGTAGGGAAGGGTCTGTGCATTGAGACAGACAGTTAACATGAGTCCTCCCATCATAGTGAGCAGTCTTTTTGTCTTCATCGCTTTGTAGCTTTTATGTTACTTATCTTCTCTTTTTTCTGCAAAGATACGAATAATTTTTTTATTATCTCTCAAATAAACGTAAGAATAATAAGTTAACGTTTACGTGTGTTTTGAACATTTCTCTCTTTCGCCTTAATTATGCCGTCAAATTTGAAATATCAACTCACAATGTTGCAACTTTCAGTAAAAATGCTTACCGTTGCACCGTCAGTTGAGAAAGACTGGCGACATCGAGGAGATCTATTACAAAAAGGGTGCGCCTTGTATGAGGCGCACCCATAATGGTACTGATTATTTGCTAATATTTAACTGTAAATTAATATCCTGGATTCTGCCACATGCCCTCAGCTGTAGAGGTGTACTGGAGTACACCGTTAGCATCCTGAGTTGCGGAAGTGGTGGTACGGTTGGTAACAGTCTCTAGCTCATTCAGAGGAATTGGGCGATAGTAATGCTTAAGCTCAATGTTGCCAGATGCTTGTGCATTATACTTCTTCACGTGGTCGAGCAGTGTGTGCGTACGCTTCAGGTCGAACCAGCGCTGGTACTCGCCACAGAGCTCAAGCGCACGCTCCTTCAGAATCGTTTCAATATCAACGGTTCCTTTCAAGCTATTGTCCTTGCCCTTAATAGCACGTGCTGCACGCAGTTTGTTAAGCGTTGAGAGCGCATCACCGCCAGTAGCGAGTTCAGCTTCAGCTTTAATCAGGTACATTTCAGCAAGACGCAGCACCATGATGTCACGGTGAGAGATGTCATATGTTGGATATTCAACTTCATACTGGTCATCTAGGAATTTCTTGATGCCAGGATATGAACGTCGGCCTTCAATCTTCTCGTTTTTATAACGGTCGTCACCATAGACATCTGATTTTGCTTTACCACCCTGTGTAGGCAGAGCCTTCGCAAAGTCACCGCTGGTATAGACTGGGATGTCACCGCCATAAGCAAACTGCAGGCGATACTTGTCCTTAGCCTCGGCCTGAAGGGCCTTACCCTCGTTAGAGTCACCGTCGAGCAGACTGTATAGAATAGCAGTACCACCGCCATTGAAGTAGTTTCCGTCTTCTTCGTATGCCTCTTCGTAGTCCTTAAACTCCTGTTCGCCCATCTTCGGATACTTAGGCGCATTCTGTGATAGTTCCTTTGGAATGCGGTAGCTGGTCAGCAGGGTTCCGTTGTAGCGCTGGTCGGTCTCCTTCACCTCGTCTAGGATTGTCCAGAGGTAGAGAGAAGGCAGGTAGCGGGTAAATCCACGTCCGTATGGAGAATAGTATTTGCCAACCTCAATATTCTCACCTGTAGCCTTGCTCGGCATGGTGGTCTTATTCGCTGCTACACGCCAGAACAGAGATGTGTTGTTCTGCTTGTTTGTGCCAATATCGTCGCAACCATTGTTCCAAAGCGAAACGTACATCAGAAGGTCTGCACTACCACCATTGCTACTATAGCCTTTACGGGTAAGCAGAGAGTTGAACTGGCCAGTGGCATCGTCAGCAAAACGATACGGAACACAGTTGTCACGGCCTGAAGACAGAACGTTGTTGTAGTGTACAGCAAAGAGGTTCTCGGAGTTTACATTAGCCTCCTCGTTTTTCATGTTCCATGTGTCTGAATAGCGGCTGTAGAATGATGCACCAGAGTTGTTGATGACATCTGTGGCAGCATTGAGAGCTTCAGTATAGAGATTGCTTACCCCCGAGACGCTGTTTGCTCCTAGCCATGAAGCTGCATACAAGCAGACACGGGCATATAATGCCTCTGCTGAATAGAAGTAGGCACGGCCTGTGCTGGTAGCAGAACTAGCTTTCATGATATTGGCAGACTTGTATTTTGCCATTGACTCTTTCAAGTCGGCCAGAATGTTGCCATAGATGATTGCCTCCGGCTGACGTACAGGAGCCGTGTTGAAGTTCGTTGCATCAATGGGCTGTGCATTGTAAGGAATTGGGCCCCACATAGCTACCATCTGAGAATAATACAGTGCACGGAGGAAGTAGGCATCTGCGAGATATGCTTCCTTCTGACTGTCGCTCAGTGATGAGCAGGTGGGAACATATTTCAAAACGTTGTTGCAAACATCGATACCTGCATAGAACAACTCCCAGTATTGATCCAGACATGGGTTGTTGTTGACGGCATCCGTACCACCCGTAGAAGAAAATCCAAGGCTCTCTGCTGACAGGTCATAACTCAATAATGATTTCTGTTTGTTGTCGTATCCATAATAGAACAGGTCAGAACCCATTTCTGCCAGACCTACGGCTGGCTCCTTACCCCACCATCCGCGGGCATAACTGTAGGCAGAGTAAACCAGTCCATCGATACCTGTCTTGGTCTGATATACCAAGTCTGCGGTCTCACCTGCCTTATTGTCCTCCTCCAGGAAATCAGAGCAGGAGCTCGTGCCGAGCCCGAAGGCTGTGGCAGCCAATAACATGCTTAATATCTTTTTCATATTGTTCTCTGTTTTGATTTAGAAAGTTACATTGAGACCAACAACAACCTGCTTCATCAGTGGGAAGTTCACTGCACCACCGCGCTCAGGGTCGTAATTGTCAAAGTGACTGAATGTAAAGAAGTTCTTCAGTGAGCAATATACACGTGCATTGCTGATGAGAACCTGTTTAAGAAGATTCTTTGGCAACTGGTAGGCCAGTGTGATGTCCTTAATCTTGAAGTAGTCTGCCTTCTGCATCATGATAGCATTCTTGAAGGCTGTAGATGAAGAACCGCCTGCACCTGGTGATGGGATAATAGCACCAGTATTATTTGGTGTCCAGTAGTCAAGGTCTCCCCAGTTGGCGTTGTCATAAAGGTAGAGGTTGTATCCCTGGTAGTTCATATAACCACCCAGACGCGCCATCGTAGAAACGCTCAGCGAGATGCCTTTGTATGTTAAAGAGGTTGACAGGCCGAGGATGGCTTTTGGAGAGCGGTTATAGATAATCTTGTCGCTGTCATCAATAGTACCGTCGCCATTCTGGTCAATCACCTTTGTGGTACCGGGATTGCCGTAGTCAGAGTAGGGCTTTTCGAAATTAGGATGTGAAGCCAGATACTGATCGAACTCACCGATGTTCCAGCAGCCATCTACCTCGTAGGTGTAGTAAGCAGATACTGGCTCGTCAATCTTCAGGATATTAATACCATTTACAAACTGATCGACGCCGTCAGCCAATTCATCTACATAGTCGCGAGAGAAGGTCGCTGTAGCTGTTACGTCCCAAGTCAGGTCGTTAGTCTGTACGGGAATAACGGTGACAGATGCCTCGACACCCTGACCTCTGGTCTTGCCAATGTTAGACAAAGTGCTGGTAAATACGGTTGAAGGAGGAGCTGTCTTGAAGTACAGCAGATCGTAGGTCTTGCTCTTATAATAGTCGATTGTA
This sequence comes from uncultured Prevotella sp., assembly GCA_905234145.1. Lineage (GTDB taxonomy): Bacteria > Bacteroidota > Bacteroidia > Bacteroidales > Bacteroidaceae > Prevotella. The sequence continues at coordinate 4,011 of CAJOGK010000028.1, read as the reverse complement.
CCACTGATTCGTCCGTTGAGCAGTGAGAAATCGAGTCCGATATCAAATGCTGATGTCTTTTCCCAAGTCAGATCAGGGTTAGACATGGTCATCGGGGCTTTCTCCGTAGCGTTGGGGACGATTGCCTTAAGTGTAGCCAGTGTCTGATAAGGATCTATGGCAGCATTACCAGAGAGACCCCATGACACACGGAGCTTCAAGTTGTCAAGCCATGACTTGGTGTTCTGCATGAACTTCTCTTCAGACATACGCCAACCTGCGCTTACTGAGGGGAAGTAACCCCACTTCTTTCCTTCGGCGAGTACTGATGAACCATCAGCACGGAGGGAAGCCTGCAGCAGATAACGAGAGTCGTAAGAGTAGTTTACACGTCCAAAGAAAGAAACCATTGAAGCCTTGGTGTAACTTGAGTTCTTGTCGGGTGTCGTAATCTTACTGATATCATAGAACGAGTTCTTGTAGTAATGTTCTGCACCTGCGGATCCACTGATATTTACGGCCTCTTCCACAGACTGTGTCATTTCGTGACCGAGCAGGAAGGTAAAGTCATGTTTCGCAAACTCAAGGTTGTAGTTAGCGGTGTTCTGCCATACATACTTAGTGCTGGCTGAGTTGTTGTTTTGAATAATAGTGGTCTGGCCAGACTGATAGCGTGCTTGGCTTTCATAGTCCTGATACATACCGTCACGAGCGTCAGAACGGTCAAGCGTGAATTGTGATTTCAACACGAGGCCCTTGATAGGAGTGAGCTGAACATACGCACTACCGAAGAAACGCGTGGTCTCAATGTTGCGCTGATAGTTGCCGTTTTCGTCAAGCAGTGGTGAGCAGTGAGCTGCATACCAGGGGTTAGGTGTCTGGTTGATTGTGCCATCATTCTGATAGGCATGGGTGATGGTGGTCATCTTCTGTGCCTGACCATACACACCACCATTACGACGGTCATTGCTCTTGTACGCATAAGACAAACTTGCACCAACCTTTACGATCTTATTGATTGAGTGGTCGATGTTCGCACGGCCTGTGTAACGGTTAAACTTGTCGCCTTCCATCAAACCCTTGTCGTTCATCATTGCCATGGAGATGTTGAAGTTGGTCTTGTCATTACCACCCTGAACGGATACCTCATAATTCTGAGAAACACTGTTCTTCATGAACAGATCCATCCAGTCGGTGTACGACTTGTCATTGTAGATGTCCAGTGTCTTCGTGCCATCTACCAAAGAATAGGTCAGTACATCGCTAGGTGTTGTGCTGTTGGTGAAGTTCCAGTTGTTTGCTGCGGCATCCTCATAATCCTTCTTGTCAATGAGACGCTGTACTTCCTTGTCACCATACATTGGCTTGACAACACCTGTTGCGCTGTTGAATGACAGATAGCCGTTGAAACTGACAGTTGTCTTACCTGCCTTACCGCGCTTGGTCGTGATGAGGATAACACCGTTGGCACCCTTTGTACCATAGATGGCAGTAGAGGCGGCATCCTTCAAGATGTCCATAGACTCGATATCGGAGGCGGGGATATCCACTGTTGAACCATATTCAACACCATCAACCAGTACGAGAGGAGCATTGCTGGCGTTAAGCGAACGGTTACCACGGAAAGTCATGCTGACACCGGAACCAGCCTGACCACCATCACTCTGCTGCAGGTCAACACCAGGAACTTTCGCCTGCATGGCAGAAAGGGCATTGGCACCTGCCACGGCCTTCAGGTCGTCAGTCTTCACGCTGGCAACAGAACCGGTCAGGTCTTTCTTCTTCATGGTGCCATAACCGACGACCACAATCTCCTCGAGGCCTGTAGCATCCTCTTCCAGAGTGACTTTGAGACTTTCCTTACCGGAAACAGAGACTTTTTGGTCCTTGAAACCGATGTAGGAGAACTTGAGGACGCCATCGTCGGGAACGTTCTTGATGGTGAAGTTTCCGTCAAAGTCAGTCACACCGCCATTGGTGGTGCCATCGACCATAACGCTAACACCAATCATTGGCTCACCTGTAGCATCCACCACAGTACCTGTGACTGACTTCTGAGCATAAGCTACGAAGCAGAACACAGACAAAAGCATAGCCATAAAGGCTCTTTTGATTTGATGATTCATAAACGTTAATTTTAGTTACACAATATTTGTTAATAATGAGATGTTTTCTCCGTTTAATCTTCATTAGAAGTTAATTTTGCTGGCAAAGATACGAATATTTTATTTATTATTCCCAAAATAAACGTGGAAATAATAAGATAACGTTTACGTGTGTTTTGTACAATAAATCCCCTAGCTATTAGACACGGAAGTGCCTGCTCCCTTTACGTCTAAAAAAAAGAGGTATGCAAATCTGCATACCTCCTTATAGAGACGACCTGATGATTAGAGCCAACGTGGGTCACCAACCTTCTTGTCCTTTACATTATCGTTGTCGATGGTAAAGTCGCCATTTGCAGCATCCTTAAACTTAGGATCGAGCACAGTACCTTGCGTATCGAACCATGTGATTGTTGCATCAGCGCTAGCACCAGCAGAAATCAAGTTCTCTGTGTTGAAGTATACGTTGTTGTCCAAAGTAGGATCCTTATCAGTATTACCGTTGTTTGCGAAACCACGCTTGTAGTTCGTTCCTACTACCAAGTTGTTGGTGAAGGTAATCTTGTTACCCTTGAAGCGAACGTAGAATACACGATAGTTTGCATTGGCACTACCTACATTGTAGAAGGTATTGTGATCGGCAGTAATTACTGGTTTAGCGCTAATGCTACCAGAAGCATCGTCCATACGGAAGATATCACGCTCCTTAGCACTTTCGTAGATGGTATTGTTCTTCAGGTCGAAGGTGTTGTAACCACCCTTACGGCTATCGAAGAAGTCACCACCTGAGCACTCGATGTTTCTGATGATACACTCTTCGATGGTAATCTTGTCGATCAAAGTAGCCTTATTCAGATAGAAGAAGCCCTTCGTGTAGTTCTGAATCTCACTCTTCTCTACGGTCAGATAGTCGATGTTGCCATCAGCAGTGTAGTCGAATGCCTGTCCTCCGTCAGTACCCTTACCGTCCAGTGTAACCTGACTAACCTTGAGGTTGGCTTCTACCTGGAAGCGACCTACGATTACAGGATGATCATTCAGCTTCAGACCCTTCAGTGTGATGTCCTTGCTAATCTTGATAGCAGCACCCGAAGTCGTTTCGCCATTTGCCAGAGGATAAGTACCTGGCTCGATAACGAGGCGATAGCCTGCAGGAGCATTGGCAATGGCTGTTGCCAGATCGGTACCAGTCTTTACGAGGATATCAGTTGGTTCGAGTACAACACCTGTGGTGAACTTAGCAGTACCACGAATGCGACCGTCAGATCTTGCAAGAACAGCTGTGTAGTTGGTCTCAGGTGTCAGTCCTGTTACGTGTGCAGCACCAGCAGCGATATCAGCCGAAGTTACATTGTAAACGATGTTACCAGGATTGAGCGTGATGGTAGCAGCCTCCTGACCAGCAGCCCAGCGCAGGGTCACAGCTGTAGGCTCAATATCCTCCTCTTTCACAGCTTGCATAATCTGCTCTGAATCTGTCTTTACATGTGCTGCGCTCCATTTAGAGTCGCGATTTGAATCACCCTCTGTAACAGCCTTTATACGGAAAGAGTAGTCTGTCTCACCATTCAGATATGTTACCAGATAAGGCATCTGCTCTGATGTAACATTATAAGTTGTAGGTGTGCCTGCAAAAGTGAGGTTGTCGTTTTCATACATTTCGATAATGTAATTCGTTACGCCCTCACCAAGGGTCCAACTCAGTTCTACATTTGTGCGATTACGCACTTTGGCCTCAAAGTTGGTGGGTGAGAAATTACGCTTATAGTTGATTTCCGTAATTTCGTCTCCTGGCTCACTGCATGATGCCAAGGCCATTATTGCCAGCCCAAACACCATTAATTTTGAAAATATCTTTTTCATGTTTCAATCTTTGTTTTAATTAGTCAGACAGCTGTCCATAATTACCATCGTTGTTCAGCATATT
>CAJOGK010000027.1 GCA_905234145.1 uncultured Prevotella sp. | reverse complement strand
TATGGTATATTTATCACTTTTTCTCTTAATATCGCTTGGATTCTTCAGAAAAAGCAATACCTTTGCACGCAAATCCGCAGAGCGGTACTTACATAATAAAACTAATAAGACATAATTATGGGAAAAAAGATTGTATTAGTAACAGGTGCCAATAAGGGCATTGGATTTGGAATTGCAAAGCACCTCGGAGTGAGTGGCTGGCAGGTGATTATTGGCGCACGTAATAAGCAGCGTGCTGAAAAGGCCATCGGTGAACTGAAGGCTGAAGGTATCGATGTGTTAGGGTGGGTGAATATTGAGCTCAAAGACCTCGCTATTATCGAACAGGCCGCTAAAGAAATCAATGAGAAATACCCAGAGCTGACGCTGCTCGTGAATAATGCCGGCATTCCTGGTGACATGAGTGTAGATAGTGAACATACAGAGATCAGCGTCATCCGTGAGACGCTCGACGTGAACTTCGTCGGTACCTTCGCACTGACTAAGGCACTGATTCCGCTGATTGCAAAGAATCAGGGTCGTATCGCCAATGTGACTGTTCCGTCAGAGATCAGTCCTTACTGGCACCCGTTGGCCTATGTCGCCAGCAAGGCTGCACAGAATGCCATGATGGGAGTGATGGCCATCGAATTTCAACAGGCCAATACGCCTGTGGAAATCTTCTCCGTTCACCCAGGTCCTACCACCACCGATTTGAATGGTAATATGGCGCTTCCTGGCTTCCACGATATAGAGACCGTCGGTCAGAAATTCGCAGGATTAATCAACGATGGCCAGAGTCATCAGGGCGAGTTTATAGAGCTTTATCCTATCGTGAAAGAGGACTAAAACAGGCTTTTTTGTGCAAAATACCATGTTTGTGGTATGCGAATAACATGCAAAAGGTATTGTGGGGATGAAAAAAACGCCGTACCTTTGCCGACGAATACAAGATTCGTCAGCGAGCTCAGGCGGCGCCTCAGCAATTCGAATAAATTCGATTGCATTCGGCTTGCACTGACCTTGCACCGAAAATGAAGTTTAATTTAGGTTATTATTAATATTAAAAAGGTAAGGATTATGACAAAGATTGCAAAGCAGCTGACTGAGCTCGTCGGCAACACCCCACTTCTGGAGCTCAACAAGTATTCACAGGCAAAGGGACTTGAGACTCCCGTGATTGCCAAAGTAGAGTTTTTTAATCCCGGCGGTAGCGTGAAGGACCGTATCGCACTGGCGATGATCGAGGATGCGGAGGCTAAGGGCATCTTGAAGCCAGGCGCTACCATCATCGAGCCAACGAGTGGTAATACGGGCGTAGGACTGGCACTGGTATCGGCCGTCAAGGGCTATCACCTGATCCTTACCATGCCTGAGACCATGAGCGTGGAGCGCAGGAACCTCGTGAAGGCATACGGCGCGGAGGTTCGCCTCACCTCTGGAAAAGACGGTATGCCAGGTGCCATCCGCGCCGCCGAGGCACTTCGTGACGAGATTCCAGGCAGTGTCATCCTCCAGCAATTTGAGAATGCCGCCAACCCCGCCAAGCACTATGCCACCACCGGTCCTGAGATCTGGAGCGACACGGATGGTCAGGTCGACATCTTCGTTGGTGGTGTAGGTACAGGTGGCACCATCAGCGGTGCAGGTAAGTATCTGAAGGAGCAGAACCCCAACGTGAAGATTATCGCCGTAGAACCCAAGTCGAGTGCCGTCTTGAACGGACAGCCCAGCGGTCCCCACAAGATTCAGGGTATCGGTGCAGGCTTCATTCCCAAGACGTACAATTCAGACGTGATCGATGAGGTATTTGACGTAGAGAATGATGACGCTATCCGCACAGGTCGTGAGATTGCACAAAGCGAGGGTCTGTTGGTAGGTATCTCTGCTGGTGCCGCACTCTTTGCTGCCATTCAGGTGGCCAAGCGTCCTGAAAACAAGGGAAAGAAGATTGTGGTGCTGCTGCCTGATACGGGTGAGCGTTACCTCTCGACGGTGCTCTATGCCTTCGAGGATTATCCTCTGTAAGAATTATCTATGGAAAGAATTCAGGCGTGCCGTTGGGCACGCCTGTTTTTATACGATCGGTAAGGAAATACCGTTGATTTTCTGATAGACATCGAGGGCGTAGACATCGGTCATGCCACTGATATAATCGATAACGGCCATGATGCGCGTTTCGAGGTCGGGGGCATCAATGTCGTATTGACTCGACACACGACTGATTAAATGTTTGGAATAGAATCGCTCTGGATGCACAGCGGCCTCGGTAAACTGCTGGAGGAGCGTCTGCATGATTTGATAACCAGAGAGTTCGACATCGAGCACGGGTTTGCTTTTGTAGATTTGTTTGAGCGACAATTTGCAGCAACGCTGATAGGCCTCGTTCTGCAAGGTGCTGATATGGTCGATGAGACTTCCCTCGAATGTGCCGCTAAGGATGTCTTCCTCATGGTCGATGAATACCTTTACGCACTCGTTCTCTAATTTGCCAATGACGCAGGCACGCAGATAAACCACCTTCTCATTATCATCGGTAACACCCTCTTCTTCGATGCGACTCATGATTTTCTTTTGCGTATCTTCATCGAAGAACCCCAGCATGAGTTGCATGGCTTCTTCGAATGAAATAATCTTAAGTTTATGGGCGTCTTCGAGATCCATGATTTCATAGCAGATATCATCAGCAGCCTCCACTAAATAGACTAATGGATGACGGGCAAATTTTAAAGGCTCGCCAAGGTTTGACTTGCAGATAATACCGAGTTCATCGGCAATTCGGCGATAGAGGTCTTTCTCTGAATCGAAGAAGCCGAATTTCCCTTTCTTACCAGCTGCAGCTGATGAGAATGGATATTTTACGATGCTTGCAAGTGTGGAATATGTCATGACAAAACCACCGGGGCGACGGCCCTTGAATTGATGGGTCAGTAGTCGGAAAGCATTTGCATTGCCCTCAAAGTGTGTGACATCAGTCCAGAACATCGGACTTACCTGTCGCTGGAGTTCACCACCTGCACCTTCAAGGAAGTAAGACTGGATAGCTTTCTCTCCGCTATGACCAAAAGGCGGATTGCCCAAGTCGTGAGCCAAACAAGCAGTCGCTACAATTTGTCCGATCTCCTGGAAAAGGCTGTCTTTCAGCTCTGGATGGCGCTTCGTCAGCTGTTGGGCTACATCATTACCAAGCGACATACCTACACTAGCGACTTCAAGTGAATGCGTCAGACGGTTGTGTACAAAGATACTGCCGGGAAGCGGGAATACCTGGGTCTTGTTTTGCAGGCGACGGAAAGGGGCCGAAAAGATCAAACGGTCGTAGTCGCGTTTGAACTCTGTACGGTCATCATGACGTTCGGGGTGGCGGTGCTCTTGCCCGAGACGTTTATTTGAAATAAGTTGTTGCCAATTCATCATAATCATCGTGCAAAGGTACTAAAATAAACTGCAGAAACATCAGATTTCGCAGAAATTAACGAAAAAATGAAAAAATAATCTCTATACTCTGCGTTATATGCTGTAAAAGTGCTACCTTTGCACGTGAATTAAAATGAAATTTTAAAATTCATGCTTAAAGTACAAGTTGTTAATAAGGGCCATCAGCCCCTTCCTCAATATGCCACACCTCAGAGCGCAGGTATGGATCTGCGTGCAAATATCGATGCACCAATCACGTTGAAACCATTAGAGCGCAAGCTGATTCCAACCGGTTTGCATATTGCTTTGCCTGTAGGTTATGAGGCTCAAGTGCGTCCCCGTAGCGGTTTGGCACTGAAGAAAGGTATCACCGTATTGAACACACCAGGTACTATCGATGCCGATTATCGTGGTGAGATAGGTGTGGTGCTGATAAATCTTTCACAAGAGGATTTCATCGTGGAAGATGGTGAGCGTATCGCTCAAATGATTATCGCCCGTCATGAGCAGGGAGCGTTTATTCCTGTTGAAGTGCTGGACGAGACAGAGCGTGGTGAAGGTGGTTATGGACATACAGGCGTAAAGTGATGCAAATTAGACGAATAGGGTTGGTATTATTGTTGATGCTGTCGGGACTTTCAGGTTTCGGCCAGAGAAACTTTGACCAATTCTTTATGGAGGCAATGGTACAGCGACAAAAGGGCAATAATGATGCTGCCTTCGATTTGTTGCGCCATTGTGTGGAGATTAATCCTGAAGCCTCTGAAGCTTATTATTTCCTGGCTCAGTATTATAATGTGCTGAAGCAGAACGATCAAAGTGTGGCTTGTATCAAGAAGGCTGCGATGCTTGATCCTGATAATGTGACCTATATGGAAACGCTGGCGCAGATTTATATCCGTCAGCAAGATTTTCAGTCGGCTATCCCTGTGGTTGAGAAAATCTATGAGCGCGATAAAGAGCGACTGGATCTTCTGGAAATGTTGTTCCAACTCTATCAGCAAATAGATGATTTTGACAGTGCCGTTAAAGTACTGGAGAAGTTGGAGGCGATTGACGGTAAGAATGAGCGCCTGTCGCTAGCTAAAAGCGAGATGTTTACACGTCAGGGAAACAAGAAAGCGGCTATTGCTGAAATGAAAGCATTGGCAGAAAAGTTCCCCAACGACCTGAACTATCTCGCGATGTATGGCGAAACGCTGATGATGAATGGCCAAACTAAGAAAGCGCTGAAGGTATATAATCAGATATTGGCTCAGGAACCCGACAATAACCGTGTGCTGATGTCGCTTCGTACGTATCATTTGGCTTTGGGAAACCAAGCAGAAGCAGACTCACTCTCGGAGCGTGTGTTATTGAATAAGAACGCTACATCGGAAGAGAAGCTTCATTTGCTCAGACAAGAGATTTCAGCCAGCGAACAGGCTGGAGGTGACAGTACCCGTGTGCTGGGGCTGTTCAGTAAGATGTTAAGTCAGCCACAATCCAATGCTGATATGGCGATTATGTGTGCATCTTATATGAACGCGAAGCACATGCCCAAGGATAGTATCGGAAAGGTGTTGACTCAGGCTTTGTCTATCGCGCCAGACAATTCCATCGCCCGATTGCAATTAGTAGGTTTTGCCTGGGAGGCTGATGATATGGATCGCGTGGTACAATTGTGTCAGGATGCCCGTCAGTATAACCCTGACGAGATGGCTTTCTATTATTATCAGGGTGTGGCCTATTATAAGAAGGATAGTCTTGATGCAGCTCTTTCTACATTCCAGAATGGTATCGGTGTCATCAAAGACGATAGCGATCCGAATATCGTATCAGATTTCTATGCTGTGATGGGAGATATCCTGCACCAGCAAGGTCGTGCTAACGAGGCTTTTGCCGCGTACGACTCTTGTCTGGTATGGAAGGGTGACAATATGGGCTGTCTGAACAACTATGCTTATTATCTCAGTGAGCGCGGAGAACAGTTGTCGAAGGCTGAGGAGATGAGCTATAAAACCATTAAGGCTGAGCCGAAGAATTCGACTTATTTGGATACCTACGCTTGGATTCTCTTCATGGAAGAGCGTTATGCTGAGGCAAAAATCTATATCGAGCAGGCGCTGCAAAACAAGGATGATTCTGTGGATAACTCCGTGATTATTGAGCATGCTGGCGATATCTATGCTCAGAGTCAGGAAATTGATAAAGCCATCGAGTATTGGCAGCAGGCGCTTTTGCAGAAGCCTGATAATGACTTGCTGAATAGGAAAATTAAACAAAAAAAGTATATTAAAGAATGAAACGAATAAGTATTCTTAAAATTGCCTTTCTGGCACTGCCGTTGATGTTCTCATCGTGTATCTTCCATAAGAAGAAGGCTGATGCTGAGGTTACTACCAACAGGAGTGGCAAGAAGAATTTTATCGAGCAGGTGAGGGACAACGAACAAAGTGCCAAGTTCATTACCTCAAAGGTGAAGTTCTCTGTGGAGGTAGGTCCTCAGAAGTTGACGTTGACGGGTAACTTGAAGATGAAGCGTGACGATGTCATCCGTTTGCAGTTGATGGCTTTTGGTTTTGTAGAGGCTGGACGTATCGAGTTTACAAAGGATTATGTCCTTGTTATGGACCGTATCAATAAGCAGTATCTGAAGGCATCTTATATTCAGTTGGATTTCTTGCGTAACAGCGGTTTGCACTTCTCATCACTCCAGGCGTTGTTCTGGAATGAACTATTCAAACCCCATCATATTGAAGGATGGAAATATGATGATGAAGAGCGGAAAGACTATACAACCATTGAGAGTGGCGACGACATGATTATCGGTTATGAAGAGGGTAAGATGGATTATAGCTGGTTGGCGAGCAAGAGTACAGCATTTATCCGTATGGCCAACATCCTTTATAAGGATCGTTTCAATGGCAATCTCCAGCTTAACTGGGATTATGACGATTTTAAGCCTCTCGTCAAGAAGATGTATCCACATAAACATACTGTAACGCTGACCACTCCTGATAAGGAAGTAAAACTGGGTATAACACTCAATTATGTAGGTGCTGACACAGAATGGGAGACGCGTACTTTGGTTTCAAATAAATATAGAGAAGTGTCAATCGACGAGATTCTTCGTAGATTCATGTCACTCTAATCAATCTCTGTTTTAAAGCGTGAAAAGACTATTTATCTTCTGGTTATTAGCTTGCTTTGTGGCGGTGGTACCAGCTCAGCAGACGAAAAAATCGTCGCAGCAGAAGCGTACCACTACTACTAAGACTGCTACTACCAAGAAGTCTACTAAGGGTAAAACCACCACAAAGACTCAAAAGAGTCAGTCTGTTTCTGTTAATAGCCTGAAGAATGAGCAGCAACAGGTTCGTAAACAAATACAAGAACAGCAACGCAAGTTGCAGGCAAATGAGCGTGATGTAAAGAAGCGACTCCAGAATTTGCTTGTGCTCAATAATGAAATCGCAGATAAGCGCAAAGTGATCGATACCATTCGTCATGATATCAATCGCTTGGATGATAATATCGAGATGCTTCAGAATCAGTTAAAGATGCTGCAGCATGAGCTTGATGAGCGTAAGTTGCGTTATACCAATTCGATGCGCTATATGCATCGTAATAGAAACATCCAGAGCAAGATGATGTTCGTATTTGGTGCAAAGAATTTTTCTCAGATGTACCGCCGATTGCGTTTTGTGCGTGAGTATGCCTCCTATCAGCAAACGCAGGGCGAGGCTGTGATTTCCATGCAGCAACAAGTGAAAGAGGCTTTTGTAGAGTTGGATGGTGTGAAAAAAGAGAAGAACAACTTGCTTTATCGAGGTGAACAGGAGAAAAAATCGCTGGAGAATAAGCAGACTGAGCAACAGAATGTTGTTGCCTCTTTGCAAAAACAGCAAAAAACCATCCAGGGTATTATCGATAAGCAAAAGAAGCGTGATGCTGAGTTGAATGCCCAGATTGACAGACTGGTGGCTCAGGAAATTGCACGTGCCAAAGCGCGTGCAGAAGCAGAAGCTAAGAAAAAAGCTGCAGAAGCAGAGGCTAAAAAGCGTGCAGAAGAATTGGCCAGGAAAAAAGCTGCTGCTGAAGCTGCCCGGAAGGAAAACGAGCGCCGTATAGCTGAGGCAAAGGCTAAGGAAGAGAAAGCTAAGGCTGAGGCAAAGGCTGCTGCTCGTAAGAGTGCGGAAGAGAAGGCTGCTGCAGAACGTGCTGCCCGTGAGGCTGAAAAAGCTCGTCTGGCTGCAGAGAAAAAGGCTGCTAAAGATGCAAAGGCTCACGAGAAAGAGATGGCTAAGGCTAAGAAATCTGCTCCAGTTGAATATTCTGTCTCTTCAGAAGACCGTGCTTTGAGTGGCAGCTTTGAGAGTAATCGTGGACGTTTGCCTATGCCTATTGTGGGAAGCTATAAAATCGTGAACCACTTTGGTATCAATACGGTGGATGATGTGAAAGGTCATCTGACGGTTGATAAGAAAGGTATTGACTTGAAGGGACAACCAGGTGCTTCGGTACGTTGTATTTTCGATGGTATTGTGAGTGCAGTATTTTCTTATGGTGGCACCACAGGCGTTATCATCCGTCACGGTAGTTATATGTCAGTATACTGTGATTTGGTTTCTGTCAATGTGAGTCGTGGACAGAAGGTATCTACACGCCAAACCATCGGACGACTAGGTTCCGATGGTTTGATGCAGTTCCAGCTACGAAATGGTAGCGCCAAACTGAATCCAGAGCACTGGCTCGGTAGATAGATAAATGCTAGATGGATAATCCTTCTAGTAAGCTTACATAGGTGTTGATAGCCTGTTCAATCTCGGAAATCTTGATGAATTCATCAGCCGAGTGCGAACGGCTTGATTCGCCTGGTCCCAACTTAAGTGATGGGAATGGCATCAGGGCCTGATCGCTGAGTGTAGGCGAACCAAATGGTTGCATACCTCTTTCAATACACCTCTTTACTAAAGGATGATCTACGGGGATACTCGATGAATGCAGACGGAACGAACGGGCGCGTAGTTCGCATTTGGTCATCTTCTTACGAAGGAACTCAAACACGTACTCATTCTGATAGAACTCGTTCGTACGTACATCTATAATAAAATGAAGTGTGTCGGGAATGACATTATGTTGGGTGCCACTTTCTACAACGGTTACAGACAGTTTGGTAGCACCAAGGAATGGACTGACTTTACGGAACTTATAGTCGCGCAACCAAACCAGATCGTCAAGCGCCTCGTAGATAGCATTCACACCCTCGTTTCTGGCAGCATGTCCTGATTTGCCGTGGGCATAGCCGTCAATTACCATCAGACCTTTTTCCGCAATGGCGGGTTGCATGCCAGTAGGTTCACCTACAATCGCCACATCTATTTTGGGCAAAAGATTGGCAACACGTGTAAAACCGTTCTCGCCAGATATTTCTTCTTCTGCAGTGGCCAACCAAAGGATGTTATAATTGCGAGGCTTTTGTAACATGATACGGTAGGTTTGCAACGTAGCAACCAAGCCTCCACCACAATCATTGGAACCAAGACCGTACAGCAGATCGCCTTCTTGTGTCGGCGTAAAAGCATCACGTGTCCATGAGTTCACGGGTTTAACGGTGTCAATATGGGCATTTAGCATAAGGGTTGGACGGTTGTTGTCCCAATCTTGGCAACCTACCCATAGATTGTTACCCTTACGGCCATAAGGCAATCCCCATTTGTCAAGATACTCGGCAAGCTTGTCTGCTGCTTTATCCTCACTTCTACTCACTGAAGGAATAGCGATCAATGCCTTCAGCAGTTCAATAGCGTCATTGGTATAATTTTTAGTCTCCATGTGTGCAAAGATACTAACTTCTGATTAAATCACCAATTTTTTTTGCCTTTTCTTTTTGATACGACTACAGAAAGCCCCATCGACAACACTAACACTCCAAAGATGATGAACAATGAAAGTGGGGTAGGCACATCAATTTCATATAATGCCAAGAGCATTTTTACACCAACAAAGCTAAGGATAATACCCAGACCATATTTCAGATAAGTGAAGTATTTCGCTACAGCTGCCAGCGCGAAATATAGGGCGCGTAATCCTAAGATGGCAAAGATGTTTGAGGTCAGCACAATAAACGGATCTCTTGATACAGAGAAAACCGCAGGTATCGAATCAACCGCAAAAGCAACATCGGTAGTTTCTATCACCAAAAGGGTAATAAAGAGGGGGGTAGCCAGTCGCTTGCCATTTTCAATGACGAAGAAACGGTCCTCGTGCATCTGGTCTGTTACAGGGAAGAATTTCTTGAATAGCTTTACAATGATGTTTTTCGAAGGGTCTACTTGTTCGTTGTCATTATGCCCAAACATCTTGATGCCTGTATAAATCAAGAAAAGTCCAAAGATACCAAGAATCCATTCAAAATGCTGAATCATTGCAGTGCCAGCGAAGATAAAGATGCTGCGTAATACCAGAGCGCCGAAGATGCCCCAGAAAAGAACTTCATGTTGGTATTTCCGTTGAACGCCAAAGAAAGAGAATAGCGTCAGGAAAACAAACAGATTGTCCATCGAGAGTGATTTCTCTATCAGATAGCCAGCCAAGAATTCCATTGCTTTTTCATGAGGATCACTTGGATACATCCAGTAGATACCTGCACAGAATAGGAGCGAAATGCCAATCCATACGGCAGACATCTTAAGGGCTTCGCTTACGCTAACCTCATGCTGTCCTTTTCTGCCAAACGATTTCAGGTCGATCAGCAGCATCATCAGTACCAGTATATAAAACAGAATCCATGCCCAAAGCGGCATGCTTACTACTTCCATCATGTTTGTCTTTTCGATTTCGGCTGCAAAGTTAATGCTTTTTTGCGACAACTAGGCGAAAAAGTTTGGCTATTTCTATGAAAATGATTACTTTTGCACTCAAAATTGTTACATAAGTCTTTGAGCAATGAAAAACAAATTGTTCTGGAATGAAGCGCCATTGTTGCGTCTGGCTATCTTTCTGATGGCTGGCATCACGATCAGGAAATATATCGTGGTGACTTTCCCGCTTTGGCCTATCCTGTTGGGGCTGGTCTTGATCGCTTGTCTGTTGGGGCGATACGAGCTGTTGCAATCGGTAGCCATTTCTGCTTGTATGCTCGTTCTGGGTTGGTTGTTGATGAATAGACAACTTGCGTCGCAAAAAGTTACTTGGCCAGAGGAAGAGGTGTGTTATGAGGCTGTTGTGCTGAGTGAACCTATTGAAAAGCCTAAAACGATGCTTGTGGATATTCAGTTGGTTGTTAGTGGACAGAAGCTCAAATGTTATCTGTATAAGGATGAACGAAGTAAAGCACTGAGGATAGGTGACGGGTTACAAATTCAATCGCGCATAGAACAGCAGGAGTTTACTGTGCGTACGTTTGTTCCTAGTTGGAAATGGAAGAAAGCGCAAGTATCATTAAAACATCTTTCCAGGCTAGACCGCACAAAACTTTATTTCTTAAAACTTCGTAGTCGATTATTAGCTCGTATTAAAGTGGGATGGAATGATGATAATGATGCCTATGCCGTTGTGGCTGCTATGGCACTTGGTGATAAGAAGGGTTTGACAAAGGAACTGAAAGAAACCTATTCTGTAACTGGTGCCTCACATATTTTAGCACTTAGCGGACTGCACCTGAGCATTATCTATACGATGCTTTCTCTTCTGATAGGTAGGCGACGGCAAATGTTTGCTCAGATCGTTATGATAACGGGTATATGGGGCTTCGTGTTTCTGGTTGGTATGCCAACCAGTGTTGTTCGCTCAGCGGTGATGCTGACGCTCTATGCTGTATTGTCATTGGGGCATCGTGATAAGATGTCGGTCAATACTTTGGCCTTTACAGCAATTGTGATGATGATCGTTAGTCCGATGACACTTTTCGATGTGGGTTTTCAAATGTCATATATGGCCGTTTTTACTATCCTGCTGTTTGTTCCTCTATTTGAAGAAGTCTTCCCGGAGCAGTACTTAATGTCGCATAGCGTGGTAAAGTGGGTGTGGGGCATTGTGGCCGTATCGTTAGCTGCTCAAATTGGGACAGCACCTCTGACTGCCTACTACTTCGGACGATTTTCTACTTGTTTCCTATTGACGAATCTGATTGTGATGCCTGCAGCTGTGGTGATACTCATCCTTACAATGGTAGTAATGCTGATACCGTCGCTCGCGTACCTATTATTATATATAGTAGCGAAACTGAATGCCATTCTGTCGTGGATCGCTTCAATACCAGGTAGCAGCATCAATGGTTTGCATCCATCAGTTTTGCAGATCTCAATGGTCTATGTCATCATCATAGCCTCTTATCTGCTTATTTTCTTCTTGAAAAGTTTGGCAGGTACAAAGAAAAGTCGTACTTTTGCAACATGAAATATAGTTTAATGATAAATCAACGCTATGGAAACGATGATTAATGAGGAATTGCGCAGTGCGTGGGACTTTGTGGAGCACACAGGGCGTAGTATTTTCCTGACTGGTAAGGCAGGAACGGGAAAGACGACTTTCCTAAAAAGAGTTGTTGAGGAAAGCAAAAAGCGTATCATCGTAGTAGCTCCAACAGGTGTTGCTGCTATCAATGCCGGTGGTATGACTATCCACTCGTTCTTTCAGTTACCTTTTGCGCCTTTCGTGCCTAATGCTCAGATAAAAAGTAAGTTTGACTTTAGTAAAGAAAAGCGTCGCATCATCGCTTCACTCGATTTGTTGATTATCGATGAGATATCGATGGTACGTAGCGATTTGCTCGATGCTATTGATGTCGTGCTGAGACGTTTTAAAAACAGATATCTGCCTTTCGGTGGCGTGCAGTTGTTGATGATTGGTGATCTGCAACAGCTTACGCCAGTGGTTACGCCTGAGGATGAGCGACTGCTTGCTCCCTTTTATGATACACCTTATTTCTTTGGCTCGAAGGCATTGCAGCAGATAGAATATGTAACGATTCAACTGGAAAAGGTTTATCGTCAGGAAGACGATGTGTTCATATCTGTACTTAACCATATTCGTGAAGCGCATCCCACACCAGAGGATATCAAGACGCTGAATGCCCGATGTAAACCTGCTTTTATCCCCAAGTCAGGTGAAGGCTATATTCGTCTGACTACCCATAATCGCTTAGCTGACGATTACAACGAGAATGAACTTGCAAAACTTCCTGGTGCTTCATACAGATATAGAGCTGAGGTACAAGGTAATTTCCCGGAATATGCCTATCCTACCAGCGATTTGCTGATATTAAAAAAAGGTGCACAGGTAATGTTCATTAAGAATGATCCTTCGGGCAGACACGAGTACTATAATGGGCGCATTGGTGAAGTGGTGGAAATCAGTGAGACTTCTGTCAGTGTGTTATGTCATGGTGATAGTGAAGCCATTGATGTGCTGCCATTAGAGTGGGAGAATGCTCAGTACCAGTTGAACCCTGAGACGCGTGAGATAGAGACAAAAGTACAGGGTGTGTTTAAGCAATTGCCGCTACGATTGGCTTGGGCGATTACTATCCATAAGAGTCAGGGTTTGACGTTTGAACATGCCATCATCGATGCGAATCTCTCTTTTGCTCCAGGACAGGTATATGTAGCGCTTAGCCGTTGTAAGACTCTGGATGGAATGGTGCTTTCAGCTCCCATCGAACCGCGTGCAATCTTGTCTGACCAAAGGGTCGAAAATTATATTATCCACCAAGAGGAAGAGGCTCGTAAGAGTATAGCGCAGTTGCCTCAGCTTAAAGAGGAGTATTATCGTCATTTGTTGCTTGAGCTGTTCGACTTTCATGATATTCTGTATAAGGAAGAACATCTGGTGCGACTGATGATGGAATTCTTCTATCACAGTTTTACGGATCTTACGCAGTGGCATAAGCGTGTGCTGAATGACTTTAAGGTTCAGACTATGCCTGTTGCAGAGAAATGGTTACTTATGATAAAGCAGATGTCTGTGGAACAGTTGCATGATGAAGCGTTCTTGGAAAGAGTGAAAAGGAGTGCAACATATTTTGAGAATTCCATACATATGGTGTTTGCTGATTCTATCGCAAAGGCGGCTGATATAAAGACAAACAACAAACAGGCTATGAGCCGTTTCACAGATGCACTGGCAGAGACGCGCCAGGCTGTTGCGTCAAGGCGTTATCTCTTGTCGAGAATTGCAGGACAGGGTTTTACGATTCCTGTCTATCTTCACGAAAAGCAATACTCTATGCTCGATGCCATTGATGAGTCGATGCTCAAACCTAACAAGACACGAAAGTCAAAGCGCCAAAAGAAGTAAGGGCTTAAAACAAGAACATGACTAATAGCGGTATGCTAATCATCGATAAGAGGGTGGTGATAAATGTCACCTCGGTAATCATGGTTGTATCTTTCTGATACTTCAGACAGAGGATCGTTCCGTAGGTGGCTACAGGCATAGCAATGACGAGCGTGTTGATGTTTACTACGAAAGGTGAGAAACCTAATGCGCGCATCACAAAGTGGATGCCAACGGGAAGAATGGCCAGACGGAAAAGCGTCGTGGTGTATACAGTGGCATTACCAAGCATTGTGCGAAGCGATAGATTCGACATAGATGAACCGATAATCAGCAGGGCTGCGGGGACTGTAATATTGCCAAGCATCGTCAAGGGCTGACTGATGGCTTCTGGAATATTGTCTATTTCAAGTGCAACAATGGCCATCGTCAGATAAGCGGCAAGCATTGGGGTGGAGTAGAGCACTTTCTTCTCAAATCTTTTCTGTTCCACATCGCTCCTGCCTGTTATCAGTATCGTACCTACGGTAAAAACTGCGAATGTATTCACTACGTTTAGCACGGCAGCATAGAACACCGCCTCGTGGCCGAATATCGATGCTACAACAGGATAGCCCATAAAACCTACGTTACCAAACATCAGTGCAAAACCAATAGCTCCCTCGTCATCTTTCTTCTTGGTAAGATAGCGTGGCAACAGAAATGCTGCACCTGTAAGTATGATATAGGTAACAAGACTAATAAGCAGCAATGGCAGGATAAACTGTCTGTCAGGCAGTTCTCCTGTCATTGCTGAAGATAAAATCAGTGCAGGACAAGTGATGTTGATGACCAGTCTCGACAGTTGTCTGTCGAAATCGCCACCGAGATATCCTAATTTGCCCGCTATGTAGCCAACGACTACAAGTGCGAACAGTGTTAGCATCACTACTACCATCACTATTCTCTACATGTAGCCCAGCCAGCGTAGAATATCGTTGAGATTCGCCACGACCATAAGTAGTATCAAAATACCAAAACCCACATACTCGGCTCGGATCATGAAGGTCTCTGAGGGCTTACGGCGTGTAATCATCTCATAAATCAGGAACAATACATGTCCTCCGTCGAGAGCAGGAATAGGCAGAATGTTCATGAAGGCAAGGATGATAGAGAGGAAGGCGGTCATCTTCCAGAAAAGATACCAATCCCACATGGGAGGGAACAGACTTCCAATGGCACCAAAACCGCCAAGCGATTTTGCACCATCTGCGGTGAAGACATACTTCATATCGCCAACATAGCCAGCAAGTACATTCCAACCATATTTGATACCTGCAGGAATACTCTCAAAGAAACCATATTCACGCGTATAAGGTTCGTAGAGACCAGCCAGACTCTTTACGAAGAAACCAAGTTTCAGATCAGGTGTCAACGTTACTGCAAGTGTATCCTCTTTCCATATTCCACCTTCAGCCATCCTCGAAACAACAATCGATGTTGTACGAACCTTCAGACTATCTGACTGCGTTTTGGCTGCAGTCATCATGTCCTCCAGAATACCAAGTTGGTCTGTGAATTCATTGTAGGAATCAACAGTATTGCCATTGATGGCTACAAGTTTATCTCCCTTCTGTAAACCAATGGCAGCTGCGGGGCTGTCGGCCATCACACTGTCTACTTCTGCAGGGATAAGCGGTCTGACAAACGAGGGGACTGATTTTAGCATACCCAACAGATTGATGTCGCCAGGCAGTTGCAGGCTTATCTGTTTGCCGTCGCGTATCAAGTCTACACGTTTGGCTTTGCTGATATCGCGGAAAAGATCGGCAGAGAAATCCTTAAACTCACCATTCTCGGAACCTATTAAGATGTCCCCATCCTTGAATCCTAAGGCTTTGGCTTCGGCATTAAACTTCATACCCAGCGTCATGTCCTTCAATGGAATATAAGTATCGCCCCAATAGAAGAGAATCATTGAATAGATAAACAAGGCGAGAAGGAAGTTAACGAGTACGCCACCAATCATGATGAGCAATCGCTGCCAGGCGGGTTTTGCTCGAAACTCCCAAGGCTGCTCAGGCTGCTTCATCTGTTCGGTATCGAAACTCTCGTCAATCATACCGGCTATTTTACAATAGCCACCTAGAGGGAGCCAACCTATACCGTATTGGGTATCACTATTCTTGGGTTTAAACTTAAAGATACTACCGTCCCATTTCCAAATGCTGGGGTCGAAGAAGAGGTAGAACTTATCTACACGTACGCCAAAGAGTTTGGCAAAGAAGAAGTGGCCGCCCTCATGGAGCAGCACCAGCAGGCCAATGGCCAGCATGAATTGTAACAATCTTATCAAAAATATATCCATAATACAATTTTATTTCGACAACGGATTTTACGGATTAAACAGATTTTGACTGTGTGTATCAATCCGTGAAATTAGTGTAATCCGTTGTTCTTAAATTCTATTCATTAATTCTGTGGCGATGCGACGTGCCTCAGCATCAGTAGCGATGTATGTTTCGTATGTGGGGTTCTTGTCGAAGGTGGCGCGCTGCATAGTCTCGGCGATGATGTCGCCCATCTGCAGGAAGCCGCACTTATCTTCCAGGAATCCACGGTTTACAATCTCGTTGGCTGCATTCACGATACAAGGCATATTACCACCTTTGTCGATGGCCTCGAAAGCCAGAGCCAGACAGCGGAACTTCTCAAGGTCGGGCTCGAAGAACTCCAGGTGCTGTGCTTTGAACAGGTCAAGACGCTCGCCACTCAAGTGCAGACGCTGTGGGAACGAGAAGGCATACTGGATGGGCAGACGCATATCGGGCACACCTAATTGAGCCTTTACGCTTCCATCCTGGAACTGAACAGCACTGTGAACGATACTCTGTGGATGAACCAATACCTGAATCTGTTTGGCATCTACACCAAAGAGCCATTTGGCCTCGATCACCTCGAAACCTTTGTTCATCATCGAAGCCGAGTCGATGGTAATCTTAGCACCCATATCCCATGTAGGATGCTTCAGGGCATCAGCTTTTGTTACGTGGGCAATCTCCTCCATAGTCTTCAGACGGAAAGGACCACCGGAGGCAGTTAACAGAATCTTCTCGATAGGATTCTGGTCCTCGCCAACAAGACTTTGGAAGATAGCAGAGTGCTCGCTATCGACAGGTAGGATAGGAGTGTGATATTGTTGTGCAAGTTGCAGAATCAACTCTCCTGCCACAACCAGTGTTTCTTTGTTTGCCAGACAGATGGTCTTACCAGCCTTAATGGCATGAATGGTGGGGTTTAAGCCAGCGAAGCCAACCATCGCGGTGAGTACCATATTGATTGGCCCGGCTTCCACAATCTCGTTAAGTGCCTGAGCACCGGCATAGACTTTGATGTCGGGCCTGTCGCTCATCAATGATTTCAACTCTTCGTAACGTCCTTCATTGGCAATTACGATGGCTGCTGGGTTAAACTTATGAGCCTGTTCTGCCAGCAGTTCTACTTTATTATTTGCGGTTAGGCAATATACCTCGTAAAGATCTGAGTGTTCCTCAATGACCTCGAGGGCTTGAGTGCCTATCGACCCCGTAGAGCCGAGAATTGCAATTTGTTTCTTCATAATTCTAAGATGCCTTTCGGCAAGTCGATTGTTATTGTTTTCTTATGTTTATCTATGTCTGTAATCAATTCTTCAGAGGCAGGTATGAGCTTACCGTCTTCCAGTTCGAAGAGAATGTTGATAGTCGAGTCATCAACAGAGGCAATACGACCTACCGTTTTCGATGTAGAAGCATCGATGATATCAAAGCCCACGATAGCTGCCCATGACAGGCCGTTCTCTTCTTCATCGTTCAACTCGCGAGGAAAATACACGTCGCTACCCGTAAACTCTCTGGCTCTGTCCTGTGTGTCAATGCCTTCAAACTTTATGATGGCATTGTTATCAGTCTTAAAGCGATACTCCTCAATAAAGAAGGGAACGAGGATATTATCGATATCCAGTATCAGATAATCGGCATCAGCGCGATCGAACACATCATCGTCGAAAAGAAACGAGAGTTCGCCACTCACGCCGTGGGTCTTACCCAACTTGCCTATCTTATATACATCCTCGCGTTTTATCATATCTCAAACCTCTAACTTCTAACCCCTAACCTCTAACAATTTTTGCACCAAGTGCATTCAGGCGAGCCTCGATATGCTCATAACCTCTGTCTATCTGTTCGATATTGTCAATGCGGCTTACGCCATTGGCACTCATTGCTGCAATCAACAAAGCGATACCTGCACGAATATCAGGGCTCGACATACGACCGCCTCTAAGGGTAATCTTTCTGTCATGACCTACAACGACGGCACGGTGTGGATCGCAAAGGATAATCTGGGCACCCATGTCGATGAGTTTATCCACAAAGAACAAACGACTCTCGAACATCTTCTGATGGAAGAGTACAGAGCCTCTGGCTTGTGAGGCCACAACGATGAGCACACTCAGCAAGTCGGGTGTAAGTCCAGGCCAAGGAGCGTCGGCTAGTGTCATGATGGTACCATCTATAAACGATTGTATCTCATAATGCTTCTGTCGAGGGACAATCAGATCATCGCCTTCTACATTGATCTTTACACCAAGTCGACGGAAGGCATCAGGAATAATACCGAGATTCTCTAATGAAACATTCTTGATGCGTACGCCATCGCCACACATCGCAGCCATACCAATAAACGAACCTACCTCAATCATATCAGGCAGGAGTTGATGGTCTGCACCTCGAAGCTTTTCTACGCCCTCTATCGTGAGCAGGTTCGAGGCGATACCAGATATTTTGGCACCCATGCGGTTCAATAATTTGCAGAGTTGTTGCAAATAGGGTTCACAGGCTGCATTGTAAATTGTGGTGGTGCCTTGGGCAAATACTGCAGCCATGATAATATTGGCTGTACCCGTTACCGAAGCTTCATCGAGTAGCATATAAGACCCTTTCAACTTCTTGGCTGAGATCTCATAGACATCACGACCTTCGATGCGACTGAACTTGGCACCGAGTTTTTCAAAACCTAGGAAGTGAGTGTCCAGTCTGCGGCGCCCGATCTTGTCACCGCCTGGCTTGGTGATGATAGCCTTACCCATACGGGCTAGGAGCGGTCCAATCATTAATACACTGCCGCGCAACTGTGCACACTTTTTTACGAACTCATCGCTCTCAAGGTAGTCGAGATTAAGCTCGTCGGCTTGGAATGAAAAAGTATTCTTCCCTCCTTCTTCCTTCCTCGATATTTTTACGCCGATATCTCGAAGCAGTTGGATGAGATTGTTGACATCGCGAATATCTGGAATGTTGTGAATGGTCACTTTCTCTTTAGTGAGCAGTGTCGCACAAATCACTTGGAGTGCCTCGTTTTTGGCACCCTGTGGTGTGATAGTTCCTTTCAGCAGATGTCCGCCCTCGATAATGAATGATGCCATTCTGAATTACTTCTTTTTCTTCTTTTTACTATCGTCGTTAGCGACGTTAACCTTCTCAAATCTAAAAGAGTTGAGATCTAGCTGAATGACACCATCTGTAAATCGTGCCAAGTCGTTGGCTACGCGCTCATCATCCATCGAACCATGACCCCATGTCGCGAGGTCGCGTTTCATTTGGTTGGCAGTATACTCAGTCAGTGCATCGCGCTCATCACCTGCTGGCATGCTCTTCAACTTCTCAAAGAGTTCTTCGATCAGACGACCGTAATGGCGCAATCTCACATTCTCTTTTGGCAATTTAAGAGGCTGTGGCTTACTGTGTATCTTCTCTGCTTCTGATACATCGTAAGGCCAATCTATATCTAACTCCTTGTGACTCATCAGATACAGATGATCCCAAAGTGTTTGTTCGTAATTTGAACTGTTGGCCAACTGGGGGACTTTTGTTTCCATCAGTTGGATGATAGTCTCGGCACAATGCTGTCTCTCCTCTTTTGTCGGCAGACTGACAGCATGGGCCACCATCTTCTGAATCTCACGGCCGTATTCAGGCATAACGAGTTTTTCGCGTTTCGTGTTGTAATCTAATCCTTTTATATCCATCTTATTATTTCTTTTAGTCGCTACGCTTTGTAAAAGCGCTAAAGCGAGTCCGATTTACGAATTTACGATTTAAAGATTTAATAGGTTCTTTGGCATTTTTGCCACAAAGTCCTTTAGATAGTAGGGCACAAAATAGGCCACGTCTTCTATTTGCCCATTCAGCAATCTCTTTTCTGCCAACGGCTGCATCCACTTGGCAAGCGGTTCTATGTTCTCTATCAGGTGGGCATTGGGGTGATTAATGGTATCCATACATTTCTTGGCACCATTGCCGAAGAAATATACGGGGCGCTGATCCAGATATTCCTTATAGGTGGTTTCATCTACTACGTCAGCCCCAATCTCTCTAACAGGTTTGAGGGCTCTGTCGTAAATACCTGCATACACCTCCATTCTTCTGGCATCAAGCATCGGACAGAGAAGGGCATTCTCTTCTGGAATCTCCCTGAGCAAGACAGGTACACATAGTAGTTCGAGCGTGGGAACAGCAATCAGTTTTAAGTCTCTACCGTAGCAGATGCCTTTTGCCATTGATACACCGATACGCAGACCGGTATACGAACCTGGACCGCAACTAACGGCTACGGCATCGAAAGGAATGGCGTGATTATCTGTAAACGAAAGGGCTTCGTCAACCATTGTTCCCAGGCGCTCTGCGTGATTTGGACCACTATGGTCATCTTGTGCAAATATCACGTGCGAGTCCTCGGAAACTGCCACAGAACACACTTCCGTACTGGTTTCTATATGTAATATTGTCGACATACTTTTCTTCAATCCTTTATTAATAAGGTGCAAAGGTACGCATTTTTTCCC
Organism: uncultured Prevotella sp.; assembly: GCA_905234145.1. Taxonomy (GTDB): domain Bacteria; phylum Bacteroidota; class Bacteroidia; order Bacteroidales; family Bacteroidaceae; genus Prevotella. The sequence continues at coordinate 235 of CAJOGK010000027.1, read as the reverse complement.
CAACAGCCACCTTTTTATCAGAAATTAACGTTGGAAGTTTGTTGCAAGGGAGATGGAAGGAGGAAGAAAGGAAGATGAAAGGAGGACATTTTGAAGCCGTCCTTTTATATTATATAATAAGGTGTATGTGTATTCCTGTCTTGACTTTCATCAAGAGGTGTAATTTTACCCCTCGAAAATTAAAATTTTCCTTTGAAAAGTTTTGTTGGTTCGGAAAATAGTTGTACCTTTGCAC
>CAJOGK010000026.1 GCA_905234145.1 uncultured Prevotella sp. | reverse complement strand
ATCCTTGATATGCTCGTGAACAGGTCGGACAAACTCAGTCATTTCGTTGAAATCTATCAATTAAAACTGGCAAGTTAGGAACTTGCGAAACTTGAATTAGTAATAATTGAAATAGGGAATCCGCAGCGATGCGCATTCCCATTTTATTTTCTTATATATTCTATAATAACATTTATACCTTAATAGACATATACTTTAAGCAAAATCACTTAATACCTCAAACTCGCCAAACCCATTTGCCAGCAAAATCTCCCTTTTATCATTAAGTCTCTGACATAATTTTTTTGCAGCATCTTCATTAAGCACCTCAGCTTCTGCACTGGCCTAGCCACTGGGACAGATTCTGCTTGGGTATGAGGCTGCTATAACTCAAATACCTGTCCCCAAGGCTAGATTTTCTCTCGAAAACTTGCAACTATCGATTTTTCTTTCTACCTTTGCTTAATAAAGCATAAGAAACTATGGGAGAAAAAACTTCAAAGGATGGCGTAACTGTTGTGCATGACAGGATAGATGACCTAGACTGGGAGAGATTCCCTACTTTAGGGCCAACAACAATTGAAGAGGCTATAGAGGGAATCGACAAATTTGGGACTAATTTAAAAAACGGAAAGGTAAATTGGACTTCCTCAGAGGATTTCGACAAACAGCTATATGAGGAGTTCCCATGGCTAAGATCATCGTTATGATCTAACATTTTATCGCACCATAGGACTTTCCTACGGTGCGAAAAATAAAGTTTTATATAACCGCCGTGCTACGGAAAGCAATCTATCAATCCATCAATCCATCATTTCATGGTTTTCATAGTATTGATAATTCATCAATTGGAGTATATAATATTATTATTAATATATTAATAATAATATTTAAATGATGTATTTTTTGCATTTTGATTTTAGCAAATGATGGATTGATGGATGATGGATGCGCTATGGCTCTCCAAGTTCAGAGTAGATTAACTGTACCTCTACGTGCGACGCGAGATTTGAAGTAACGGACGCAAGCGCGGGGTATCTTCCAGCCATCCTTTGAATTTCTTCCAGGCTGACATAGGTTGAAGATCTGGGAAATAGCTCTGGGCCAATACGGAACGATTAAATGATTGTAGTTGTTGCATGATAATTATATGTTTATTTTGTTTTCGACTACAAAGATACAACAAAAAAATCGATTATTTGCGAAAATGATGCGATTTGGCCCAAATAACTCGACATAACTTGACGAAACTGGACATAATTGGATTTTGCGCACCAAAATTTTGTACCTTTGCAACGTCAAATGACAAAAGCTGCAAGGGCGGTGATTAAACGAAAAAATTGCGAGATTTAAATCTAGAAATTGCGTGCATTAATTCTAGCAATTGTGAGCATTAATCACTAGCCTAAAAGCTCTAGTCATAAGGCAAAGAGAGAATATTGAAAAAATTAAACATCAACCATTAAACATTAAATTTTAAAAGTATGGCTATTAAAGTAATTGCTCAGCTCCGAGAGCTGAAAATCGGTAAGAATCCTGGTAAGAAGTTCGTGATGCGTCCTGACCTGTATTCTGCGAAGGTGTTCCAAGAGGCTGCTACCCACAGCGGAATTTCTTCGGGTGTAATCAAGGCTGCCTGGGATGCAGCAGGTGAGGTCATCCGCACGTGGGCCACCGAGGGTCATAGCGTACCTCTGCCCGGTCTGGGTACCATGCGCTTCGGTGTCCGCTCGAAGGCAGTAGATAACCTCGACGATGTAAAGACGGGTCTGATCACCACGCGTCGCATCATCTTCACCCCGAATGTGGAGGTAAAGGACGAGCTGAAGAATACCGCTATCCAGATCACCTGCCTCGATGAGGACGGTAATGTCCTGAAGCGTGTTACCTCGGGTGATAGTGGGAATATCGAGGACAACGAGAATCCTGAGAATGGCGGTGGCACCGAGAACGGTGGAAACCAGAATGGTGGAAATACCGGAGGTGGCGGTGACAACGGCGGCAGCCAGACGGGCGACGACGATTAAACGGTAAAGAACGGGAGGGAGGAGGGACACAACGGATTTAACGGATTAGACGGATTTTTAACGACCACGCGCTCGGCTTTGCCGCTTTTACAAAAAGAATTTAGCGAATTAAACAAATTATTAGTAAACAATAACCATTAAAACCAAAATAATTATGACGAAGAAAGAGACCGTAAAGTGGATTGTGCAGATTATTGCATCGGTAGCGACTGCTATTCTGACCGCGCTTGGCGCAACATCGTGTATGGGCATGTAGGAAAAAGTAAAAAAGTAAAAAGGAAAAAAAGCGGGGAGCCTGTGGTTCCTCGCTTTTTACTTTCATTATTTGTAATCTTTACTTAATGACAAGAACAAAGCCGCCACGGGGCTGACACGTCATCTGAGTAGGGATGGTATTGGTCTTACGGATATCCCAAGGTTTCTTGGCTGTATCTGCGAGGATGGTTACCTGCTTGCCATTGATGAAACTCAGGTCGAAGTTCAGGGTGCTGGGTTCATCGGTACCGTTGATACCAGCTACATACCATACGTTGCCTGAACGACGAGCCAGAACCACATCCTTGCCGGGATAGCCGCTTACGTAGCGCGTCTCATCCCAGATAGAAGGCAATTCTCCAAGGAAATCCTGTACCTCCTTAGGTTGCGACAGGAAGCTCTCGGGGCGATCTGCCAGATGCTGCAATGCACTCTCGAAGAGTACTGTCAGTGCCAGCTCATGACCATTCGAGGTGATATGCGGATTCTGTGAGTCGCTAAAAGCACAAGGGGTATAGTCCATAGGACCAATCACGTTACGGGTAAAAGGCAGGGTGGCATTGTGACAAGCAGCCAGTTTGGTAAGACGGGCATTGTTGTTATACCATTCTGCACCCAGAACACCCTCTGTAGAGAGCAGGTTAGGATAGGTGCGCTGCCAACCGCGAGGCACCGTAGCACCATGGAAATTAACTAGCAGATGATGGCGGGCTGCACTCTCCAACAGGTCGATACAGAAACTCATGTTCAGCTCTGAGTCGCCCGAGAAGAAGTCGATCTTCACGCCAGCTACGCCTATCTTCTCGCACCAGGCAAATTCCTTCTCGCGATCTTCTGGCTTGTTCAGTCGGAACTTTGGCGTTGGGGCGCCATCGAGCCAGCCTACCGACGAGTTATACCATATCATTGGCTTTACGCCCTTCTGCTTGGCATAGTTTACGGCATCCTCAATGGTCTTGCCATCCTTCATTACGTCCCATTCTGCATCGATCAGTACGTAAGGCAGTTTCAGGGTAGCGGCCATATCCACGTATTTGCAGATGATGTTATAATCATCGCTACCGTGGTTGTAAGCCCAATATACCCATGAAACCACACCTGGCTTAATCCACTCGGTATCGCTCAGCTGACAAGGTTCTGACACGTCTGTAATCAGGGTTGATTCCACGATATCTTTCAGACTACCGATAATCAGCGTGCGCCAAGGTGTATGCCAAGTATCCGACAGCTTCACCTCGTTGGTAGCAGGGGTCACATGATAGAGCTCGCCCTCGTTATAGAGGCACGAGGCGCTCTGACGCTTCTCGATGTTAGCCTCGCTGATGAGGGTAAACACGCCATCGATAGGCTCCAGCAGGGCAGGGTAGCCCCAACGGTAGGCATAGCCCTCAGCGTTGGTGTCGTATTGCTTGCGCAGAGGCGCTACCTTATAGGTGGTTTGCAGGGGATAGTATTCCTCGTAAGAATCAGTCCACTGCATGATCCATCGCTTCATGCCCTCGGGGATGCGATAGGAGGTAACCTCTTTCGGCATCGAAGCCTCTTGCAGATGGCACAACTCATAGCGGAAAGCCACACCGTCGTTATAGAGGCGAATCACCAGTCGGGCATCATTGCCCAGTTCTGCCAGATATTCATTGGCCTCGTTGCTGCATTTCAAGCGCTTACCAGCAGGCATTGTGTAATCCTCCTTCAGATAGCGACGGAAAGAGAGTGGGGTAGGCGTTGATAGCGATTCAAAGCCCACGGTGGGGATTTCAATCAGCTGCTTCCCCTCATACTTAATCACCAGTCCGTTGCCTTTCTGCGCAACGGCTATTTTCCCGTTAGGTGAGGTGGCTTGTGCCATTACCTGCAGGCCCAAGCATACTGCTACGAATGAAAATAAGAGTCTCCTCATAAGCTGTTTATTGGAAATCCACTAGAATTCGGAACACCTTGCCAGGGTTCTTATCCCATGCCTGCATAGCAGCAAGGGCATCCTCTGGCTTCACTTCCTGACTGATAAGCTTATCCACAGGACAAGTGCCACGCTCCAGATAATGAATCACGGCACGGAAATCAGAAGGCTGGGCATTGCGCGAACCACGAATGTCGAGCTCCTTCTGTACGAAGTATTTCGTTTGGAAGGATACCTCAGCCTTGGCATAGCCGATGCAGATGACACGACCTGTAAAGGCCACCTCGTCGACGGCCATCTGATAAGTAGGAGTACTACCTACAGCCTCGATTACAACGTCGGGGCCAAAGCCCGATGTCATCTCTCTCAGACGCGCGTGTACATCTTCTTTCAGGGTGTTGATGGTATAGCTGGCACCCATCTGCTTGGCGAGTTCCAGTTTCTCGTCGTCGATATCAGCGGCTACAACGGTGGCACCGCGCTGGGCACTACGTACGACAGCACCCATACCAACCATACCACAACCAATGACCAACACCACGTCAATATCCGTTACCTGTGCACGACTGACGGCATGGAAGCCCACACTCATCGGCTCTATCAGTGCACATGTTCTGGGGGTGAGCAGTCCTGCCGGGATCACCTTCTCCCAAGGCATGACGAGATATTCGCACATGGCACCCCAGCGCTGAACACCCAGCGTCTCATTGTGCTCACAAGCGTTTACCCTGCCGTTACGGCAAGAGGCGCACTTGCCACAATTGGTATAGGGATTTACCGTTACGATCATGCCTGGCTTCAAGCCCTCGGGCACATTCTTGCCTACGCTTACGATCTCGGCACCTACCTCATGACCAGGTACTACGGGCATCTTTACCATGGGGTTGCCACCACGGAAGGTGTTCAGGTCGCTTCCGCAGAAACCCACATATTTCATTCTCAACAGCACTTCTTCGTCACCCATCTGGGGCTCGGCCATCTCTATTACCTTCATCACAGAAGGCTCACTTATCTGTATTGCTTTCATCAGATTATTTACGATTTACAAATTTACGATTTACGATTTAGGAATTTTTCCATCTTGAGAACATCTGGTCGCCGATGATCTTCTGTACCTCTTTTACCAACTGCACGTCCATAGGCTCATTGACGAAGCCGATGTTTTTCAGCACATTGTCGGGGTTGGCACTGCTAAACAGTGTCGTGGCAATGCGGGGGTTGCAGCTGGTAGAGAACTGGATAGCCAGTTTCTCGATGGGGTAACCCTTTTCCTGACAGTAGGCAGCTGCTTTGGCACAAGCCTCGCGCAAGGCTTTCGAGCCAGGATGCCAGTCAGGTGCGCCACGTTGCGACAGCAAGCCCATCGACAGCGGTGAGGCATTGATGACACCCACACCATGTTGTTCAAAGAAGTCGAGGTAATCAGTCAAAAGGGTATCGTTCAGGCTATAGTGACAAAAGTTCAGGATACTCTCTACCGTGCCCTCTTCGCAATGCTCGATCACCCACTTCAGGTTCTCGGGCTGCAGGTCGGTGATACCGACGTGTCCTACGACGCCTTTCTTTTTCAGTGCCACCAGTGCAGGCAGGGTTTCGTCGCAAACCTTCTGCAGTCCGCCCTCCATGTCTGCCTGGAACTCAATGTCGTGTACGTTAATCAGGTCGATATAGTCGACGTTCAGTCGCTCCATACTCTCATACACGCTGTCAGTCACGCGCTTGGCGCTATAGTCCCAGGTGTTTACACCATCTTTGCCATAGCGGCCTACCTTTGTAGAGAGATAATACTTGTCGCGTGGAATCTCCTTCAGTGCCTTGCCCAGCACCATCTCAGCCTTCAAATGACCATAGTAAGGCGACACATCGATGAAGTTAATCCCATTATCTACAGCAGTGTGTACGGCTCTGATACCTTCATCTTCACGCACACCGTGGAACACACCGCCCAATGACGAGGCACCAAAACTGAGGTTCGACACCTTCATCCCTGTTTTTCCAATTTCATTATATACCATAATCAATATAAATAAAACATTCTATCCATCATTTGCCATTTCTCATCACTCGTCGAGCCTTCTGCACAATCCTGGAAGATGGCCATATAGTCTTCCCACTCCTGTTGGCGGGGCAGGGTGGCGAGGCGCGCCATCGCTGAATCCCAGTCGAAGTCGAGCGGTGTTTCCACAATCATCACCAGACGGGTGCCAAGGATGAAGATCTGCATGTCGAGGATACCCACCTCGCGGATGCCGTCGCGAATCTCCTTCCACGACTCTTCCTCACTATGGCGACGACGATACTCTGCTATCAATGCTGGATCGTCTTTCAAATCCATTGTCTGGACGTAGCGCTTTACGGGCTGTCCGTAGTCTTTTACATGAAATCCTTCTGTCATAATTGTCTGCATAAATGGGTTCTGTATCCGTAAATAGTAACTACGATAAAGCAGAGGAGCGGCAGTATAAACGATGCGTTCGTAGCGGGGAAGTCTCCGAATACCGTTCCTTGGTCGATGATCATCGCCTGCAGCGGGGGCAGTACGGAGCCTCCCAGGATGGCCATGATAAGGCCGGCAGCACCAAACTTCGCATCGTCGCCCAGACCATCGAGGGCAATACCGTAGATGGTGGGGAACATGAGTGACATGCAACCGCTGACACAGACCAGACAATAGACACCCGTCCTGTTCTGGAAGAAGATGATACCAGCGGTGAAAATAATAGCCAGAATGCCGAAGATTGCCAACAGTTTGGCTGGCTTCAGCCATTTCATCAGGTAGGTGGCGATAAAGCGCGAGCAGATGAAGAATACCATTGCGAGTATGTTAAACCGTTGTGACAGCACTTCGGCAGCCTGCTCCTCCATACCCTCGGCCATGAATACACGCGTACCATATTGGATAATGAATGTCCAGCACATGATCTGAGCGCCCACGTAGAAGAACTGGGCGATGACCCCCTCACGGTAGTACTTCAGCGAGAAGATACGCTTCAGTGTGGCGAGGAAGTGGATGTCGTGACTCTGATCGCCGTTCTTGGGCATTTTCGAAAAGCGGATAATCAGGAACATTACGGCAATTATGATACCGATAATCAGATAGGGCGAGATGAGCACACTGAGGTCGGCATCTTTCAAAGCCTCGAATTCACTGTCACTCAACAAAGCGCGCTCATCGCTGCTCATGGGGTTCAGCCTGGCCTGGATGAAGTTCATGGCCACAAACATACCGATAATCGAACCGCAGGGATTAAAACACTGTGCCATGTTCAGACGTCTGGTCGCAGTTTCTTCTGGTCCCATTGTCAGGATATAGGGGTTACAACTGGTCTCTAGGAACGAGAGTCCGCAGGTCATGATAAAATAGGCAATCAGGAAACAGCCATAAAGTCCGATACCCTTTGCCGGGAAGAAGAGCAGGGCTCCTGTGGCGTAGAGACCGAGTCCCATCAGTACACCAGCCTTATACGAATATTTACGGATGAAAATGGCGGCAGGGAACGCCATACAGAAATAGCCGCCATAGAAGGCTACCTGTACCAGCGTACCATCCGTCACGCTCATGCGGAAAATCTTTGAGAAGGCCTTCACCATCGGGTTCGTGATATCGTTGGCAAACCCCCAGAGGGCAAAGCAGAACGTCACGAGAATGAACGGGATCAAATAACTGACCCCGTCCTTCGAAATTAACGATTGATTGTTACTCATAATTTTTATTTAGAACAACGGATTGCACGGATTTTACGGATTATTTTTGAATCAAAATCTGTTTAATCCGTTTAATCCGTTGTCGTTAAAAGATTCATTTGTAGATGGGTCCGAAGTTCTGGCAGGCACGATAGTCGGCACCCTCCTTGTCCATACCGAAGGCATTCCAGGCAGCAGGACGGAAGATGTCCTTGTCTGCAATATTGTGCATACATACCGGGATGCGGAGGATAGAGCAGAGCGTCATCAGGTCGGCACCGATATGACCGTAAGCGATAGCACCGTGGTTGGCCCCCCAGCAGTTCATGACGCTGTAGACATCCTTGAAACAATCCTTGGTTGCGTCGAGACGAGGTACAAACCAGGTGGTAGGCCATGTGGGGTCGGTACGCTTGTCGAGAATGTTGTGGGTGTTGGGATCGAGTTCTACAGTCCAACCCTCAGCCAGCTGCAATACAGGCCCTAAGCCCAGCACCATGTTTATACGCATCATGGTCATTGGCATACCACCCTTGGTAACGAAGTGCGAACTGTAACCACCGCCACGGAAGTAGTCGCGATCGGCAGGCATCCAGCTGGTAGCCTTCAGACAAGCCTCTACATCGGCATCTGTCATATTCCAGAATTCTTTCATCGTAGGTTTGCCATCGGCATCGGTCATTGCGCCAGTAGCATCGAGGGTGGTTGCACCTGAGTTGATCAGATGGATAAATCCACCAGCAGCCATGCCTTCAGGACGCTTGCCTGCTACACGCTCTACAGCCTCTGGGCTCCAGTAGGTGCGGATGTCGGAGAACATCACACCACGATTGGTAAGCAGGTGTCCGAACAGCATCGACATACCATTCATGAAGTCGTTCTCTGTAGCGAGTACATCAGCCTCGCGCTTACCGTTCCAGTCGAACGAGGTACAGAGCATCGACTCGGGGAAGTCGAAGTTGGGCTTATAGTCTGTCCACTGGCGCTGACCCTGTACACCACCGAAGATGGCGTTGTGGCCCAGTGCCTCTTCCTTGTAGCCCATTTCGAGCAACTTCGGATTGCCGTGCATCAGGTCGCGGATAATCATCATGGTCTTTACAGTAAACTCCCAATCCTGATCTTTCTCTTCGCGGTTCTTACCCTTACCCTTGCCATTGAAGGTGGTCATTGGTGTGCCTGGGAAGAGCGGACGATCCTCGTTATAGTCGTGGCCCTCCTGTGGCTTGCAGTATTTCTCTACCCAAGCCATTGCTTTCTTAAACTCCTCGGGGTCGTAGATGCCAAAGTCTACACGACGCAGGATTTCTACCAGCGATACATATTCTGTACGCATACCCAGATACTGCTGCAGGAAGTCGGCATTTACGATGGAACCGGCGATACCCATACAGGTGTTACCCATAGAGAGATAGCTCTTGCCTTTCATCGTAGCTACGGCTTGGGCGGCACGCGCAAAGCGCAGAATCTTCTCTGCTACATCAGCTGGGATAGTGTTGTCATCGAGATCTTGCACATCATGACCGTAGATACCGAAGGCGGGAAGTCCCTTCTGAGCGTGAGCAGCCAGAACAGCAGCCAGATAAACGGCACCGGGGCGCTCTGTACCATTGAAGCCCCAGACAGCCTTGGGGTAATAAGGATTCATATCCATCGTTTCAGAGCCGTAGCACCAACAAGAGGTAACAGTGATGGTAGCACCCACGCCCTCGCGCTCGAACTTCTCGGCACAGGCAGCACTCTCAGCCACACGACCAATCGTGGTATCGCTGATAACGCACTCTACAGGCGAGCCATCGCCATTGTGCAAATTAGAGGTGATCAACTCGGCTACAGCCTTTGCCAAAGCCATTGTCTTCTCTTCAAGACTCTCACGAACGCCACCCTGACGACCATCGATGGTGGGGCGGATACCGATTTTAGGATAGTTACTCTTCATAATTATTGGGTCTATTTATGTATGAATATTAGTAGTGAATAGTAATTAGTTTGCAAAATAACAAAAAAAAACGCACATATCCAACTTTTTATGTTTATTTTTGATGATTATCGCTTTCGGTTACCTGTCTTTTCGCAAATCACGGCCACAATGATACTCATCAGCGGACTGAGATAGTTGAAAAAGCAATATGGCAGATAGGTAAGTGTAGGTACGCCCAGCACCGTAGATTGTGTCATGCCGCAGGTGTTCCAAGGAATAAGCACCGATGTAACCGTAGCCGCATCCTCCGTGGTGCGACTTAACAGTTTCGATTCGAAGCCCTGCTCCTTGTATGCCTCCTTATACATGTTGGCATTGAGCACAATCGATATAAACTGGTCGCCAGTGGTGATATTCAGGAAGATACCCGTGCCCACCGTCGATGATACCAAGCTTACACGACTCTTTACCAGACTGATAATCATCTGCGTAATGCTCTCAATCATCTTGCTGGCTACCATCGCAGCACCAAAACACATGGCGCAGAGTATCAGCCAGATGGTATTGAGCATGCCCGCCATGCCGCTGGTTGATATCAGGTCGTTGAGCGAGGCATTGCCTGTGTCAACAGCTGTTGAGCCGTAATAGGTGATCGCCAGTCCTTGTGTCAGTGTCGTGGCGTTTATCTCGTTGCCGCCAGCTATCTGACAGAGTATGTGAGGCTGAAGGATAAGTGCTACGATACCCGCCATAACCGACGATGCAAACAGCACGATGAGCGATGGCACGCGCTTGGCTATCAAAACGCCTGTGAGCAAGGGTACCAGCAACGTCCAAAGCGAGATATTAAAGGTGTGCTCCAACCCTTCCGTATAATCGCTTACCTGTAGTTCTGTGCCCCCGGCGGCACCCAGACCCGTTATAAAGAATATCACGATGGTAATCAAGAAAGTAGGTCCGGTGGTATAGACCATGTAACGGATATGTACAAACAGATCGGTGCCTGTAGATGATGAGGCCAGAATGGTGGTGTCGCTCAGTGGCGACATCTTGTCACCGAAGTAAGCGCCCGAAATGATGGCGCCCGCTGTCCATGCCTCTGATACCCCCAGAGCATGACCGATACCCAGCAGGGCCACACCAATGGTAGCGATGGTGGTCCACGAACTGCCAGACAATAACGATACCAGTGCACAGATCATGCAGGCTGATATCAGGAAGAACTGAGGCGACATGATCTGTACGCCATAATAGATTAGTGTGGGCACGATGCCGCTAATCATCCACGAACCAGCCAGCATACCTACGCAGAGCAGTATCAGCAGGGTAATGCTTACCTCGCCCACTGTGTTTTTTATCTGTTTTTCAAATGTTTTCCATTTAACCCTATATACTGTCATCGATATACATACGCACACGGCCATACCCATCAATAAGGCAATCTGACTGCCTCCGTTCAGCGAGTCGCTGCCAAAGAGTGCAATCACCACGCCCAGAAAGGCTATCAGTACTACTACGGGGATAAATGCTACCAGTGGATGAGGTGTCTTTTCGTTCATTTTATCGTGTCTTTGTCATTTTATGTCCAGTCCTGAATTCTATGGGTGTCATGCCGAAATGATCTTTCACGTATTTGCCAAAGAAAGAGGGATTTGGAAACGCGAGTATGTCGCAGATCTGCTTGATACTATAATCTGTCTGACGCAGATAGTAGCGGATGTCTTCCAAAACATGTTCCGTAATCCATTCGTTGGCGGTTTTGCCGGAACTCTTCTTGCAGACAGCCGTCAGGTATTTGGGCGAGATACAGAGTTCGCTGGCGTATGCTTCTACCGTGTGGCGTTTCACGTCGTTGGAGTGCAGCAAGTCGAGAAAACGCTGGAAGTGGCTGTTGCTCGTTGAAAGTTGAGAGTCGGAAGTTGAGAATTGAACGTCATCGGATAACAGCTTCTGCTTCATGGCACCACAGAGCCCAAGAATAGCCGAGCGGAGCAGTGACTGGATAACTTCGATATGCAATGGATTGTCCTTCCCCCTGGCAATTGTCAGTGACAGCATTTCGTAGAAATGGGTATAGAAGAGCATTTCGTCCTCGTCCATCGTTACAACATGATGGCGATGGATATACACCATGTCATTCCAGATGCTCATTTTCTCATGCAGGAAACTCTGCAGAATGCGGTTGGTAAGGAACATCGCCTTCAGGTTGAAGTCGGGACTGATCATGACATCGGTCACCGTAACGTTCTGGGGAATAATGGCTACTTGGTTTTTATGCAGCTCCATCACAACACCATTTATCTGGGCCTGTACCTTACCGTAGGTGCAGATGACGATGGTGTTCATAGCCACATGAGCGGTATTGACTTCGGCAAATTGCTGAATGCTGTCAACTACCACAATATCTTCGTCGGAATAGCCAATCTGGATATCCTCGCTGTTAGCTAATGTCTGAATTGTTACTTCTTCATGCTGTTTCATGCTGCAAAATTACTTATATTTTTTCATGTCTTGTGGTTTATTTGGTAATATTTATGTTTATTTTGGTAACTTAGTGACGAATTGATAAGAAAAGTGGAGAAAACAAACATTAATAATAGTCGATTTTGAACTATTTTTGCAGTCAAAATAAGACATTTAGTTATGAAAAAGGTTATTTTGATGTTGCTATCAGTCATTTTGATAGGTAGCTGTGGAGAAAAAAAGGAGCAGAATGCGAAGGCTCCAACGAGAGTGAAAACGCAGGTAGTAACCCCTGGTATGTTGGATAATGCCCAGACGTATGTGGGTATTGTAGAGGAGCACGAGGCAACTGCAGTGAGCTTTACCGGCATGGGTGTAGTGAAAAGGATGCTGGTAAACGAAGGACAGGCTGTAAGTGCAGGTCAACTGATTGCGGAGATGGATGACACGCAGGCTCGTAATATGCTCAGTGGTGCTGAGGCACAGATGATACAGGCCAACGATGCCCTGGAGCGCTATAAGATGCTGCACGACAACGGCTCACTGCCCGAGGTGAAATGGGTGGAGGTTCAGAGTAAGGTGGCTCAGGCTCAATCACAACTCGAAGTAGCAAAGAAGAATCTGGCAGATTGCAGGTTGACTGCTCCTGTTAGTGGTATCATAGGCAAGAAACTGATAGGTGCAGGAGAGACGGCCTTACCGTCACAGGCTGTGGTGAATATCCTTGACATCTCAACAATAAAGGTGAAAGTGGCTGTACCTGAAGCTGAGGTTGGTGGTATCAATGCCACTACGCCAACGAGTATTTTGGTAGAAGCCATCAATGGCAGTTATCAGGGAGGTAAGATAGAGAAGGGTGTGCAGGCAGATGCCCTCACGCATACGTACGATATTAGAATTAATGTGGCAAATGGCGATCGGAAGCTGTTGCCTGGTATGGTGGCCAATGTACGTTTTGTCTCAGAAGGTTCACAGGCTATCGGTAGCAAGATGATTCCTGTAACGGCTGTACAGAAGAAATCCGATGGCAGTCTGTTTGTGTGGACAGTGGGCAAGGACAGTACGGCACATCGTACGACGGTGACGATTGGTCAGACACAGGGCAATTATGTAAGCGTCATCGATGGCTTGGGCATTGGCGACCGTATTGCTACAGAGGGTTATCAGAAACTGAGTGAAAACACCAAGGTGGTTTTCTGATGTAAGATGTAAATCGTAAATAAGTAAATCGTAAATGAAACAGATGAATTGGCTCCGATGGCCTCTGGAGCATTACTCGATATCATTGCTTATCATAGGCATCTTGTTTGTGATGGGCATCTATGGCATGTATATCATGCCGAAGGACGAATTCCCTCACGCCACCATCCGTCAGGGTGTAGTAGTGGCGGTCTATCCTGGTGCTACATCAGAAGAGGTAGAACAGCAGGTGGCTCGTCCTTTGGAGCGCTATCTCTTTACTTTTGGTGAGGTGAACCGTGTGAAAACCACCACACAGAGTCAGAACGGCATGTGTATCGTGATGGTAAAACTGAACGACGACGTGAACAACAAAGACGAGGTGTGGAGCAAGATCAAGCATGGTCTGAATGGCTTTAAGGCACAATTGCCAAGTGGTGTACTGGCCATCGTGGTGAACGATGATTTTGGCAATACCTCAGCCCTGCTGATCGCTATTGAGAGCAACCAGCGCAGCTATCGTGAACTGAAACAGTATAGCGATGACCTGAGTGATCGTCTGCGTCGCATTCCGTCAGTGGCGAATGTAAAACTGTTCGGAGAACAGAAAGAACAGATCAGTCTCTATATCGATCGCCAGCGCTTGCAGGCTTATGGTATCGGTCAGCAGATGCTCTTTTCGCGTCTGCAGGCTCAGGGCATCACGACGATAAGTGGTTCGATAAGCGATGACGACCAGCAGGTACCCATCTATGTGGAGGCTCAGGAGAACAGCGAGGAGGAGATTGCCAATCAGATTATCTTCTCTGACCCTGTAACGGGTAAGGTGACTCGCGTTCGTGATGTGGCTCGGGTGGTACGTGAATATGAGCCGAGGTCGAGTCGTATCGAACAAGATGGTCATCCTTGTGTACTGCTGTCGATGGAAATGACGCCAGGTAATAATGTGGTGCAGTATGGTCGGGAGGTGGATAAGGTGCTGAATGATTTCCGTCAGAACGAACTGCCTGAGGATGTGAACGTGACTCGCATAGCCGATAAGCCCAAAGTGGTCGCCATGAGTGTGAGCGACTTTTTGCGCGACCTGTTGATATCGATGCTGATTATTATCCTGGTGATGATGGTATTGTTCCCCATCCGTTCGGCCATCGTAGCTGCTATCACCATCCCGCTGAGTACATTCGTCAGTGTGGCTGTAATGTATATGATGGGTATCGAACTGAACATCGTAACACTGGCAGCACTGATAGTGGTATTGGGAATGATTGTCGACAACTCGATTGTGGTGATTGATGGCTATCTGGAATACTTAGGCAAAGGCTTAAAGCCTTTCGATGCTGCCATTGAGTCAGCGCGTCAGTACTTTATGCCGATGCTGTTGGCCACCATCTGTATCTGTGCCATCTTCTATCCCTTCCTCATTACGATGAAGGGCATGTTCCACGATTGTTTGGAAGACTTCCCCGTTACGATTACCATCAACCTCATGGTGTCGCTGGTACTGGCGGTTACGGTGATTCCATTCTTAGAGACACGTATCATCAAACCTGACAAGGTGAGCACCGATGGTAATAAAATCACTCAGTGGGTGCAGAATACTTATAATAAGGTGTTAGACTGGACTTTTGCGCATCCGAAGCTAACGATCGGTGGTGGTATTGGCGTGATTCTGCTCTCAACGCTGATAGCGCCCACACTGAAAATCCGTCTGTTCCCCTACGCTGACCGCGACCAGTTTGCCGTGGAGATATTCCTGCCTGAGGGCAAAGGTCTGGCTGAGACAGAACTGATAGCCGATTCTGTACAACACGTGCTGGAGAAGGATGAACGTATCACAGGTATCACTAGTTTCATTGGCTGTTCGTCACCAAGATTCATGGATGCCTACGCCCCGCAGATGGCTGGTAAAAACTATGCGCAGTTCATCGTGAACACCAAGAGCGACAAAGCCACACTCGACCTTTTGGCCCAGTATCAGCCACAGCTGAGTGAGGCATTCCCCAATGCCTACGTGAAGTTTAAGCGCTTGGACTATCTGGAGGTGCCCGAGTTAGAGTATCGTTTTTATGGCGACAACCTCGACTCTCTGCATGTGGTGGCCGAGCGATTGATGGAACGCATGCGCCAGATGCCTGAGCTGGAGTGGGTACATACAGACTATTTCCAGCCTTATCCCATCATCAGCGTCGAACTCGATCCTGTTACCTCTGCACAGATAGGTATTACACGAACCACCGCCCAGCTGGCATTGAGTGCCACTTCAAGCGATCTGCGTGTAGGACAGATTTGGGAGGGTAATTATGAACTACCCATCGTGGTGAAAGACGCTGCGGATATGACCTTCTCGGATGTGGCTAATCTGGGTATCGCATCGCCTGCTTCTATGGTATCGGGAGGATTGCACAGTACCAATGCAACCGTGCCTCTGCGACAGATTGCCAAGGTGCAGCCTAAGTGGAGTGAGAGTCGCATCATGCATCGAGGCGGTGAGCGTTGTATCACGGTGACGGCCCAGTTTACACAGAACGTATTTTCGGCACCTGTCGAGAAGAAGATAGCCCGCATCATGAACGAGGATATTCAGTTGCCACAAGGTGTACGTACTGAGGTGGGTGGTGAGTTAGAATATGGCGATGAGGCTATGCCACAGATTTATGGTGGTATTACCATTGCGATGGTCATCGTGTTCTTCTTCCTGTTGTTCAACTTCAAGAAGTATGGTGTTACTACCGTCTGTATGGCTGCTTTAGCACTGATGATTCCTGGAGCGCTCATCGGTCTGGGACTGATGAACCGTGCTTTAGGTCTGACCTCCATTTTCGGTCTTATCACATTGATGGGAATGATTATGCGTAACGAGATTCTGATCTTCGAGCATGCAATTTCAATTATTAGGAGTAAGAGGTTAGAGGTTAGAGGTGAGAGAATACAAGATTACAACGAAGTTGTAAGATTGGCAGCTTATGAGGCTGGTAAGCGCCGTATGGTACCGATCTTCCTCACTACAGCTACCACTGCTGTTGGTGTGGTACCAATGATCATCGCCCAGAGCTCGTTTTGGATGCCCGTGGGTGTCACCATCTTCGCAGGTGGTATCGGCTCACTCATCATGGTGGTTACCATGCTCCCCGTTATTTATTGGCAAGTAAGTATGAAAAGTAAAAGCGTAAAAAAGTAAAAAGGTAAAAAATATGAGACAGATAATTCAAACAGAAACAAGACGTGAAGGTAAAGTATTGAGTGTTTTACTTTTTTACCTTTTTACCTTTTTACCTTTATCTGCGCAGCAGACTTATACCTTGGAGCAGATTAAGGATTCTGCCCTCCATAACAACATCGCCATCCGTAGTGCCAAATACAACATTGAGGCTGCTCAACAGCAGCGTAAGGAGGCCTTTACCAAATATTTCCCCAGCGTCAGTGGCACAGGGCTTTGGTTTAATGCCAACAAGGGTATGGCACAAACCACAGTGAATCTCTCAGAGTACATATCGC
Source organism: uncultured Prevotella sp. (assembly GCA_905234145.1). Taxonomy (GTDB): domain Bacteria; phylum Bacteroidota; class Bacteroidia; order Bacteroidales; family Bacteroidaceae; genus Prevotella. The sequence continues at coordinate 27,937 of CAJOGK010000026.1, read as the reverse complement.
CCGAACTGGGGATGGCATTGGCGCAATCGTTACCCGCAGAGGCATTGGCAGCTTTAGGGAGCCCCATCAGCATCTCGATGATGAAGAACGGTACCATTGGTTCGCTGATGGCCACCCAACCCGTCTTTGCCGGTGGACAGATCATCAACGGCAACAAACTCGCTAAGGTGGGTGAGGATGTGAGTCGCTTGCAGTTGCAGTTGTCTGAAAACGAGGTGGAGAAGACAGCTGAACAATACTTCTGGCAGTTAGCTTCATTACAAGAGAAAATGAAGACCGTTGAGGCTGTAGATACCCTGCTGGCTGGTATTCATAAAGATGTGGATGTAGCCGTACGCGCTGGTTTGGCTATGCGTAACGACCTGTTGCAGGTGCAACTGCGCCAGAACGATATCCAGAGTCAGCGTTTGAAACTGCAGAACGGCATTTCCATCGTCCGTCTGTTGTTGTCGCAGTATTGTGGTCTGAGTGATACCGCTTTCGTTATAGCCTACCAGTCTGATATCGCTTCACCGCTGATTACCAAGCAAGACCATCGTCAGGCACTATTGGGAACTGCAGAATATCAACTGCTTGGCAAACAGGTAGAGGCTACGAATCTCCAGAAAAAGATGGCCGTAGGCCAGAACCTGCCATCTGTTGCGGTTGGTGCTGGCTACAACTACCACAATCTGCTGGAAAACAACACTTCTTTTGGAATGGTGTTTGCTACCGTCAGTGTGCCCATCACCGACTGGTGGGGCGGTTCTCACGCCATCAAGCGACGTAAGATAGAGCACCAGAAAGCTGTAGAACAATTAGTGGATAATTCCGAGCTGCTCCAAATCCGTATGCAAAACGCCTGGAACGGGGTAGAAGAGTCGTATCAGCAATTGCTTCTGGCTCAGCGTAGTATCGAGCAGGCAGCAGAAAACCTGCGCCTTAATCGCAACTATTACAATGCTGGAACCTCTAAGATGAGCGACTTGCTCGAAGCTCAGATGCTCTACCAGCAGTCATGCGACAAGCGTACTGACGCCTTTGCCGACTACCAGAACAAACTACTGGAATATTCTCAATCAGTGGGCATGAACCACTAATATTTCAGTTTTGCAATTTATTTCGACCACGAATTTATCGAATTGAACGAATTTTTTACTACACGATATTATCAATTATAACGAATTATTCGAATGAAATCGCCAGAGATTTCTCAATTCGTGTAATTAGAGACATCTTCAGATGCATAATAATTCGTATCATTCGATAAATTCGTGGTCGTTATTACTAGTATCTTATTTGTTAATTCTCAAAACGGGTGCGATTTGGTTGCAGGGTTGCGGTAACTGTACTTCCAGGCCATTAGCGGTCTGGTGGGCTTTGAGTTTGCCATAACCCAGTAGGTAGACACTCGAAATCGATTTCTTGAAATTAGGGTTGCCCTTGGCGAGCGACTTGATAGTAAGCTTCCCGTCCTCGGGCCAGCCTAACGCCGTTGCATAGAGGTACTTCTTGGTTTGGTTGAAGCGGATGTCACGTGCATCAAGGTGACTGTACATGCCCTCGTTAAAGCCCTGGGCATTGATCTTGATATCGGTTTCAGCAACAGGTCCCTCACCGAACTTCACCCAAGGGCGAGTGCCGAAGATACTCTCTCCATTAACGCTCATCCACGCTTCGAGGTCGTCGAGTACCTTGGATTCCTTCTCATCGTATGTACCATCAGCACGCAGAGGAACGCTTAAAAGCAGGTTGCCGTTTTTCGAGACGATATCCACCAGTTGGGTAACTACCTGAGCAGCACTCTTGTAGTTTCCTTTCTCATAGATATCGGTGTTGTAATGCCAGCCACCAATGCAGTTGCACGTCTGCCAGGGGATGTCGATCAGTTCATTTGGTGCACCACGCTCCACATCCCATGTGAGAGCCTTTCGCTGAGAGTCACTCAGGGTCTTGCCAAAGACCACGCCACGCGGATTCTTGTTGTAAAGATGGGTAGCGATACGGAGGCCGCAGTCACTGAGCGGATAGAAAGGCAGCACGGTGACATCGAAATAGATGAGGTCGGGCTGATAGCGGTTGATGGCATCAAGGGTGCGGTCGTAGAAGTTCGTAACGAATTCCTGCGATGGCGGACAGGCACCGTTCTCCCATCCCCACTGATCATGTACCTTGCCATTGCTCCAAGAGTCATAGCTCATCGGATGGTGCTGACGGTAAAAAAGCTGTGGGTCGAGACCTTCCCACCATTTGCCCTTACCATCGGCCTTCGTCAGGTTGCCATCATAGAGGACACCGGCCTTGGGACCTTCAAGATCGAAACGCTGAGATGGTTCATACCACGTCCACGCATGGTCTGCATGGAAGGAGATGCCCAGAGGAAGACCAACTTTCTTGGCAGCTTTGGCCCAACCATCGAGAATATCCTTGTGAGGACCGATGCGCATGGAATTCCACTCCTGATACTGTGAATCCCAGAGGTCGAAATTATCGTGGTGATTACCTAGTACGAAGAAATACTGCGCACCGCAACGCTTATAACGCTCAACGAGTGCTTCTGGATCCCATTTCTCTGCCTTGAAAAGGGGTAGGATATCCTTGAAGCCAAACTCAGAGGGATGGCCGTAGTGCTCTACATGCCATTTATATTCACGGCTCCCCTCCATATACATATTGCGGGCCATCCAGTCGCCTGAGCCCTCTACGCACTGAGGCCCCCAGTGCGCCCAGATGCCGAACTTGGCATCGCGAAACCACTCGGGTGTCTGATGGGTCTCAAGCGATTCCCATGTAGGTTGATACTTGCCTGTCTGCATCTGTTCATGCTGTTCTGATACAGGCACCTGATACTGCTGTGCGAAGGCCGCAGTCATGCTGCAGCACATTGCTAATGTCAATAATAGCTTCCTCATTTCACAAAACATATTAAATCTATCGGCAAATATAATGATTTTCGAGGAAAAAACACTATATTTGCCCCAAGAATTAAGAAAAAATATGAATATGAAGTCTTTGGATTTATTAAACTTGTTGGATGCTTCGCCAGTAAACTTTCTGGCAGCGAAGAACATTTCTTGTGAATTGGAGCAGGCTGGTTATCGCCGTATAGACCCACGTGAGTCACTTGGCGAGGTCAAGGCAGGTGACAAATGCTATGTAACGAAGAACGACTCTTCCGTCTATGCCTTCCACATCGGACGTAAGCCGATGGCCGACGCAGGCTTCAAGATGATTTGTGCCCATTGCGACTCACCCACGTTCCGTATCAAGCCCAATGCCGAAATGCTGTGCGAGGGTGGTATCGTAAAACTGAATACAGAGGTGTATGGCGGACCTATCATGTCAACATGGTTCGATCGTCCGCTGACGATCGCAGGTCGTGTGATCGTTCGTGGCGAAGATGCGCTCAATCCCAAGACTTTGCTGGTGCATGTCAAGCGTCCGTTACTTCAGATCAGTAATCTGGCCATTCACTTCAACCGTCAGGTGAATGATGGCGTGAAGCTGAGCAAGCAGAAGGACATGCTGCCGATATTAGGTATTGTCAGCGATGAATTAGAAAAAGGAAATCTGCTGATGAACGTCATCTGCACCGAGTTGGGCATCAGTCAGGCGGATATTCTCGACTTCGACCTCTATCTGGCCGATGCCACACCCGCTTGTACCTTCGGTGTTCACAACGAGTTTATCTCCTCTGGACGTCTGGATGACCTCTCAATGTGCTTTGCAGGCTTGGAGGCGATGATTGCCACAGAGACGACCGATGCTACGAAGGTGCTTGCTATCTTCGACAACGAAGAGACGGGGTCGCAGACCAAGCAGGGTGCAGGTAGTCCGTTCCTCTCGATGATGCTGAAACGGATTGCTTTGGCACAGAGTGGAAGTGAGGAAGCCTTTTATCAAGCCGTCGAGCGCTCGTTTATGGTTTCTGCCGACAATGCCCACGCCTGGCATCCCAATTATAGCGAAAAATACGACCCCACAAACCATCCTGTCCTTGGCGGTGGACCTGTCATCAAGTTCAATGCTGCCCAGAAATATGCCAGCGATGCGGTGTCTGCTGCTGTATTTGCTGAAATCTGCAGAGAGGCAGGCGTTCCCTGTCAGCGTTTTGTTAATCATTCCGATGTGGCAGGAGGCAGCACGCTGGGTAACATCCTGGCATCCTCAATTCCATTGAGAGGTGTTGATATGGGCAATGCCATCCTTGCGATGCATAGTTGCAGGGAAACAGGCAGCGTCGCCGACCACATCTTTACAGTTAAAGCTTTTACTCAATTCTTCAAGTAAAAATGAAAAGAACCATTCTCGCAGCCATCACACTGTTGCTGGCCATCACATTACAAGCACAAAAGCGTGTGAACAACCGCATGTACAATCCCGACCCTGCTCCTGTGGTATCGGGCGATCGCCTCTATGTATTCACAGGCCATGACCTGGATACAGCCACTTATTTCCGTATGCCCGACTGGCAGGTGTTTTCCACTACCGACATGGAGCACTGGACGGATCATGGCATCGTATTGAGTACGGCTAATTTCAAGTGGGCTAAGCAGGGCGACAATGCCTGGGCTTCGCAGGCCATCGAGCGCAACGGCAAGTGGTATTGGTATGTGGCAGCAGAGGATGCCGCTAAAGGTCTCCACGGCATTGGTGTCGCCGTAGCCGACCGTCCTGAAGGGCCTTGGGCTGACCCCATCGGTCGCCCACTCATACCCGGCAACTTTGGCTATATCGACCCCACGGTGTTTATCGATGATGACGGACAGGCTTGGCTCTTCTGGGGTAATAACGGTTGCTGGTATGCCAAGTTAAACGAAGACATGATCAGCATCGATACCAGCTTTGCCAATAACGGCATCTGCGACATGCGCGCTATGCTCGACGACGAGGCACAGTTCGGCCCCAAATGTCTGAAGATGGATTACCAGCTCCACAAGAAAGTGATGAAGACAGGCTTTGAGGAAGCCCCCTGGATATATAAGATAGGTGATACCTACTTTTTGGAGTATGCTGCAGGTGGCGTGCCCGAGCATTGGGCTTACTCTACGGCCAAGAGCATCCACGGCCCGTGGCACTACGAGGGTCGTATCACCGACGAGTCGCCAGGCTCATTTACCATCCACGGTGGCACCATCGACTTCAAGGGTAAGTCATACCTCTTCTATCACGATGGCATCCCCTCTGGTGGCAACGGCTTCCGTCGCACTACCGCCTTCCGCGAGTTCCAGCGTATGAAGGATGGCCGCATACCCAAGATAAATATCGAAGCTAAATAAAGTAGGTATAGGTTATTTGCATAGAGATGTAGCCATTAGGCCATTTCTTTCGGTCTATATACAGTTTGGCATTACCGTTGGTGAGCAGGAATAAGTCGGGTTTCACTTCGCTGAACTCAAAGTGCATCCTGTTCTGCCCTTCGGTATAGTCTATCATCTTTATCTGCCAGCACCCGTCGACGATGTGCACCTGCATATTGTCTAGTCTTACTTTATAGATGGTTCTGCCGTTCGTGGTATAGCTGCCCATATACCTCATTTCGGTTTCCTGCTTCTTGCGGTATTTCTTCTTGAGCTCCTTTGCCTTGTCGCGCACCTTCTCATAGAACTTGTCATACACGTTGGCACTCAACATCCCGTCGTGTTTCAGAAATGCCTTTATCTGCTTTTCCGTCAGCTTCTGTTTCATCTCCACCATACGCATGTTAGATGCCGTTATCTTGCCGTTGTTAAACAGCACGTCTTCGGCCATCGTGATGCCAAACTCCTTGTGTTCCATCAGGGCTTTCACTATCTGCCCGTATCCTGCGATCTTGGCAGCAAAGGTGATTGTACGGCGGCGAGGCATCTTCGTCAAATCCAGATCCTTGTAGAGCTGGCAAGTCACGGTATAACGCAGTGTCTGTTTCAGTGGCTTGGCGTTTTCCATCACCTGTTTTACCAGATACTCCTCAAACGTCATACCGTCTGCCAGCACCACGACCTCGTTCAGGTTCAGCTGAGCAGCAATGTCATCATCTTCCTGCGCTTGGCATGTAGCTGAGCACAGAAAAATTAAAATCGAACTTAAAAAACGATATACGTACTTTCTCATATTCTTGGCCTTTTGGCGGCAAAGATACGAAAATAAATGGTAATCTTCCGAACGATTACGTTTTATTTAGAAAATAAAGATTATCTTTGCACCGCTCCTCGCTTTGCTTCGTTCAAACATTCCCTATGTAGCTAGTATCGCCTCTATGGCTCAGATAAGACGAGCCTAACTCTTCGACGCTTAGAAAGTAAGGCAACGGGCAAGTGAGAGTTAGGCTCGTTATTTTTTACAGAAATCCGTCCGCGAAATCTAGTAGGCGACAGGCGACAAGTGCATCTGCTCAATTTTGAGCTGATGTATGTCTACACATGTTTACATATTGACATATTTACATTTTTCCAAAAATGTCAATTTCGGGGCGTTAAATCTTGATTGGGACTACAATTTTGAAGGTGACGTTGCGGCCCATGTCGTAGACGCCACGACGGCCAGTGACTACGTTTTCATCGGCATATTTCAGTCGGCTTAGGTGGTTCTGATAGGCCTTGTTCAGGAGGTTGTCGGCAGTGATGTAGAATTCTGCTATTTTCTTGCCTTTTACCTGAATATCTGTGCCTGCTGAAAGACTGAGCAGGGCATAGCCTGGCGTCGGCGTTTCAGTATCATCGGCGCTGTAGACGTGGCTCTGGCGAAGGTAGCAATCGAGACCTGCGGCGATGTAGAGGTTGTTGAGTGTGATTCCCCTCTTAGGATGGGCATGACGGTACTCGTGCATGGCGTGTGTACTGACTGTACTATGCGTATGATGGAAAAGTTCCCATTTCAGTTCCGACGACCATTTGGGGGCAGGTGTGAAGGGGAGGTATTTGGTGTCGGATGTAAGAGGTAGGATGTAAGAGATGAGACGGGCATCGACATACGAAAAGGTGTTGGAGAAATGGATGCTATGGATAGGATGGAAATCGACACCAGCTTCGAAACCCAGCAATCGGGCATCGCCCTGGGTATAGACATAGACGGGATAGTCTATTCTCTCACCTCCAACCTCTTGCCCCTCACCTCGTATAAAGATGTAATTGTTGATGCGGTTAGCGAAGAGTGCCAGCTGTGCAGAGACATAGCGCGAGGTGAAATCGATACCGAGGTCGGCCTGCAGACTGTATTCGGCCTTCAGCAGCTGGTTTCCTATCTCATAGCGCAATGAGCCCTCATGCACACCGTTCGAGGCCAGTTCGCTCATGTTGGGTGTGCGGAAGCCACGGGCGAGGTTCAGGCGCAGGTTGAAGTGCTCGTTGATGTTGCAGACGGCACCGATGCTACCCGTGAAGCCATTGAAATGACGCGTGAAATCCACAAAACGCTGCTCGCCATCCTCCATCAGAGGATATCCGTGCAGTCGGCGGTGGTCATAACGCACACCACCGTTCAGCGTCCAGCGGTCGCCAAGACTTTTCGAGGCGGTGGCATAGATGCCGAAGTCGAAGAGACGGTAATCGGGAATCAGATATTCCTCGCCTTTATTACCCGACTTCTGATACATGCCGCCAATGCCCGTAGACAGCTTCCAGCCCTTCCACTCATTGGTAATATATCGTAGGTCGTAAGTTAGCGTATGCAATCTGAAAAACAGCTCGTAGTCATCGGCACTCTCCTCGAATTCCTGACGCTTGTTCTGCTGATAGCCGATGATAGCCTTGAGGTAGCCTGACGAGAGATTGAGCGAATTGTCCCACACCAGTTTGTAGTGTTTTACCTGCTGGAAGGGTAGGGACTTCTTGTAAGAGGTGAGCGGTGAGTAGTTAGAGGTGAGTTCTCCTGTCTCTGGGTCGCGCTCGCCCTCGCTGATGCTTGGTGTCAGGTGATAAGCCGTCCAAGTGAGTCGCGAGTGTCCCCATGCTTTATTCACACCCAGCATCAGTCGTCCAGCCCGTTCACGGAATTGCGAGCCAGGCACGTAGCCGTCGTACTTATTCTTATAGGCATGGGCCATCTTGTCGCTGAAACGGGCATCCCACACAAAACCTTTCTGATTGCCGGCCATCTGTAGCGAGTAGTGGAAAAGGCCGTTGTTGGTCTGATATTCGGTGCTGACGTTAGCCCTCATCTCGCCCTCGGCGAGTGTGGGCTGAGCGTGCAGGATAACCACACCTGCCATCGCGTCAGAGCCGTACATCAGCGAGGCAGGGCCTTTCAGTATCTCGACGCTGTTCACGCTGCTGCCATCGACCTCTACGCCGTGTTCGTCGCCCCATTGCTGACCCTCCTGGCGCACCCCTTCACTCATCACCACGACACGGTTATAGCCCAATCCGCGGATGATGGGTTTCGAGATACTGCCGCCTGTGGTCAGTTGGCTGACACCTGGCTGGTGGGCGATGGCATCGATAATATTGGTTGAAGCCGTCGCCCTGAGCACCTGTGGGGATACGATGCTTACGGGTGCTGTGGCATGTTTCAGTTTCGTATCGCCCGTCACACCCGTCACCGTCAGTTCATTCAGTTGCAAATGGCGGAAAAAGACATCTGTCGAGTCCTCCTGTGCTGACACTGTCGTGCATATACACCATATACACAGAATAAAAAAACAACGGATTTTACGGATTAAACGGATTATTAATAGATCCCGCGCAACCAATCCGTGAAATCCGTTTAATCCGTTGTCTTTAAAATTCTGTGCCATCTGCGTTAGAGCGTGAAGTTTCCTGATACATGGAGCATGGAGAGGAAATACACCATACCTACATAGTAACGCCATTTGCCTGTTGGTCTTGCTTTTCTGATAATCCTGCTCATTTGTAAGTATGTACGCTTGAACCTTGGGCGGAGGGCAGATAGTTAATGCCCCACCAACACATCTGTAGGAGGACGAAAGAGCCGATGAGCATCCAGAGCGCCAGACGTTCGCGATGGCGAGGCAGCTGGCGATAGTGGACATAGACGAGATAGGCAAGCCAGGTGATGGCGGCCCAGGTCTCTTTGGGATCCCACGACCAGTAGTGCCCCCAGGCTTCCTTCGCCCAAAGAGCGCCAAAAAGCATGCCGATGGTGAGGAAGGCAAGGCCGACATAAACGAGATTGTCTGTGATCTCCATTTCAGAGGTGAGCGGTGTGAGGTGAGCGGTCTTCCTAAACAGAAGAAACAAAGCCATCACTGCCGCTGCACCGAGCACGGCGTAGGCGAACATATAGACGATAACGTGGGGCGCAAACCAAGGGCTCTGCAAGGCGGGCATCAGTGTCTTGTCGTGTATCTCCGGCTTAAAGAGGTTCACGCAGATAAACACCAGTGCGAGGATGGTTGAGAACGACAGAATCCATTTGTACTTCCAGCGCGAATAAACGATGAGACCCGCTAATGGCAGGAAAAACGAATACCAGAGTCGTGTTTCGCCCATCGTACGCAATGGCGGTCGTTCCAGGGAGATCCACATCGAGAAGATGAATGCAAAGAATACCAATAGTCCGAGTACGGTGGTCGAATAGGCGATCGTCGCCTTATTACGCCATGCTGCCCATGCTCCCACAGCCCAGAGCAGTACGGATGCAATCGCGAAATATATAAAATGTTCCCAACTCATGCGCATTTCCTCCCTCCAATTACAAACATACAAACTGCTCCTGCCAGCATCATATAGATACCTGTATATACCCAAGGCAACCACGGGTCGCTAACGAGTTCGAGTATAGAAATCTGGCTCTGAGCGCCCATCTGTGTGTCGTAGCCGTACTGATAGATTTTCCATCCGTCCACCTCGTAGGGTTTGTTCACATCCACGGTGGTCTCGATATTTTTGCCCGATTTCGTCAGTATCTGAATCTCAGAGGCGAAACGCTTGGGCGAGCCGTCATCGTAAGTTTCCATGATGAAACGTTTCAGCTCGATGGCTATCGGCATCTCTTTGACAGCACCCCCTTGTTCCAATGCTCTCCATTCAGGCTCGCTGATGCCACAAATCATCTTTACGCGCTGCATGTCGGCATTGCCTAATGTGGCCGTAGTAAGGGCGATAAAGAGACCCAAGTGATTCAGCATAAAGGGGATATCGCGTTTCATCGATCCTTCACCTCGGAATATTTTACGAAATCTTCGGTGGATCGTAAGTCCGAGAATCACCGCGATATAGACATAGATAAGGACGAATGGCCAGAACGACAGCATGTTGTTCAGCCATGTGCCGTCCACCTGCTGGCGCGTCAGTCCCATGATAATGGTCAGTACCACAGCATATACCATAGCAGGGATGGCTGCCTGATACGTCGACATCCATTGGAAGGCATATACTATCTTACGCAAGTAGACCATCGTTGTTATCAACATAAAGAATCCTGACAGCACAATGCCGTTGGCAGGCCAAGCAAACGCATCCCACACTACAGGACCGACACTCAACTGTAGTGCCAGTCCTGCAATGATAAGGCCTCCTCCAATGAGGAAGCCTTCTTTCATATTCCAAGGTCTAGTCCACATATCCAAAGAAATTTGCTGCAAAGATACAACAAAAATCTTAGATTTCAATTAATTTGCCGTTTTTCTTTGCTTCCTCAATCCATTTGGGCTCGATTTCCTGCAAGAACCTTTGCTTGTTCTCGTTCAAGGTCTTCATGTCGAGACCGATAGCAGCCTGAGCCTTGGCCTTGGTGCTATAGTCGGGCACTGGGATGGCTTCGGTATGTCCATACTTAGCAGCGACACGGGCAATAAGCAAGCGGGCCTGCTGGGCATAGTCAACAGAGTGAGAGAGTAGGCGAGTGACCTCCTGCGGTGCATGGAAGGTAGCACCATGCGAGGCGATGGCATAGTCCCAACGCCACTGACTCTTGCGGAGCAGGGCCTGGATGGGAGCCATCTCAGCCTCTGTAGCTCCCTTGTCGATGATGAACTTCGCCTCGAAGTGGGCACGGGCCAGCTCCTGCTCGGCACGGTTGCGCACCTCGTTGCACTTCTCCTGACGCTCATAGACATTCTGGCGCAGTACCTCGGCATCCTGACGGTGGCAGGTCTGGCAGGTGCGGTCGATCTTGGCCAACGGTGATTGAATCTGGTGGTCGCTGAACTTCACACCGCCCTCCTGCTTATACGGCATGTGACAGTCGGCACACGACACACCGCGCTGGGCGTGGATGCCCTGCTGCGACATCTCCCATCCAGGATGCTGAGCCTTCAGGATCTTGGTCTTCGACAGCGGATGGATATAGTCGTAGAAACCAATCTCGTCGTAGTACTCCTCAGCAGTTTCGCAAGTCAGGCCCTTGTCGTGCGGGAACATCAGGTAGTTGGCCTTGCCAGGATTGTTTGGGTCGTTAGGCTTGATGAAATAGTACTCCACGTGGCACTGGGCGCACACCAGCGAGCGCATCTCCTGATGGGTGGCGTTCTTCACATCCAGACCGCGACGGGCAAAAGCCTCGTAGAGGGCAGGACGGGCAGGGCGCAGATCCATCGTGCGGGCATCGTGACAGTCGGAGCATCCGATGGTATTTACTTCTTCGGCACCCAGCTCGCTCCACTTCTTGGCGTAGAAGTTGGCGGGATCCATCACAGACTTCGAGCTGCTGAGCTCACGCATCATGCGAGGCACATCAGGTCCTTTACACGTCCAACAGGTAGCGGGCTGCATATCGGCAGCGATGGAGTCGGGCGTAATCTGGATGCCAGGGTTGCCTGTACGCAGAATCTTGCGCATATCCTCCAGGGCGTGTTTGTGACCGCGAGGCGTGTTGTAGTGGCGCGAAAAGGCGTAACCAGCCCACAGCACCACCATCTCAGGACGCTGTTCGAGTACATCCACCTCCTGCGACGAGTTGTATTTCGACTTAAATGTGGTGTCCTCCGTCATCGCCCATGTCTCGTACTCACGCGGATAGTCGGCCTTGAACTTCTCGTTCTGTGCCACTATCGAGTCCTCAAACACGGTGCGCTTGTTGTTAAACACGCTGGCCACCTCGGCCCTGCGCTCCATTAGCGACGAAACGAGCAGTCCCAAGATAAAGACCACTGCCATCGATCCTCCGAAGAGAATCCAACCTTGCCATTGTTTCAATTGCTTAGCCATAATATTTCGTTTTATATTGTTTGCTTAATCCGTAAAATCCGTTTAATCCGTTGTTTAGTTCATCATCTTCTGCAGCCAATCTGGCACGGGAGACGGTGGCAGCGGTGTGACGCCTTCGGCTCCTGGTGTCGCCATCAGCGAGTTCATGCCGCCGTGGGGTACGTTGCGATGACAGTCCCAGCATACCTTACCACCCTGAGCCTGCTGGGTCATATAGCCCATACGGCCCGTCTTTACAAACTCAGTGTTCAATTGCTCGTGACAGCGGATGCAGTTGTCCATCACCACCTGTCCCGTCAGCGTCTCGGCCTTAATGGCCTGATGTTCCATGTGGCCCACAAAATATGCCGTATGCTTCAAGCCGTCAACCGCCTTGAAACCGTAATAAACGGCCAGGTTCTGATGGGGCACGTGACAGTCGTTGCAGGTGGCACCATTCTTTTGGTTGTCGATGCGTCCGTGCGACGAGTGGCTCCATGTAGCATAATAAGGTGTCATGATGTGGCAGTTGACGCAGGCCGACGGGTTGTCACCTATAAAATAGGTATGCGCCCTGAGCAGATACATAAACAATCCGCCAAGGCCGCAAATAACGCCCGCCATCACAATCAATCCTATCTTCTTTTTCTCTCCAACGTTCATTTCAACAGGTTTTAGGTCGCAAATATACTCATAAATGGGGATAGGGACTGGTAACAAATGTGCCATGGTTGTATAAAATGTGTTAATTTTAAGGATAATTAGTTGATTATCTTTATCTTTGCATCAATTATGGATATAGATACGCTTGAGGGCATTCGCAAGTGTCCGCTTTTTGAAGGACTTACCGATAACGAGATCATAGATTTGATGCACGCTATTCGTTATCGTGTGATACGTTTATATAAAGGTGACTTTCTTTTTGTTACCGGTGAGGATTGTCTTCATGCAAACATCTTAATAGAAGGTGAGGTGGTCGCTTATCTTGAAAGTACCTCTGACCGCTATATCCGTATGTCAACCTTTCATGCAGGCAATATGTTCGCACCGGCATTCCTCTTTGCCCGAGACCGCAGATACCCTGTAACGGTACAGGCAACGACAAACACGAGGGTATTGCGAATCCTGTCGGCAGATTTTGAACGACTGCTCGAACTTGATTCCCGTCTGGCAAAGAATTTTGCCGTTATTCTTTCAAACCTGATAGCCGGACTTACTAAGAAGGTGGGAATGCTTCTGTTGAATGTCCGCGATAAGATCATTTTCTTCTTGAAAGAGGAGCAACGCCGTCAAAAGTCAAACACAATTATCCTCCCCATGTCGCGTCAGGAGCTGGCCGATCATTTCGGCATCCAAAAGTTTTCCCTGCAACGTGCGCTTAACGAACTTCAGGAGAGTGGTGTCATTCGCGTTGACGGCAAGACAATAGAGATTCTGAAATTGTAGACAATTCCACCCTGTTGCCTGCTCCGTCTCCCATCGAATTAACGTGAAATTAACAAAGAAGGAGGCTGTTGAGAACATTCACCACACATTCGCTTCAGAGCTGATGTTTGCTGCACAGTATGGGAAGAATGACCGTGAGGCATTGGTTAAGCGTGCCATCGACAACGATGTTAAGTGGATGCGCTACATTCTCAACACGAATCAGATGCATACTTATCTGACGCTGCTCAATGCCACTATGAAGAATCGTGGTCTCACAGAGTAGATTTGTTTTGAAATTCGTAATTTAAGTGAGGGTGTGTCAATTTTGGCACACCCTCTATCTTGTTGCTCCGTAGTGGTGCCGCTGCAGATACGTTTCAATGACGTTGACAAGTTCGCGCAGCAATCAAACCTCATTAAGTTATTTTAGAATTTCCAAACGCACTGGACCCATCAGACCGGAGGGGATGAGAGTACCCATATTCTGCGAGAGGCTCTTGACGCCATAGAAGGCCACGGGCGTGAAGCTGTGACCCTCCACGCCGGGCTGGCCATCGCCGATGAGGCGGTTCACCCAGGTATTTATCACCTTTACTTCGATGGTGTTCTTACCAGGCTTCAACAGGCCTTCGTAGTTCACCTTGTACGGGGCTTTCCACAGGAAGTCCACGTGTTCGCTATTGATGAAAATATCGGCCATCTGTCCCACTTCTCCGAGGTTGATGCTGAGACCTGCGGGCAGGTTTTTCTTAGGCAGGGTGAAAGTATTCTGATAGGTGGCGGTGCCAGAGAAATACTTCACGTTTGGCTCGTCAGACGCCGTGAGGGAGGATAGCGACGGCCATGTGCGGGTGCCTTCAGGAGCATCCTGACCATCGAAGGAAACCGTCCAAGGACCATCGAGAGCCACTTCGCCAGCGGGTATTAGAGGTGTGGGTTCTGCCAGAGGTGCGGCAGCGGGATCAGCGACGATGAACAGAGCATCATCGGCCCCTAAGTGCAGTCGTCCGTCCTTGAGCGCACCATAAACGGGCTTGCCATTGACGGGATTCATCACGGAAAGGGTGCCCTTGGCATCGCGGAGCACGATATCCGTATCCACTTCCTTGCCACTGAAGTTGCGCACCCAGTAGATATTACGGTTGCCGTCCATGCGATGTACAAAGCGTACGCCAGGAACAGAACTCTGGAAGTCAGGAGTCACGCCAGATTGCTTGAGTCCCTCGGCCACGCTGCCAGTCCATACATTCGTGCGGCCAGTATGCCAGATGTCGGTTTTCAGATCTTCGAACTCCTTGGCATTGTCATTGCGCCCAGCCATACTCACTGGCTCCTTGCCAATGAGGAATACGCCTTCAGAAACCAATTGATGCAGTTTCCGGAGTATTTCTATGCTCATATTCTGCGCATGTTCTCCTAGGGCTATCACCTTATAGTCCTTAGTCGAGATGCAGTTGAGCAGGGCGTGCGGACTGCAGAAATCATAGTTATAGCTGTCTGGCACATCGGGCAGGGCCTTGGCGTATGTCATGGCAATGTTGGTGTCTTCGCCATAGAACCAGAGCACATCGGCCACATTGCGGCCAGCCTGCAGATAGTAGCTGCTGCGGGCCAGATAGTCTAGCCAGTACTTGGCATATTCTGCCCACGTCTCATGACGGCTGAACCATTGGCCAAAGATCAGAAGCCCCAGACCAGGACGGATGTCATCGGAGGGCTGGTGAGGGCTTTCGTGGATAAAGAAACGGTTAAGACCGCTCATCAGGGCCACATCGGCCACTTCCTTTAGATTGCCGGGATACCAGGTGTAGGCACCGCCCAGCATACCGTTGGTGGTGAAGCTTTCGCCAGCCACGATGTTCTGTCCGTAGATATGGGCGGTTGATGCCGATTCGCGGATATCGGCTTGATAAGGGATGCTTTCTTGGGCACCTACCGTCCAGATGGCAGCCATCGGCACGGTAGCGGTGCGCTTAGGATCCATACCGTCACCCACAAAGGTACGGGCATTCTCGTGACTTTCCGTATAGCGACCCTTCATCCCGTATTCGTGGAGGATGTCGTTCACACGGTCGTAATTGGCAGCAAAAAGTTCGCCGATGGTTTCCCGCCAGTCGAAGAGGAAGTCCTCAGTGGCCTTGGAAGAACCAATGATCTCACCAGTGAGGGCAGGTAGCCACAATCTTAGGTCATAGCCTCTGGCGGTTTTGAAAGCCAGTTCCATCTTGGGCGTCCACGTCATGTGTTCGGCCTCGTAACTGTCAATCATCAGATACTGTATGCCGCGCGCGCCTAACAGACCGTTGGCAGCATCCTTATACATATCTAAATAGGTATGGAAATAGCGGTTCCAGGCATCCGCATCCAGTTTGTCCACCTCCAGACCTGTGGCTTCTGGTGGAGCAGGATGGTTCTGCTTACCCGTGAGGGAAGCACCGAAGCGGTAGATACGCCACTTGCCAGCAGGAGCTTTCCACGTAAGGACACCGTCTTTCACTTTATCGGTCAGGTCGATGGTCTCTTGTACTGGAGCATCTGTGGTCGGTGTGGGGAGTTTTAACAGGTCTCCTGGCGAGGCGAAACCAGCCTTTTCTTCAGCGTGGTTTACCTTATATACCGTATTCAGTTTCCACTCATGGATGAGGGTGCCTGTGGGTATCACCACCTGAGCGCCGTATATGACCAAACTATAGTCTGGCTGCGGATTGATTACCGTCAGGCGGAAGTACTTGGCGGTGGTTTCGGGGATGTCCACGGTAATCTGTGCCAGATTAGAGGAAGGTATACGGATTACCTCCGTCCAAGTCTTGCCGTCCTGACTGCATAGGAGTGCATTGTCGTAGATTCGGTTATGGTCGAACTGTCCCTGCACCTGTCCGCCTACTAAAGTGAAAGAACGGATGGTTACAGCCTCGGGAAAGTTGTATTGAATCCACGCATGCGTACCTTCTTTATTAATGGCCAGTTCAGATCCGTCGTTGATATCACCGTTGGTGAGTTGCTCCACGGTGAAGTTTCCACCGCTGGTAGTGATGGTGGCGCCGAGTTCCTGCATGCTCTTTTCTGCCTCCGGCACCTTTATGGCCACCACGGCAATGTCCTGATACCACTGGGGCATCTTTTCAAACACGGGCGCATAAATGCCAGCACTCACATTCTGGAAACGGCCGATCGTCTTGTATGGCTCGGGTAGTGTCAGTGTCTGACTCTTGCCATTACCTTTCACTTCCAATGTGCGCCAGGTGAGTTTCTTCATCGCATCAGCGGGCTCTACCCAAGGGCCACCGGTGCTGCTCCATCCTGGTGCAGAGGCAATGCCCACCTCCATGCCCAACGAATCGGCCAGATGGATGGCGTAGGCGAAGTTCTCTTTCCAAGCATCACTCAGATACGTTGTTTGTGGCACTACGGGTGGCAGACCCTGCATCATTGTACCGCCAGCATCAAACTGATGAAAACCGGCAATGCCGATGCGGTTCATCCATTCCAAGTCCTTTTGGATTCCGTCTTTAGATGTATTACCATTAAGCCAATGCCACCACACGTAAGGGCGAGCCTCTTGTGGCGGATTCTCAAAACACTGATCTTGTGCATTGATGCTACACTCGCAAAACATTATCAAAAGGCAGAATAACATTTTTCTCATAATCATATAGTTCTTTTAAGTAGTAAATCACAATTCTTATTAAATTCATTGGCAAATATAGCCTGAAACATCTTAAGAAAGCCCTCTTCATACTAAAATGACTAAAGAGATGATGCTTGTCCTAACATTTTTTCTGCCAATGGCACATACCAGTTACGGACTTCCTCTGCCGTAGGCGTATGTCCGCCTGGGAAGTGGAACGAGCGTTTGTAGTGCTGCAAGAAGAGTGGCTCAAAGTGAGCCAGCGTGTCCTGTTCGCCGAACAAGCCCCATATACGGTCTTGGAAGTCAGGGCGACAGTTATCACGCTCGGCTTCGTCGCTTGGCTTGTCTAAGAACTGGATGGCCTCCATTTCGGCAAATTCCTCAATGAGGGCTTCATTAATGACGAAGTTCTGCTTGCCGTCCTTTCGTGGCGACTTGTACTGATGCGCGCCAATACGTGGCTTCAGGAACTCCGTCATCCTGAAGTGCGGATTGCCCAGCAAGGCTGGGATGCCCACAACGGGAGCAACCATCTGAGCATAGAACGCCCCACAACTGTTGCCTATCAGGAGGTCAGGCTGTTCGTCCTCTATCAACTCGCGGATGAATCTAATCGCCTCCTTTGGATGCATCGGCAAGTCGGGCGTGATTACCTCCGCACGCCCCGCGAAAGCCTCGCGCAGCGCCACTGCCGGTATACACAGACCACTGGCATAGAATCCGTGTAGGAACAGTATTTTCTTCATAAAAGTATTTCCATTGTTGTTTTCTGAACTTTCATGCCCATGTTCCTATAGAAACTTGACGCAGGATCGTTACCCTCCCATACATTCAAGGTGATGTTGTTGCAGCCTATTGCTATGGCATAATCGCGTACATATTCATATAACGCTTTTCCAACATGTTTGCCGCGAGCCTTTTCATCCACGCAGATATCATCGATATACAGCGTCTTAATGTCCTGAAGCAATTTGTCATCCTTGACTTCTGTTATCATGCAGAAAGCATGGCCTAAAACTTCTCCATCTTCAAAAACGAAGATGGGTTTGTTTTCATTGCCGAGCAAGGCTTCGAGCTCTTGCTCATTATACTTGGTCGTGTTCGGTTTGAACAAGTCAGGACGTATCACGTGATGCACCATGTCCACTTGATGCAGCAGTTCAATGATACTCGGTATGTCTCTTTTTTCAGCTTTTCTAATCATATAATCTGGTCTATCTTATCACAAAACATATCAAATCTGCGTGTAAAGGTACGAAAAAAGGATAATAGTTTCTAATTTTATGCCCAATTATTAACAAAAGTTGATTCAAAAATCCTAAAAAACTTACTTACTTTCAAAAAAGTTTGTATCTTTGTAGCCATATCACAAAAATGAAAAATATTAGGATATGAAGAAGATTATGACTTGCTTATTGGCTGCTCTCGGACTTAACACAGCATGCAGCCAGAACTTTGAGAACATGGAAGTAAAGGAGTTTGCCGAATTGATTGCAGACCCTAATGTAGTAATCCTCGACGTAAGGAAAGCCGACGAGTTTGCCGAAGGACATATCAAAGGAGCCGTTCTTATCGACCAGTTCCAGAGCGACTTCATGGAGCAAGCCAAGGCAAAACTGCCGATGGATAAGACCATTGCCATCTATTGCCGCAGTGGTCGCCGCTCTGCCAATGCAGCAGGGAAACTGGCAGACATCGGCTATAAGTGCGTGAACCTTAAAGGCGGTATCTTGGCGTGGAAAGAAGCTGGGAAGCCTGTCACCACTACTGAGACATACGAGGTGGACGTTTTCAAGACCAAAAGCGGCAAGACCGTAACGTTCCACGCCTTGGTACATGCCAGCATCAGAATCCAGTATGACGGCAAGGAGATTGAAATCGACCCTGTGACGAAGCTTGGCAACAAGGTAATAGACTATACCGCCATGCCCAAGGCGGATTATCTCTTGGTGACTCACGAGCACGGCGATCACTTCAACCAAGATGCCATCAAGATATTATCTGGCGAGAAAACTCGCTTCATTACTAACAAGCGATGTGCCGATATGTATGGTTCTGGTGAGGTGATGGCCAATGGCGATAAGTTGCAGATAGCCAATGATTTTACCATTGAGGCTGTTCCTGCATATAACATTACTGAGGGACATACACAGTTTCATCCCAAAGGACGAGACAATGGCTACATCCTGACCATTGACGGTCTGAGAGTCTACATTGCAGGCGACACGGAGGACATTCCAGAAATGTCAGCCATCAAGGATATCGACATTGCTTTCCTGCCTTGCAACCAACCCTACACGATGACACCTGCGCAGCTGATTAGGGCTGCGAAAATCATCAAGCCAAAAGTCGTGTTCCCCTATCACTACGGACAGACAGACCTAAGTGACATCCCAGGACAGCTCCAAGGTGACGGCATCGACGTTAGAATCAGACATTACGAATAGGATTTAACTAAATATTGGTATCTATGAAAATTCTCATGATTGGTGGTACTGGCACGATCAGCAGTGCCATCACCCGACAGTTAGCTGAAAGCGGCCACGAACTGTGGCTGTTGAATCGAGGCACACGCAAGCAGGAAGTGCCCGGAAGTGTGAAACAGGTGATTGCCGACATCGACGACACGGAAAGTGTGCTCGCTGGTTTGGGCGACGCGCAGTTCGATGCTGTCTGCGAGTTCATCGGCTTTGTGCCTGAGCAGGTGGAGCGCGACATCCGCTTGTTCAGCGGACGTACCAAGCAGTATGTCTATATTTCTTCGGCTTCAGCATATGCGAAACCAGTGCGCAGTCCCTATATCACAGAGGGTACCGCGCTGGCGAATCCCCATTGGCAGTACTCACGTAATAAGATTGCCTGCGAGGAACTGCTGATGAAGGAGTATCGCGAGAACGGATTCCCCGTGACTATCGTCCGTCCCTCTCACACCTACTGCGAGCGCGGCGTCCCTGTGAGCATTCACGGCCCGAAAGGCAGCTGGCCGGTGTTGAAGCGTATGCTGGAGGGCAAGCCCGTGCTGGTGCATGGCGACGGCTCCTCGCTATGGACGCTGACGTGGAATGAGGACTTTGCGCGCGGCTTCATCGGGCTGCTTGGCAATCCGAAGGCCATTGGAGAGGCATTCCAGATTATGAGCGACGAGCAGCTGACGTGGAACCAGATTTATGAATGTGTCGGCCAGGCACTGAACACGGTGCCGCAGCTCTATCACGTTGCCTCCGACTTCCTGGCTGCTGTTTGTCCAAAGGACTACGACTTGGAGGGCAACCTCATTGGTGACAAGGCGGAAACGGTTATCTTCGACTGTACAAAGTTGAAGCGTGCCGTTCCCGGATTCCAGGCCACGACACGCTTCGACGAGGGCGTTAGACGCTGTGTTGACTATATTCTCGCTCATCCCGAGCTGCAAGAGGATGACCCTGAGTTCGACCAGTGGTGCGACAAGGTCATTGAAGCGCTGGAACAGGCAAAGAAACTGTCTTGTAGCGATTAGTCTTCAACCACGATGGGCTTGTATTTTGGAACGAGAGATTTCATGATACACCAGCCGATGAGGTAAGCCACGGCACAGATGCAGAATACTACCATGTAGGCAGCTGGTTTGCCCTCGAAACCGAAGAAGGTGAAAGCACTGCCTTGCGCAGCTGCCCAGGTGAAGAAGTTACCTGACCCCATGTTGATGGCCATAGAACCGAAACCACCCGTCATCGTACCCAAACCTACAATTGTACCGATGGTGCTCTTTGGGAACATGTCACCGATGGTAGAGAAGAGGTTGGCACTCCAAGCCTGATGACCAGCACCCAGCAGACCAATCAAGATAGCGGGCCACCAAGCGCTATACGCACCCATAGGCTGAGCCAGCAAGCCCAATACGGGGAAGCAGGCAAATATCAGCATGGCGCGCATACGGCCCAGATAGGGGTTCATGCCGCGCTTCTCGACAAAGTACTTTGGCAGATAGCCACCACCGATTGAGAGTACCGTTACGATAAAATAGAGGGTGAAAATAAGCAGAATACCCATGGTGGAATCGGAGGTATAGCCATACTGGTCGCTGAAATATGCTGGTGCCCAGAAGAGGAAGAACCACCATACGCCATCGGTCATGAACTTACCAACGAGGAAAGCCCAAGTCTGCTTGTAGCTGAAACATTTGAAGAACGGGATGGCCTTCTCTTCTTTCACATGGTCGCGATCCTGAACCTCTGCCAGGTCGATGTCCTGCTCGATATAGTTGAGCTCAGCCTGATTGACGCGCTTGTTCTTACGAGGTTTGTCGTAGAGCCATAACCAGAGGCCCATCCATACGTAGCCCAGCACACCGATGATGATAAAGGCCATCTCCCAGCCCCAGGCACGCGCCAGGAGGGGAATGGTTGCAGGGGCTGCCAGGGCTCCTACAGAAGCACCACTATTAAAGATAGAGGTTGAGAAAGCACGGTCCTTTGCAGGGAAATACTCTGCGGTAGCCTTGATGGCAGCAGGGAAGTTACCAGCCTCACCGACAGCGAGTATCAGACGGCAGCTAAGGAATAGCCATACCGAGATGGTGGCGATGGCTATAGCGGCATCGCTACCGGCCTGAACGGCACGCAGAGCTTCGATAGAGTCATAGCCCTCAATGGTCATAGCCATCCAGCCACAGCCTGCGTGGAGAACAGCACCTGTAGACCATACGAAGATTGCGATAAGATAACCCTTCTTGGTGCCCATCCAGTCGATAAACTTACCGGCAAACAGGTTGGCAATGGCATAGAAGAGTGAGAAGAGACCTGTGATGGTACCATAGTCGGCGTCGGTCCAGTGGAAGTCTACGGCTATAAAGTCTTTCCATGTGAGCGACAAGACCTGACGGTCCATATAGTTAACGGTAGTTGCCAGAAAGAGCAACGCACAGATGACCCAGCGGAAGTTGGACATCTTAGTAGTTTGTACGGGAGCCATTTTATTTACGATTTACAAATTTACGATTTACTTGATATCGATGACGGGGATGTTATCCTTGTCGTTATAGTAGAGGTTCTCGCCAGCCATACCCCAGATGAAGGTGTAGTAGTAAGTACCAGCAGCAGCGTGCATCGACCACTCGGGGCTCATGATAGCCTGCTCATTATGCAGCCATACCACGCGACTCTCCTGAGGCTCACCCATGATATGGGCGATCGTCTGCTCCTGAGGCAGATTGAAATAATAGTAGGCCTCGATACGGCGACCGTGGGTGTGAGGGGGCATCGTGTTCCAGGCTGCACCTGGGTTCAACTGTGTCAAACCAAGCTGCAACTGACATGGACCTTCCTCCAGCACATCGTTCACAATCAGCTTATAAACCGTGCGGTTGTTGCACTCTTCCAGCGAACCAACAGGTCCCCAAACGGCTGCTTTCAACGAGCCCTTACGACCGTCGAGCGTTATCCACTGGGTCTTGTAGTGCTGATGGGCCGTGGCGGAATTCAGATAGAACTTGGCTGGGTTCTTCGGATCTTTCGAGCGGAAAAGCACTTCTTTGTTCACGTCCTGATCCTTGCCGATATGGCCTCGACCGATGTAGAGTGCCTCTTTGGGGGCGAGGGCATACTCCTTACCATCTACGATGACAGTACCGTCACCCAGACCGCAGTTCACGATGCCGAGTTCGCGGTTGTAAAGGAAATACTTCTCCTTGATACCAGGATCTACGTCAAGACCGAGTTCTTGGAAGTTCTCCAGTTTCAAGGTCTTGTTCACAGGCATTGCACCACCGAAGATAAAGCGGTCGTAGTGAGAATAGGTTAGGTTAATCTCATCGGCCACCATTACTTTCTCCATCACGAAGCGCTCGCGAAGTGTCTTCGTGTCGTAGTGTTTTACGTCCTCGGGATGGCAGGCCGTCTGGAAATTCACGTTCTGCTGGCCAAAGCCAATCGTCAAATTACCCATAAGCATTAAAGTCAAAATTGTTTTCTTCATTGTTGTTTTATTTTTTATTCTACGGATTTTTTTGTTTCTTTCTAAGGATATATTTTTCTACGGATTTTTTTTCTAAGGAATATAGGAATTAAGGAATAAAAAATCCTAGATTCCTAAATTCCTTAGACTAAAATTTACTCCTTAGCAGCCTTTTCATCAGCTACGATGCGTTTGCGGTTCCAAAACACCATACCGATGGTGATGAGGCTCAGGATGCCTGCACCGATGTAAGCCAGACTGTCAACACACTTAAAGATCACCCAACCAAAGAGCGATGAGGCGAAGTCAATCGCACCAGCCTGGAAGCCTTCAGGTATCTTAGCGGCAGGATCCTGTGTCTGGGCATACACCGTCTGGGCTGCCTGTGTAAAAGCTGGCGCCATATCGGTTACAAACCACAGGCCGATACCTACCGTTACAATACCTACGATCAGGGTCTTTACCACATTACCCTTGGTATAAGGCAATACCATTACAAACACATAGAACATACCAGCGAGCGAAGCCAGTGGCAAGAACTCATTGCCAGGCAGGGCTACCGCCATCAGGAGCGCCAGTGGAATCAAGATGAGCGAAGCCACGAGGGTCGTTGGATGACCAATCACCAGTGCAGGTGACATGCCGATATACACCTTCTTGCCAGCCCACTTCTTCTGAACCACCTCTTGTGTCTTTTCAGCGATTGGCTTCAAACCATCGATAAAGAGCTTGGTAATACGTGGAATCAGCTCCATCACGGCTCCCATCGTTACACCCAGAAAGAGCACCTTCTTAATATCGAGCTGAGCCACAGCACCAATCAGGGCACCTACAATCACACCCAGTACGATAGGCTCGCCCAATACACCAAACTTCTTTTTCAGTCCCTCGGCATCGATATCGAGCTTTGAGAATCCTGGAATCTTATCAAGCAGCCAGTTGATGCCAATGGCAAAGGCCGTAAAGCTTTGGCAGAAAGGCTGGGGGATAGAGATACCATCCATATCGTCGTAATAGCCTTGGAACTTCTCAGCTGTCAAGTCGGCCATCACAAGTGTAATGATGTAGCATACGATCGCTGCGAAATAACCCCACGCCAGACTCTGATCCATCACGAAATAAGCCACGGCTCCGATAAAGGCGAAGTGCCAGTAGTTCCAAAGGTCTATATTTACGGTACGCGTACATTTAGTAATCAATAGCAGGAAGTTCACACCCAGACAGATGGGGATGATAAGTGCGCCCACAGCCGTATTGTACGCCACGGCTGCAGCAGCAGGCCAACCCATGTCGAATACACCGAGTTGGAGGTCGTAAAGGCGTGAAATCTCACTGAGCGGATTGCCGAAATTGTTGGTTAGCAGGGCTGTAACAATACCCAGGCCTACGAAACCGACACCTACGTAAAGTCCTGATTTTAAAGACTTTCCGAATTTCATACCGATGCAAAGACCGATGATCGTAAAGAGGATAGGCATCATGACTGAGATGTAGCTAAAGACTTGTTCCATTTGTTTTATTTCTAAGTTTATTTGTTTTGACTGCAAAGTTACGAAAAAAAAGCGAAACGCATCGCATTTCGCTCTCTTTTTTTACGTTATCGTTAACGTAGACTTACTTATCAGATGGTCTCTTCGATAGACAGAGTATCGAAAATAGGGTATAGAGTTTGGTTGTTTAAAAAGAAAATTGTATATTTGCAGCGGTTTTCATTTCTTGACTGTATGGGTATATATATAAACAAAGGTAATTTTGGTTTCCGTCAAATTCGCAATAGTGAATATGTGGACAAGACGGGATTGATAGCAGAGGTGAATAAGTCACTCTTCACTGAGCGGAAATTCACTTGTGTTACTCGTTGCCGCAGATTTGGTAAATCAATGGCAGCCAAGATGTTGGCAGCCTATTATGACCATTCATGCGACTCTCGCCAACTATTCACCGACCTGCAGATAGCCTCAGACCCTACGTTTGAGGAGCACCTGAATAAATATCCTGTCATCTATGTCGATATGACATCGTTCATCACTAGCTTTAATGATGACCAAATTATTGCTCACATCCAAGAAGAACTGATAAATGACATCAAGGAGGCATACCCGCAGATTACATATCGCGAGGGAGAGCATCTGATGAAATACCTGCAGCGCATATCCATCGAAACTGGCGAACACTTCGTATTCATCATCGACGAATGGGATGCTATCTGTCGTGAGTTCGCAGAAAAGAAGCCTGAGGTAATGGAGGATTACTTAAACCTGTTGCGACGGATGTTCAAAGACGTGTCGGGAATGGATGTCTTTGCTGCGGTCTATATGACAGGAATCTTGCCCATTAAGAAGTTCAAGACACAGTCGGCGCTGAACAACTTCCGGGAATACTCTATGGTGGAGCCTCGTAGGTTAGCAGGCTATTTCGGGTTTACGAAAGACGAAGTAAGAACGTTAGCAGAGAAATACGGAATGGACATCGATGAACTGGAGAAGTGGTACGACGGCTATCAGATAGGTGATGAACCTGCCATGTTCAATCCTAATTCAGTTATGCAGGCGGTCTATGACGGTCGTTGCAGTAGTTATTGGGCATCGACGGGTGCTTACGATGCGATTGCAGGCTATATCAGGATGAATTTCGACGGATTGAAAGATGATATACTCATCTTGTTGAGTGGCGGACGGGTTAAGGTAAATACCACGAAGTTCCAGAACGATATGACAATTATCCAAAGTAAAGACGACGTGCTGACGGTGTTGATACATTTGGGTTATCTGTCTTTCAACTGGCGCAAGAACGAGTGCTATGTGCCCAACTACGAAGTGTCTGGAGAATTGTCGAATGCTGTAGAGGATACTGGCTGGGAACATGTAGTCAAGGCATTGAGGCAATCAGAGAAACTGCTTCAGGCTACGCTCGATGGCAACGAGGAAGCAGTAGCGCGAGGTGTGGATGCAGCCCACGATGAGAATACCAGCATCCTGTCGTATAACGATGAAAACTCATTAGCTTGTGTATTGAGTATCGCATACTATTATGCCAAGAGCGATTATATTATTCATCGCGAGTTGGCCACTGGTAAGGGCTTTGCCGATCTGGTATTGATACCTCGCAAGCATGTAGATTCGCCTGCTATCGTATTGGAACTGAAATACAATCTGGATGCCGATTCTGCTATCGCCCAAATCAAACGCAAGCAGTATCCAGCAAAAGTGGCTGAGTATACCGATAATCTGTTGCTCGTTGGCATCAGCTACAACAAGCAACAGAAAACTCACACCTGCCGCATAGAGAAATATTAAGAATTGTGGTTCTATTGACTCATTGTGGCAAAAAGCTACTTTCCCCCAACTTAAAAGCTGGGGGAAATAATATTATCCATTCAAGAATGCAATCTTTCTGCGATTCTCTTTAGGTCGCACGGCAAAGTGAACCCAGTAGCAATTATACTTGTTCTTTTCGATAAAGAGTTCGTCGAAATCTTGTTTTGATTCATCAGCATAATCCATAAGGATAGTGGCATAGCGTATCGCTTGCTCAATACCATAACAGCGGATATCCACGGCACAGCCAGTAAGGTGATTCGAGGTTGATACACCACCTACTTTCTTGTTTAATTGAGAACTACGATAACCACTATTAATTATAATAGGTGTATTTCCTCCATACCGCTTGTTATATCGGTCGCGCAGTACTTCCAGCCAACCACAAATTCTTTTCATGTTCTCAATTGCTACATGACTTGGGATGTTATACACTTCAGGATGATTACTCTTCGTAAACTCCCCGAGCACAAAGTGCTCAGAGAGTTTCATCTTACTATTACTTGTTACTGTTCATTCTATAACTATTTATAAACTGAAAATCCTAATGCCGCGCTGCCGCAGTGCCGCATGCCGCGGCATTAGGGAAAACTTATAGCATCTGTGTACCTGTTTTACGGAACAGCGCTTTCTTACTATCCGCCACTTTTTCTATTAGATGGTCGCGATACAGGCGCGTCACCTTCTTACGAGCTGAGGCATTACTGCCAAGATGAAAGCATCGCATCACATCTTCGCTGGTAAATTCCTCAGGCAAACGCTCGAAAGCCTCAAAGGTCTTCTGCTTGCGCTGCAGGTTTACGCTGGCATCCTTCAACTTGTTGTCGAAATAAGCCTCGGCCATGGCACCAAAGTAGTGGCGCTGACAAGCGTACTGGATATTTACGATGAGCTCAGCAAGCTTCCAATCCACATCGTCCGTCTCAAACTCACCACACCAGTAGTTACCATCCTGCTTCATCTTGTCCCAATGGCGCATGGCGATGAAAGGCGCAGAGAAATTCAGCCCGTGATAGGCGCATCGCTTCAGCAGCATTTCGTCAGCACGCGACTCATTCTCCTTGGCATCTTCCATGCGGCGCTCCGTCCAATCATAGAGTTCATCTACAATCTTCTGCACAGACAGCTCACCCTTCAGACGGTCTAGCTTCTCTGCCCACTGCTTCAAGCGCTCGTCGCTGTCGTAATCTACGACGCTTTCGCGACTCATCATCTCATAGTTGGTACTTGGCAGCGGAATACAGGTCAAGCGCGTGGCTAGTCCAGAACCAAAATTCTGCTCGTTCACCATTTTCTTCAAGGCGATAGGCGTACCTGTATAGATAAAATTCCAAATCACATAGAACTCTTGGAAAACACTATCTACATTCGAGTAGGCCTGTCCATCCTCTTCGTTGTGGAACGCCTTCAATTGCAATGCCTGCTTGTCGATATACGCACCACCCTTTTGCAGCGACAAGGTATTATCCAGCTCAGTATCAAAAGTGAGCATGTGCAGCTGCATGGGCTCACCGTTCACTTCCTCTACGGCATTCACCATGTCCTGAATAAACTGGGCATTCGAGGTTCGTGCTGGGTGTATTCGA